>JBFMCD010000023.1:0-3052 GCA_040754885.1 Acidobacteriota bacterium
CCAGCCCGGGGTCACCAGCGTCACCATCTTCTACCGGCGCACCCTGCACGAGATGCCGGCGTTCGCCGAGGAGGTCGAGGCCTCGCTCCAGGAGGGTGTGAACATCGAACCGCTCGCCTCGCCCGTCCGCATCCTGACCAAGGACGGCCGCCTGATCGGCGTCGAGTGCGTGAAGAACACCCCCGGCCCGCTCGACGACAGCGGCCGCCGCCAACCGGTGCCGGTGGCGGGAAGCGAGTACGTCGTTCCGCTCGACACGCTGATCGTCGCGATCAGCGAGGGGTCGGACACCGATTGCGTGGCGGTCGCCGGCGCCAACCGCGTCGAGGTGACCGACAAGGGGACCGTGCGCGTATCGACCGAGACGTTGCTCACCAACCGGCCGGGCGTGTTCGCCGGCGGCGACGTCGTAACCGGTCCGAACACCGTGGTCGACGCGATCGCATCCGGCAAACGCGCCGCCGCGATGATCGACCTCTACCTGCGCGGAGAGCCGCTCGTCAGGCAGCGACGACCGCACCTGCCGGACGTCTACGTCGAGCCGCTGATCCCCGACGCCGATGCCGGCGCGCAGACACGCGTCGCGACCCCCCGGCTGCCGATCACCGCCCGGCGGCGCAGCTTCGCTGAAGTGGAGGCAAGCCTCTCCGAGGCCGATGCCGTCCGCGAGGCCCGACGCTGCCTGCGTTGCGACCTCGCGTTCTTCCGAGGGGAGGTCTCGCGACCTCCCCTCGGCGCCGAAGTGAATTCGGCGCCTTCACCCCTCCGCGCCAGCGACCCTGGCGGGTCGCCGGGGCCCTGCGGCTCCCGGGGTACGGCTGACTGTCAAGGAGGTCGCGCATGATCGACGTGACCGTCAACGGCCTGCGCTTCTCGGTCGAGGAGGGCATGACCGTCCTCGACGCGGCCCGCTTCCTCGGCTTCCCAATTCCCACGCTTTGCCACATGGAAGGTCTGAGCCCGTACGGCGCCTGCCGGCTGTGCGTGGTCGAAGTCGGCGAGGAGCCGCGGAGCCGCCTGGTGTCGTCGTGCACCTTCCCCGTCGAGGAGGGGCTGCGCGTCAGAACCGCCTCGGCCAGGGTGGTGCGCGCACGGCGCATGGTCATCGAACTGCTCCTCGCATCGTGTCCGCAGTCCCGGGTCATCCAGGACCTCGCCTCGGCGCACGGCGTCCGAAAACAGCGGTTCCGCCAGGAGCACGAGGACTGCATCCTGTGCGGCCGCTGTGTCCGCATGTGCCGCGAGCAGATGGCAGGCGGAGCGATCGACTTCCAGGCCCGCGGCGAACGCCGCCGAGTCGGGACACCCTTCGACACGCGCTCCGAGCAGTGCCGCCTGTGCGGAGGCTGCGTCTACGTCTGCCCGGCGTGCCAGCTCCGCTGCACCTTCAACGAGCCCGACAAGGCAGTCTGCGGGGCCTGCGCCAACCTCCAGCCGCCGTGTCTCGACAAGCCCGGTTTCGACGACATGATGTGCTACATGAAGCCGTGCGTAGCGTGCGAGATCCAGAAGTGAACGACGTGGTCCGTGGTCCGTGGGCAGTGGGCCGCCCGGAGTCGCAGCGCCGGGCCGTCCTGCCTGCGACCCACGGCACACGGCCCACAATCCACGATCCCCAGAGCCAGGGAGGTCCCCGATGACACTTTCGCGCGTCAACTCGTCCGCAGCGACCCTCACCAAGAACCGCACCGAGGAGTCGATCGTCCCCGCCTCCGGCATGTGCGTCACCTGCGTCGACGGCTGCGTCGGCATGTGCGAGATCGGCAAGTCGGCGTACCGCGGCCACGAGGTCATCTATCCGCAGCCGTTCGGAGTGATCACCACCGCCGCGGAGAAGGTCTACCCGGTCGACTACTCGCACTTCAACATCATGGGCACCGCCGTCGGCGCGCACGGCATTCCGGCCGACTCCGACAAGGCGATCTTCCCGGCGGTCGACCTGACCGTCACGATCGGCCACGACAGGGGAATCAGGTTCCGCTATCCGTGGATCATCCCCGGCATCGGCTCGACCAACGTGGCGAAGAACAACTGGGATGGAATCGCGATCGGCTCCGCCCTCGCCGGCACCGGGCTGACGATCGGCGAGAACGTCGTCGGCATGGACGTCGAAGCCGAGATCAACGGCGGCAAGGTCGTGGACACGGCCGACCTGAAGAACCGCGTCCGGCTGTACACGGAACATCAGCGCGACGGGTTCGGCCTGATCGTCGTGCAGGCGAACATCGAGGACACCCGCCTCGGGGTCCAGGAGTACGCCATCGACACCCTCGGCGTCCAGGCCGTCGAGCTGAAGTGGGGCCAGGGCGCCAAGGACATCGGCGGCGAGGTGAAGATCCGCGACCTGGCCAAGGCGCAGTTGCTCGCCGAGCGCGGCTACATCGTCCTCCCCGACCCCCACGACCCGTTCGTGATCAAGGCGTACGAACGCGGCGCGTTCAAGGAGTTCGAGCGGCACTCGCGGGTCGGCATGGTCAGCGAGGAGGGGTTCGCGCAGCGGGTCGAGGAGCTGCGCCGGGCCGGCGCGAAGTACGTGTTCCTCAAGACCGGCGCGTACCGCCCGGCCGACCTGGCGCGGGCGGTGAAGTACGCGGCGAAGTACAGGATCGACCTGCTCACCGTGGACGGCGCCGGCGGCGGCACGGGGATGAGCCCGTGGCGGATGATGAACGAGTGGGGCGTCCCGCCGGTCGAGCTGCACGCCCTCCTCCACCAGTACTGCACGCGCCTGGCCGAGCGCGGCGCGACCATCCCGGCCATCGCGGTCGCCGGCGGCTTTACCTTCGAGGACCAGATCTTCAAGGGACTGGCGATGTGCGCGCCGTACGCGCGCCTGGTCGGCATGGCGCGCGCGCCGATCGCCGCCGCCATGGTCGGCAAGACGATCGGCCGGGCGATCGACGAGGGACAGCTCCCGGTCTACGTCGAGCGCTTCGGCACCTCGAAGGACGAGATCTTCGTCACCGCCTCGAGCCTGCGCAAGGAACTGGGCAACGCCGCGTTCGACCGGATCCCGACCGGCGCGATCGGCCTGTTCACCTACTACGAGCGG
>JBFMCD010000024.1:0-17080 GCA_040754885.1 Acidobacteriota bacterium
CTCGTGCTGACGGCGCTCCAGGTGCGACGGGGTCCGTCGGCCGCTGCGCGGCCTCAGGAGGACAGCGTGTGGGGTGGTGAGTTCGCGGGCGGAGCGGGACGCTCCGCTTACGCCTACTTTGTCTTCACGGGCAACAGACAACGGACAACCGTCAACGGACCCAGCGGGACGCTCGGCTTACGGAAGGGCCAACGACGTGGACCGTGGACCGTGTCCCGTGATCCGAGAGACGAGGGCACCTCTGTCCACGGTCCACGGCCAATTGATCGCGGCCCACGGTTCACCGCCCACGGTCCACGCCTTTGCTCCTGTTCGCAGCGAAGCCGTCGTTACCTCCTCGTGGCGTCGTAGAGGGCGCCGCCGTCGGCACATGGCTGGCCCGCGACGAGCGGGACGCAGACGAGGACCTCGCCGGTGCAGCCGTCCTTGTCGCCGTCGAGGCGGAAGCGGATGTGGTAAACGCGGCCGTTGCCGGCGTCGTCGCGCTCGGCGCGCAACGTTAGCGGGGCGAGGGTGGCGTCGGGCGCGGCGTCGCGGTCGGAGAGGCCGTCCACCGGTTCGTCCTGGAGGATCTCGGTGACGGTCGGCTGGACGCGTCCCGCGTCGGGGCCTGCTCCGGTGAGGATCTCGACCGGCACGAAGGCGCCGTCGGCGGGCCACAGCGAGGAGGGGGCGGCCAGGGCGGCGGAACACGCCGTCGGCGGCCGGGCCACGAGGAAGCGGGTGGAGGCGGAGGAGGGTAGCCCGCCTGCGACCATCGTCGCGTCGAGGTCGTGCCAGCCGGCCTCGAGGTCGGGCAGCGGCACCTGGATCGTGGACACGCCGGAGAGCGCCACGCCGTCGCGCGAGACCTCGGCGCCGTCCACGGCGAGCGCCAGCTCGGCGGCGCCCGCTCCCTGCACGGTGACCAGCGCCACGGGCCGCTCGTCGGTGACGGGGTACGCGCGGTGGCGCACGCGGACGCCGAGGACGCGGCCGTCGCCGACGTCGAGCGGGGCGGCGGCGTTGGCCAGGCGCTCGCCCGAGGGCGCGTCGAGCGCCACGGCCAGGGCGTGGGTGCCGGGCTCGGCGGTGGTCGCGGCGACGGTGAAGGCGGCCTCGTGCTGGGTGTCCGCTTCGAGCTGGACGGGGATCTGCCCGAGCGGGGCGGAGGCGCCGCTCGGCGCGACCAGCCAGCCGCGCAGGGAGGCGGGCATGGCCGTGTCGCTGATCGCGCGCACGGTCACCTCGACCGGCTGGCCGGGCTGCGCCTGACCGGGCGACACTTCGACCGAGGTGATGCGCACGCGCGGACCGCGGACGGGGACGTCGAGCACGCCGTTGAGCGGGCCGTCCGGTCCCGGGCGGTGCAGCGTCCACACTATCGGGTGGCGCCCGCGCGGGGTGTCCGGCGGGATCGCGAAGGTCATCGTGCCCGGCGCTTCCAGCTCGACGCTCGACGCGAAGCCGACCGCCTCGAGGATCGCGCCCTCGACGAACGAGGCGGAGACGGCCGCCGTCTCTCCGGGCAGGTACTCCGGCTTGTCGGGGAGCAGCACCAGGTCGCCGGAGCCGGCGCGGATCGGCGTCTGGTCGAGGTGGATCGCGCGCCCGGACGGCCAGTAGAGGCCCCACGCGAGGTCGAGGCCGAGGGCGTCGATCGGCACTGAGAAGAGCTGCGAGGTCGGGACCGAGACCTCGATCTCGCGCCGCTCGAGGTGGTCGCCGTGGGTGACGACCGCGACGAGCGGCAGCGGGTCGCCGGGGCCGGAGATGTCGAGGGTCAGCGCGACGCTGTCGCCGACCTCGGCCTCGTGACGGTCGAGGCTCGCCGCGACGGTGACGGGCACGCCGCGCACCGCGAGCGTGGAGACGCCGGACGCCGCGACGTCGTGAGCGTCGGGCCCGGCCGGCTGCGCGAGCACGGTCCAGCGCAGCGGCAGCGCCGAGGTGGGCTGGTCCTGCGGGAGTGGGACGTCGACGTGGGCGAGGGCGGCCTGGCCCCCGGCGAGGAAGCCGGACGCCGCACCGTCGAACACCGCGCCGTCGGCGGCGGTGGCGAGTAGGGTCCAGCACGCGGCGCGCAGGCCGCGGTTGGCGATCGGCACGTCGAGCGCCACGGTGTGGCCCGCGTCGCCCTCGATGCGGGTCGGGGGAGCGACGACCTCGAGGGCGGCGGGAGTCACCGTCAGCGGGACCGCCCGCTCGGCGAGCACGGCGCCCGCGCCGTCCAGGAAGCGGAGCAGCACGGTCACGGCGCCGTCCGGGAGACCGCCGGGTTCGAGGGTCATCAGCGCCTGCGCCGGGACGCCGGGATCGAGGTCGAGCGGCGTGGAAGTCGGGGCGACGGGGCCGCTGACGGCGAGCTGGCCGAGCGCGGTCTCGGCGCCGGTGTTGGCGGCGGTGACGGCGATGCCGATCATCCCGTCGGCGTCGGGCGGCACGGCCGAGGCGTCGAGCGCGATGACGTGACGCGGGCGCACCTCGATCGGTAGCTCGGCGAGCGAGGAGGCGTCGCCGGCGATGGAGGCGCGCAGCAGGTAGGTCCCGGGCGGGAGCGACAGGACCACGGAGGCGGCGCTCTCGCCGCCCGCCGGCACGGTCACGCCGCGCGTGGCGGAGGCGGCGACCTCGCCGCCGGGCTGCGCGACGGCCTCGACGAGCGCGGTCACGCAGGTCGTCTCGGGGAGGAGGCTGCGGACGAGCGTGTCGGCGAGGACCGGCCCCTCGACCGCGAGCGACGGCGCCGACAGCTCGATCGTGCCGGCGCCGCCGAGGTAGCCGAGCAGCGGCACGGTCAGCCGGTGCTGGCCGAGCGTGGCCTCGAGCATCGCCTGGCCGGGGATCACGGCGACCGGCAGGTCGATCACGGCCCACCCCTCGGGGTCGAGCCGGACCGCGGCCGAGCCGGCGCCCGCGACCGCGCCGGTGGCGCTCCAGTCGAGCGTGCCGGCGAAGGGCTGGGACCCGCCGTTGAAGGCGCGGAGGGTGAGCACGGCCGCGCCGGCGGGGATCGCGGAGGCGCTGAGAAGGTCGAGGGAGGGCCGGGCGTCGAAGGCGACGAGGACCTCCTTCTCGGAGGCGGCGTCGCCCGCGACGAGCAGGTGCAAGCGGGTGTCGCGGTCGAGGGCGACCTGGTGCGCGATCTCGCGCACGGCGCCGGGCTCGAGATGGACGGCCGTCTGGACGAGCGTGCCGCCGGTGTCGGAGTCGAGGGTGACGTCGAGGTCGAGCGGCAGGACGGTGGGGTTGACGAGGCGCGCGACGACGGGGATCGGGTCGGAGCCCGCGGCGAGCGGCGCCTCGAGCGTCGCGGTCACGCGCGGGAACTCGGAGCGAAAGACAGCGCTTGCCCACGCCTCGTAGACACCCCAGTTCCCAAAGAACACCCAGAGGCGATGCTCGCCCGGTGTTCGTACCAGTGTCTCGAAGCTGAACAGGTGGAAGTCGCCCGGGGCCAACCAGGACACCTCCTTCTGAAAGCAACCGAAAGTGTCAATTGCGCCGTGAACTGTCCCTGATATGTAGCTGTTGCTTCGGTTGTGAATCGCACCGGAGACAGCCAGGGGTACATCGTGCGGCAAGGCCGCGGGAATCGGATCGAGGTTGACGACTACACCCCAGGGCCATTCGATTTGGAACATCTGATCGCCGCGGGCGATCGTTCGCCCAAGCGCTGACCGGAGCGTCGCCACGAAGCGAAATACCCCCGTGCGTTCGCCCAGTGTGAAAATCTGCTGGAAGCGCTGGGTTTCGCCTGCTGCGAGTTCGACTGGCCCCTCCCATTGCCAGATCGTCGTGCCGGTGCCCTGTTCGTGGGGCTTATCATTGGGCTCCGGCGAGTTTGGTGGTGGGGGCACTCCGTGGAAGTAACGTGTGTTCTCCAGAACGTAAGCGTGGCATCCACCACCGATACTCAGTAGCGTCAGTGGCCGGCCGGTAGGGTCATAGTACCGGCCACCCCATGCCATCCAGCTGCCGCGTAGGCCGTCGACGACCCAGAGGAGCATGGACCCGTCGGAATTGGACCGAAATTGGAACAATACCTCGGAGGCGCCCAGTCCATCCGCGTTGGCAATGAGGGCGGGAGCCGGTGCAACCACGCTCGTTCCCGTTCTTGACCACTTCGTGGACCCATCCGATTCGAAGGCGATCACGCCACCGCGCGTGCAGCCTGGGCATGTCACGTCGCCGGCAGCAACTACGAATTCCATTTCGCCGTCGCCGTCGAGATCGCCGGCGGACGGCTGCCACGCGCTCCAGAACGGCGTGGCCGTGCGCCAGATCAACGACCCGTCTGCGCCCTCGAGGAGCACGAGTGCGCCGGGTGTGCTGGACGACGCGGGCTTCTCCACGGCCGCGACGCGCGGGAGGTGGCTTTCCGCCGTGACGACCACCGGCGAGCCGGCGACCGGGGCGGCGAGCGTCGCGGACCAGAGTCGCGCGCCGTCGCCGCCGAGAGCGACGACGAGCCCGGCCTCCGGCGCGGCGTCGGCGACGAAGGAGAGCACGATCTCGTCCGAGCCACCGGTCACGACCTGCGAGGTCGCGAAGCCGTTGACCCTCCCGTCGCCGAGTTCGGGCGCGGTCTGCGACATCCTCCAGATCTCGGCTCCGGTCTGCGCGTCGAGGGCGACGAGATCGGCCCCGGTCGAGACGACGACTTCCAGCGGCGCATCGTCGTCGAGGTTGGCGGCGAGCGGGCCACCGGCGGGGAACGGCTGCTCCGGTCCGGCCGGGCCGAGCGAGGTCTCCCACTCCAGCGCGAGCGAGGACGTGAGCCGGCGCAGTGTGACGGAGCCGGCGGAGACGTCGGCGGCGTACACCTCGGCTTGATCGTCGGAATCGGCGTCGGCGATGGTCACCGCGGCGCTCGAAGGTTGGATCGGGATGGGGAACGTCGCGACCTTCGCGAAGCCCGAAAAGACCGAGATCGCCCACTGGCCGGCCGCGGACCGTTCAAAGGCTGCAACTTCATCACCGCCACTGCCGCTCAGATGCCCGGCGCCGGCGGCGAGGACTTCGTCCGAATCGAGTCCGCTCTCGGAGTCGATCTCGTCGTAGCCACCGGTGATCACCGTGCACTCGGGCGATGATCCGGTCCTCTCGTTTCTGCCCTGATAAGAACTCCACGGTGTCGGCCTTGAGCACTCGTTCTGCTCGATGAGGACCTCCAGCTTCACCGTCGCGCCGGTCAACGGGCGTGGCCCGTTGGCGATGTCGGCCCAGCCGGTGATCGGATCGCCGCGCACGTAGAGCGTGCGGTCGGTCGCCACCGAGATCTGTGCCTCGACGCCGGCGATGCGCACCTCGCCGGGGAAGTGCCCGGTCTCCCCGGATGGCAGGAGGAACTCGAGGTGTGTGGCGTACACGCCGCTGAGGACGCCGGCGGGAACGCCGAACTCGAACGTCTCCTGCTGCCCCGGCGCGAGGTCGAGCACGGCGGTGTCGGTGGCGACGACGGTCGCGCCGGTGCGCAGCGTCCACACCGGAACGAACGCCGCCTGGACGCCGCCGTTGTTGGTCACCTCGTAACGGATCGCGCCGCCCTCCTCGGCCTCCGTGGTGAGCTGGCGGATGGCGTAGTGCGCGTCGGGCACGACGAACCAGGCGTCCTTGGAGACGATGTGGCCGTTCGGCTGGCTCCACGTCAGCGTGCACAGGTGGTTGCCGGGGCCGACGTCGGCGGGCAGCGCCACCGCGAACGTCTCCACTGTCGTGGCGCCGTTGGTCAGCGTTACCGGGCGCGATTCGGCCAGCCCGGAGATCGGGCAGACGATCGCCAGTGTGCCCGCCAGCGGCGCGGCGATGGGCCACGGCGTCAGCCGCGCTGTCCCCTGCAGCGTGGCGCCCGCGCGCGGCTCGCCCTCGAGGCGGATGTCCATCACCGGGCCGGGCGAGGCGACGGCGAGGACCGAGTAGCCGCCGAGGTCGAGCAGTTGGCCGTCGCCGCCCTGCAGGTCGAGCCGGTACAGGCCGTACGGTGTGGCGGGACCGATCGGGATGACGAGGTCGAACGGCGCCTTCTGCTGCGCCGGCACGGACACGTCGCGTGTCTCGTCGTAGCCGAGTTCGGCGCACGAGAGGTGCATCGTGAACGTCCGCGGGAACGTCGAGCGGTTCTCGAGGACGACCCGGCCGCGCAGTGCGTCGTGGCCGTGCAGCGCCTCGATGCGCGCGGCGGGCGCGAGGGAGGCGCCGTAGCGCACGGTCCAGCCGAGCCTGAACGCCCACGGCTCGCCGGGGCGGTACGCCGCCCACAGCGGGTCGGTGTACTCGAGGGCGAGGGGCCACTGGCCGATATCGGGGCGCGTGCCGGGGTCGAAGGGCAGGTCGAGGACGAGGTCGAGCGTCGCGCCGCGCGCGAGGTCGAACGTGTCGCTCACGACCTCGTCGCCGAACGGGAAGTGCTTGAGCCGCACGCGGCCGCCGGCGATCGGCTGGAACCCGACGTTGCGCACGCGGACGGGCAGGCGGAACGCCGGGCCCGCGACCGGGGCGATGTCTCCCGGGGAAAGCTCGACGGCGGGGAGCGGCAAGGCGACCTGGGTGCGGTGGACGAACCAGTCGCTGTCCAGCTCGTTCCCCGAGGTCCAGCACGGCTGGTCCTCGAAGCAGGTGTGCAGCGAGGCCTGCAGCGTGCCCTGCCACCCCGAGGGCACCTCGAAGCTGCCGGCGAACGCGCCGGTCTGTCCCGCCTCGAGCGCGAACGGCTGCCACGCGTCGCGCACCGGTTCGGGCGCGGCGCCGCCGAGGTTGCCGAAGTTGCGGTAGACGTAGCGGACGAGTCCCTCGACGCGGCCCATCGAGCGATTGACCACCGATGCGGCGAACTCCACGGTGTCGCCCGGCCCGGCCTGGGGGTCGGACGCGACCAGCGTGGTGTCGAGGTAGCGGACGTTGGTGAGGACGTTGCGCGTCGCGGTCACGGAAGGGACGGGCGCGCCCTCGGCGAACACCTCGACACGGATGGTGGCCCCGCCGGGCAGGCCGTCGTGCCCCGCCTGCAGGAGCATCGGGCCGACGGTCAGCGTGGCGGTGTGGAGCCCTCCGGCGGGAACCTCGATGGAGACATCGCCGAGCGGCGTCCAGCCTGTCACTCCGGGGGCCATGTAGGAGACGCGCGCCGTGCCGGCGAACGGCGCGGCGCCGAAGTTGCGCACGCTGAGGTGCAGCGGCACGCGCGTGTGCGGCGCGACGATCTCCGAGTCGAGCGTCGCCGCGACGCCCAGGCTCGGCAGGTTCTGCACCCACTGCGGCCAGGCGTGGAGGACGAACTGCCCGGCCTCGGCCTCGGTCTGCACCGACCACGCGGTCTCGGCGCCGGACAGACGGCGCAGGGTGCGCGCGCTGTCGATCAGCCGGTAGCGCAGGTGGTAGATCCCCGCGGGCATGGACTGCTGGCTGGGCGGCGTCGGGAGCGGCGGCACGAGCGAGACGGTGCGCTCTTCGCCGGGCTGGAGCGTGAGGCTCTGCCGCCAGGGTTGGTGCAGCGCCGGCCGGCCGAGGGAGTCCACGAGACGCCACTCGACGACGTCGGAAGCGTCGTCGGCGCGGTTGGCGATCGCCGTGGAGAACGGCGTGGTGCAGGCGGTGCCGCGCTGGCAGCTCGGCCGCTCGCGCGCGGGGTCGAGGCCCCAGGAGATCAGGTCGGAGATCAGCGCGAGCCCGTCCGTCGAGGTCTGCGTGTTGCCCTCGGCCCAGTCCTCGAAGCTGCTCGAGACGACGACGCGGCCGGCGCCGATCGGGTAGGTGAGCAGCGCGGCCATGCCGCCGTTGACGCGGCGGAGCAGGACGGTGGCGTTGCCTGGCCAGGCGTCGAACGAGCCGTCCACGGGCAGCGAAAGCGTGTCGCGCCACCCGGACGCCATCGCCGGGTGCGCCGCCGCGAGGCGCACGTTGTCGCGCCAGCAACTCTGGTCCTCGTACCACCCCCAGCCGTGCAGCGTCTCGCCTGCGGGCACCGGCACCGCGTCGAAGTCGCGGCCGTGCATCTGCGCCATGACGAGCAGCGTGCCGCCGGCCTCGACGTAGGCGGCGAAGCGCTCGCGCAGCGCGGCGCTCGACGCGGCGCCGTACAGGCCGCCGGAGGGGACGAGCAGGAGCGGGTGCGCCTCGGCCGCGGCGAGCGGGTCGAACTCATGGCCGACCGTGACGTAGAGGTGGCCGAGGCGGTCGAGCAGCGCCGCGGCGCCGCCGTGGAATCCGGCTTCGAGCACGGCGACGCGCGCGACCGTCGGGATGTCGTCCTCGGGGCGGCGGCGCTCCGTCTGATACTTCGTCGAGAGTTCGCCGATCTCGTGCGCGATGGCGGTCGCGCTCTCCTCGTCGAGTTCGTCCCGCGGCAAGGCCGGCTCGGCGCCCTGGATCGCCAACCACATGGCCCGTCCGAAATCGCACAGGCTTGTGACGTTCTTCTCAATCCCCAGCGCGGCAACGCGCTCCCAGTGGTTCAGGCTCCACGCCGAGTCGGTGTCCGAGACGTCGCCGGTGGCGAGGGGCGCGGCCGGCGCCGCCGCGAGCACGCCCGCGTTGTCGTCGGGAAAATCCCGCCCCGGCGTGTACGGCGGCGCCGGCGGCGGGTCGCAGCGATCTGACGGCGCAAACGGAGTCGAGGACTGGCGCGAGGCGGAGTCGGTCGGGACGCCGGTGACGTCACACGGCGTGATCTCCTCACACGGACACTGGAAGCCTCTGACGTGCTCCCAGAACGAGAGAATGACGCCGGCGGTCGCGTTGGTCGTCTCCCCTATCAACTCTTTGAGTTTGGTGTCGAACACGATCGGGAATTCGGGGTGCTCGAGGTCCGGCTCGGCCCAGAGGCGCGTCGCGATCTCACGGCTCGTGAGAAGGAGTTCGACATCGTCTCGAAACTCTGCGGACGTGCTCCAGAAGTCGGGGTAGGAGAACCAGGGGTCGCCGAACTTGTGCCTGTCGTCGTATTTGCCCGAGTCGCCCTCCAGGTGCCGGTAGTACGGAGGAAACTGCCGCGCGAGAAAGGAGGTAAGCCTGAAAGTTCGGGGCTCGGTTGTGATCTCCCAGATTGGCTGGAGCCCGCTCGATGCGAGGATCCTCTCCAGGTCGCTGTAGTGGATTCTAAATTCCAGGTGATATGGCGAATCGCCGACAAGACCCTCCGAGTATTCGGCAAGGTCGCTCATGATCTGGTCGAAACGGCCACCCTTGGGCTCCGCGGCCTGATTCGCCCAGACCACGAGGTTCCCAACGGGCACCTCGAGGCCGTTGTCCGGCCGGATGTAGGTCTGCTGCTGATCCCAGACGTCGAGTGACCAGTACTCAACGAAACTCGGTCCGTTCCCGAGTGGGAAGGGACCGTGGTTTTCGATTCCGGCGTGTTGCGGCGATCCCATGTCGCCGACCAAGTGGAGGACATGGCCTAGCGCCTGCGCGGCGCTCCTGCGGTAGAACTCCTTCATACGCGTGTTGCACAGACTCGCCTTGTAGTTCCGGACGGCGACGTCGAAGTACCACGTCGCGTGCGAGAGGGCGTCGGTCGCGGGAAGCGGAATCGAGAGCGGTTGGAGGAAGTGGTCCTTGGTGCAGGCCATGACGTTGAGCAGGCCGGGGACCGGCCACGTTGCCCACGGTGGCGAGGAGGCACACTTTCCCTCAACGTAGAGACACGAGAGCGCCTTCAGTTCGTAGCCTTCGGCATGGTCTTCGTCCACACCCGGGCAAAGGACCTTCTCAGGGTCGCAGGGGTTGCCGGCCCTACTGTCGATGTACTTGTCGCCGAGGCCTCCTTTGCTGAAGTCTCGGAGGAAATCCGCAAAGGGCTTGTCGAATTGGGAATGCGTGACAAGGAACGTCCGCCCTGCCTTGCTGAGGCCGTTGTGGGTCTTCCACTCATAGCTCAGGAGGCAGGTAGCGTTGATCGCGATGGCGAGTTGTGCGAGCCGGACCGATGCACGTGTCGCGCGGGTCATGGGACCTCCAAGCCGGTGCGAATCCAGCGTGTGTCGCTCCTATTTGCGTCCCAACAACCACTGCATGTAGCTGTCGCTGCAGCCCACTTCGAGTGACTGACAATGCAGAAGCTCTCTTTTGTTCAGTTCTTCACCTGCTGGCGGCAGAGGCTTGCGTCCCCATGTCCTGTACCAACTGTTCGGTATCACGTCCTCCCGAACTTGCTGACTTGCTGGACCGATCTGCTCAAACAGATTCAACGCCCCTTGGACATCACCAGCTTTCAATCTTGTGCAGACCTCGAGAGTCAGTTGCTCCTTCATCAGCGCTTCAGAGACTTCGGGGCTGCACAGTGCCGTTCCGTTCCGCTCACAAGCAAATCGCATGCGGGCGCACTGCTCGATCGACATCGAGCCAAGGAGGTGGTCGTTGAAGTAGCGCCAAATCTCTTCCGTGATTTGACCACCATCCTCGACGTACTTCATCGCCGACTCGACGAAGACCTGGGGCTCGAGCCACAAGTCGCGCACGAAGGCGTTGAGCTTGCGGAAGTACAGCTCTTCCGGGTGCACGTCATCGGGGAAGCGCTTGACGAGGTCGTGCTTCATGGTTTCGGGGTTGAGTTCCGTCCAATCCTCGCCGAAGGGCCAGTCCTCGACGCGGACCCCATCCATGGTGGGCTCGCGAATGCTGACCTCGATTGTGAGGCGCGTGAGGGACTTGGTGAATTTGCCTTGATTCCAGGCGTCGGTGAGGAAACCGAACCCGGAGCACCCGCCCCATCGCCACGAGCGCTCGACGTAGCAACCGGTGAACGGCATCATCCCGGGTTTGAACACCAGCAGCGCCATGCCGGCCAGACGGGGGAAGAAGATCGGGTCGAAAGCGAAGGTACCATCCGAACCGGTGCGCGTCTCGCGGTAGGTCAGGGGGATCGTTGTCGGGGCAGGCGTGTCGATGAGCGTGGGGGGCGACGGCATGTAGAAGACGCGCTTGACGATGGCGCCTTCGATCGGTTTGCCGCTGCGCATGTCCACGACGCGGCCCGACTGGATGGGGACCCAGTGCAGGACACCCAGTAGCGTCAGAGCCAGGGTGACCGCGGAGGCGATTCCCACCCACTTCCAGAAGCGAAGCGAGCGGATGAACCTCGGCAGGCGACGCTCAGCCACGACATCTCCGACCGCCTGCGAAGCGCAACGGGCCTGTGGCGCTGCCAGTCGCATTCGACGAGGCCGTGGCTCTCACGGAGGGGCCTGACTGTCCCAGTCCACAGCCCGACGCCTGTACTCCATGTGTCGCTTCGAGGTCCATGTCGTCCGTCCCCGTCACGCCCGAATCACGCCCGCTGCGATGCACGATCGTTTTGTCGAACTGCTCGATGTGACAGCAGGCTACCTGCGACCAGGGACGGTGTCAAGTTCTGTCTAGGTCCTCGCAGATCGATGTCGTGTCGATTGAGCCCTCGCCCCCTCACCCCAGCCCTCCCCCGGGCCAGAGGGAGTCGAGCGTGGATGCGCTCCAGGTGCGGTGGGATCCTTCGGCCCTTCGGGCCTCAGGATGACAGCGTGTGGGGAGGGCGATCCGTGGTCCGGACGACCCATCACATCGGCCCACGGTCCACGGCCCACGGTCCACTGCCCACGGTCCACGGTCCACGGTCCACGGCCCACGGTCCACGGTCCGCTTCCCAGGGATCCGGTTCGTGGCGCCGACCACCGCGAGGCGCCTCGCCCGCTGAGTCCGCGGACGTGTGCCGACCCCTGGAGTACCATCAGCTCATGGCCCCCGGGCCCGACACAATAGGCCGGTATCAGATCCTCGCCGAGCTGGGGCGCGGCGGGATGGGGACGGTGTACCGCGCGCGCGATCCGGTGCTGGAACGCGTGGTCGCGCTGAAAACGGTGTTCTCGGACATGCTTGCGGGGCCGGGGATGCGCGAGCGCTTCCTGCGCGAGGCGCGCTCGGCGGCGCGGCTGCAGCACCCGAACATCGTGACGATCTACGAGTTCGGCGAGGTCGATGGGGCGCCTTTCATCGCCATGGAGTTCATCGAGGGGGAAGACCTCGACGACGCGGCGCGCCGGGGGCGCCTGAACGAGACCGCCGCGATCCTGGAAACGGTCGCGCAGCTGTGCGACGGGCTGCACTTCGCGCACCGCCACGGGGTGATCCACCGCGACGTGAAGCCCTCGAACGTGAAGCTGGTCGGGCAGGGCGTGGTGAAGATCCTCGACTTCGGCGTGGCGTGGCTGGAGGGCGCGACGACGACGACGCGCACCGGGCAGCTGCTCGGCACGCCGGCGTACATGGCGCCGGAGCAGTTCGCCGGGGAGACGATCGACCACCGGGTGGACCAGTGGGCGGTCGGGGTGATCCTCTACGAGCTGCTCGGCGGGAGGCGGCCGTTCCAGGCGCCGACGGTGCCGTCGCTGATCTACCACATCGTGCACTCGCCGCTGGCGCCGATCGACCCAGGGAAGCGGGCGATCCCGGAGAGCCTGGCGGCGATCCTCGCGCGGGCGTTGACGAAGGACCGCGAGCAGCGCTTCGCCGACCTCGCGGAGATGGCCGCGGCGCTGCGGGAGACCCGCGGCGAGCTGTCCACGGCGGCGTTCGGGAGAACGGCCCCGACACGAGTCATCGAGGCCGCGGTCCCGCCGCCTCCGCCGCTGTCGCCGCCGCCCGAGGTGGTGGCACCGGTGCCCGTGGCGCTGACACCGCCTCCGCCGCCGTCGCCTCCGGTGTCGCCGCCGCCGGTGGCGGAGCCGCCGCCGGCGGCAGAGCCGGAGCAGACATCACCGGCGACCTCCGCGCGGGTGACGCGCGTGGCGCACACGCCGTCGCCGCTGACGCCGATGGCGGGACGCACGCCGTTCCTCGAGGACGGCGCGTTCGGCGAGCCGCGCCGGGTGCAGACGGCGGTGCTCTCGCCCGACGAGGCGTACCTCGTGGTCGGCGGGACGGACGGCTCGATCCGCTTCTGGGACCTGGGCACGCGCATGCGCGTGGCGATGTTCCGCAACCGCGTCCACCTGCGCACGGGGCACGGCTCGCTGACCACGTGCGTGGCGTTCTCGGCCGACGGCAGCCTGCTCGTCTCGGGGCACCTGGACGGCGCGGTGTACCTGTGGGAGGTGGCCAGCGGCCTGGAGCTGAACGTGAAGCTCGGCCACGAGGGGGCGGTGGGAGGCGCCGCGATCACGCCGGGGGGCGAGGCGCTGGTGACCGGCGGCGCCGACGCGACGATCAAGTTCTGGGAGATGCCTGCGGTGCGCGCGGGCGACGCCCGCCGCTCGCTGCGCCGCCAGCCGGACGCAGTGACGTGCCTGACGCTGGCCGGGCCCGGCTCGACGCTGGTCGTAACCGGCCACGCGGGGAAGACGCTGCGCGTGCACGAGACGGCGACGCAGCGGCTGGCCGCGACGCTGCACGGGCACCGCGCGCCGCTCAACGTGCTCGCGGTGTCGCCGGCGGGGGACCTGGTCGCGAGCGGCGCCAGGGACGGGGCGGTGCGCGTGCACCACCTGGGGAGTCGCGAGGTGCGCGGCGTGCACGAGGAGCACGGGCGCGCGGTGGCCGGCCTGGCGTTCTTCCCCGACGGGCGGCGGATCGCGAGCGTGGCGATGGACCCTTCGGTGGTGATCTGGAACATGGACGAGCCGGAGGAGCCGATCACGCTCCAGGGCGCACCCGATGACGCGTTCGCGGCGGTGTGTGTCACCGCGGACGGGAAGCGCGTCCTGGCAGCCGCCGCCGAGGGCCACGTCAAGGTGTGGAGCGCGGTGAGGTAGCTGGGGCCGTTGTCGGCGCGTGCTGTCGGCGAGCCCGCGTGTCCCGCCATCTCGGTCCCCTCTCCCATGGGGAGAGGGAGAGGGTGAGGGGACGGAAGAGCGGAGCCGGAGGACGACCGGAGCACTGGAGCCCCCTCACCCCAACCCTCTCCCGGGGGGAGAGGGAGTCGAGCGTGGATGCGCTCCGAATGCGATGAGATCCTTCGGCCGCTGCGCGGCCTCAGGATGACAGAGAGATTGAATGTCATCCTGAGGGAGCCGCGTAGCGGCGACCGAAGGATCCCGTGGCGTTCGAGGATGGGAGTGCTCATGCTCGCGGCGCTCCGGGTGCGATGAGATCCTTCGGCCCTTCGGGCCTCAGGATGACAGCGGGTGGGGAGGGCGATCAGTGGTCCGGACGACCCGGCACCCCGGTCCACGTTCGACAGGCCTCGGATCACGGTGCACAGGCCTCGGATCACGGCCCACTGCCCAGTAATCACTGTTCCTTGCCCACGGATCACGGTCCACCGGCCGCGGCAGATGCCTCGCCCCTCGGCACGGGCGACGGTCAACGGGAGCCGGGACATTCACAGCTCTTTCACACCGGCGGAGGAGAGTCTGAAAACGGGACGATATGGACCACACCGCCTCCACGTGCGCGCGCACCCACGATGAAGGGGCAGGCGTGCCGCGCTGCGTGACGGACTCCCCGCGGTCGCAGTGCCGGCAACGGGCGGCTCTGACGCTGCGCGAAATCTGGACCAGGCCGCTTCCCCACCTGCGCGACGAGCCTTTGACGCGGCTGATGTGCCGGACGATTCTGACCATGGCACGCGGGCGCATCCGCGCGGTGACCGGCGAGGAGTGGGTGCGGCCGGAGCAGGACCCGTTCGTGGTCGTGTGCAATCACGGGCAGCGACTCGAGGCGCTCATCGTCCCGACGCTGCTCATCTTCCTGCGCGGCGGCAAACGCGTTCACTTCATGGCCGACTGGAACTTCCTCCTCGTGCCGTTCGTCGGACTGGCGTTCCGGCGCAGTCAGGTGATCGTGGTCGGGCGAAAGAGCGCGAGGCCGCGCTGGCTCGACGTGCTGAAGCCGCGGCTGGTGCCGAGTCGGCCGCCGCTGCGCCAGGCGCTGGATCGGCTCGCGGCGGGCAGCCCGGTCGGGGTGTTCCCGGAGGGGACCGTCAACCGCGACCCGGAGCGGCTGCTGCGCGGCGAAATGGGAGCGGCGCGGATCGTCCTCCACGCCGCCGTGCCGATCGTGCCGCTCGGCATCCGCTATCACGACCTGGTCGCCGGCGAGCAGATCCCGGAGCGCGCACCGCTGAGCATCGAGATCGGGCCGCCCTTGTCCGCGGGGCCGACGGCGCTTCCTCCGCAACCGAGCCGGATCGAGGTGCGCCGGCTGCACGCGCGGATCATGACCGAAATCTCCCGTCTGTCGGGCAAGTACTGGCCGGGAACACCCCCGGTCGAGGAGGACTCGTGATCAACGGCAAGGATCAGATCGCCACCACCCCGGTGCGGGACTTCGCCGACCGCGCTGCCGCGCTGTCCGTGCTCCACGCCGTGTACGTCGAGGAGAAGGGCTGGGTCGGCGACCTGGAGGACCTTCTCCCGGAGGAAGATCTCGCGAGGAGCGACGTGTCATGGTTCCTGTGCCGGCGCGAGGGGCGCGCGGTCGGCGTCGTGCGCGTGCTGTTCGAGCTGCCGCTCGAACGCTACCGGGAGTACGGCCTGAAGCTGCTCGCCCCGGGGACCGACGTCGAGGCGTTCCTGCGCCGCCATCGGATCGCCGAGGTCGGCCGCTTCGCGGTGCTCGACTCGGAGCGAGGCCAGTTCATGGCGGCGGCGTCGCTGATCCGCGCCGCGGCGCTCGAGGCGCTGACCCGCCGCTGCACGCACCTGATCACCGACGTGTTCGAGAACGACCCGAACAGCCCGTACGCGTTCCACACGCGGGTGCTCGGCTTCGTCCCGGTGGCGACGCACGACCACGGCGAACTGAGGTCGGACGACCGGCGCATCACCATGCTCCTCGACCTGAAGGCGTCGTACGAACGGTTGCGCCAGCGCGGCGGTTGGATCTTCCGCTACATCTTCGAAGGGTGGAGCGACGACGAGCGCGAGCGACTGATGGCAGTCGAGACGTGACGATGGCGAGAAGATTCCGGGGACTCGCGCCGATCCGGCCGGCGGCGCCTTCAACGCCTCTGCACACGCGCTCCATGCGGCCTTTGCATGCACTCGTCAGTGTGTGGATGTGCCAAGCGGCGCGCTGCTGCTCCTCATCCTCAGTGCTGTTGGACGGCCGGCGGATGTTTCGCCGGCCGTCCAACGAATCCTCGCGGGAGAGCCGGCGCGCGGACTCCTCTCCCGCCGGTGCGTGGAGGTCAGCGCGCGCCATGCCGTGGCGGTCCCGTTCGACCAGGTGACTTCGCTGCTGGCGCGCCCCGACGCGCTGCTGCACCTCCTGCATGCCTACGCCTCGGAGTTCCCCGAGGCCGGAGACATCTCCGCGTCGATCGAACACGGCGGCGACGCGACGTTTCGCTACGACAACGAGGACGGCGACGCGACGGAGGTCCGCGAGCTGTATCGCGGCATCGTGTCCGAGGCGGCGGAGATCGTCGTCCTCTCGCGGGGCCGGCGCTCGTTCGGCGAGTTCGAGGCGCTGATCCACGTCGTCGCCTGGCGGGACGGGACCAGGACCGCGTACCGGGTGGAGGTGAAGGCGTACCCCGAGCACGCCCTGCTGCGCTTCGTCGCCCGCGATCTCGGATTCGGGCAACGCTTCTTCCGCTCCAAGACCCGCGAGGTGTGCCGGCTTGCCGAGAGGGTCGTGCCGGCGGCGGCGCGCGCCGCGGCGGGACACGTCGCGCTGGCGATCGGGCCGCGCTGACCGGCGGAGCGGGACACTCGGCTTGCGGAAGGGCCAACGACGTGGGCCGTGGTCCGTGGGCCGTGATCCGGGAATGGACCGGGTACATGGGCTACAGAACAAGCCGGGTAGATGGGTAACAGGGTAAGGGAGAGGATGGCATGGGGGTGAGCCATGCTGTGGCGAGCGAGTTCCCCCCGGAGGCAGTCATTCCGAGAAGCCGAAGGCGACGAAGAATCCCGAGGCGTTCGAGGATGGGGCTGCCCGTGCTGGAGGCGCTCCAGGCGCGATGAGATCCTTCGGCCGCTTCGCGGCCTCAGGATGACAGCGGGTGGGGAGGGCGGTCCGCAAGCGCAGTGCGTGGCTCAGGTGCGGCGCCTCGTTCTTCACGGACAACGGGGCACGGACACAGTCGACGGGGAGGGGCTGTCAAAGCTCGTTAGAAATGTCCCCATCGTTAGCTCTTTAGAAATGTCTCCATGTTGGCCGTCGGGGCTGTGGGGCGTGTGGGAAA
>JBFMCD010000025.1:0-22293 GCA_040754885.1 Acidobacteriota bacterium
CACCGTCGATCCCGCCGCGCTCGGATCGATCGAGGTCGGCGCGACGATCGCGCCGCCCGCCGGAATCAACGACCCGCAGACCGGCAACGACGCCGCGGCCGACGCCGACGAGCTGACGCCGTCTGCCAACCTCTACCTCGCCATGAGCGGCCCGGCCGGAACCCCGGTCGGCAAGGGCCTCCTGATTCAAGCCGTGGCCACCAACGACGGACCGTCGGACGCCGTCGGCGTCACGCTGACCGCCGAGCTGCCCGAGGGCCTGGCCATGGTCTCCGTCGGCCCCGCCCCCAACTGCCAGCCCACGCACTCCGGCGTGGCGTGCACCCTCGATCGGCTCGCCGCCGGCTCCCAGGCGACCGCCGAGATCACCTGTCGCGTCGAAGCGGCCGGTTCGCTGCCGGTGACCGCGGTCGTTTCCTCGGCCACCGCCGACCCGCAACCCGCCTCCAATGCCGCGACGTTCCGCGTCAACGAGGCTGCGGGAGCCGACGTCGCCCTCAACGCCAACCGCTATCCCAAGGCGGCCGCGTTCGGCGAGGACCTCGTCTTCGGCTTCGACGTCGCCAACCTCTCAGCCGACGCGGCGCCCGGACTCACGCTCACCGCGACGCTTCCGTCCGGGGCCGTCTTCTCGCGCTTCTCCGGCGCGCTCGCCTGCTCCCAGGCAGGCGGGAGCGTCGTCTGCGACCTGGGTTCCCTCGACCCGTTCGGCACCGGCGAGGTGTCCCTGACGTTCTCCGTGTCCGACCCCTGCACCGATGCCCGTTCGGCGTTCGAGATCGTCTCGTCGGTCTCCGACCCGCGACCCGAGAACAACGCCTTCACCGCCCTGACGCCGCTTCACGCCGAGGCCCGGATCGATGACGTCATGCACCTTGTCGATCCCGACGGCACGACGTGGCGCACGGCGCTGGACCTCGTCAACCCGTGGCCCGAGACCGTCGCGGCCCAGCTCACCTACCAGACCCCGGGCCGGCAGGCTTCCGCCCAGGTCACGCTCCGCTCGGGCCAGTTGATCGCCTGGGACGACGTCCTGCTGCAGGCGTTCGACTGGAACGTCCAGGACCTGTCTTCGATCGGCACGCTGTCGATCGTGTCCGATTTGCCGCTCGCCAGGGTTGCCCGGACCTGGTCCGACCAAGCCGAGCGTCCTTCCGCGCCCGCGGCGCCCGATCCCGAGCCGCAGCCCGGCGTGGTGCCCGGACAGCTCGGCATCATCCCGCTGCCCTTCTCCACTCCGGCCTCGTCGACGTTCATCGACCTCGTCGCCACCGGCGGGTCGCCGGCCACGGCCCAGTTGGCCTGGTACGACGATTCCGGCGCTCCGTACGGACAGCCGAGGATCGTCGCGCTCGAGGCCGGCGAGTGGGCGCGCATCGACGGCATCGACAGCACCGGCTCCCGGCCGCCCGCGTACGCCACCCTCGAGGTACTCGGCGGCTCCGGAGTGTGGGCCGTCGCGACGCTGGCCCTCCTCGAGGACGAGTTCTCGATCCCGGTCTCGCTGGTCGGCGCCGACCCGTACGAACAGACGTTCGAGGGCGTCGGTCACGGTCCGCACTATCGCAAGCCGTCCGGCCTGATTCTCGTCAACCCCGGCGACAGCGAGGGCAAGGTCCTCGTGTCGGTCGAGACGCAGGGCAGCACCGGCCTTCTCGAGGTGCTCCTCCCGGCGCACGCCGCGCGCGACTGGGACGACATCCTCGCCGCCTTCGAGTTGCCGACGGGCTTCGCCGGGACCGCGGCGCTGCGCGTCTCGTCCGACGGCCCGCTGGTCGCCCACGTCTACCGCCGCGCGATCGAGGAGATCCTCTCTCCCGTCACCCCTCCCGAGGTGGAGGAGGAGCTGGTCCGCACCGGCGAGATGGCGGTGATGGCGGGCCTGCGCAACACCACCGCGTTCTCCAGCGGCCTCGGCGCCGTCAACGTCGGCGAGGAGCCGATGATCCTGAACGTCGTCCTTCGCGACGCCGCGGGCGCGGTGGTCGGCGAGCCCCACTCGCTCGCCGCCAAGCCGGGCGAGGTGGTGGAGATCCGCGATCTCTTCGAGAGCACCAGGAACTTCGGCCTCACCGAGGCCTACGCGACGATCGAGGCAACCTCCACGGACGCACTCTTCCAACCCTACTCGATCGTCTTCGATCGCCTCACCGAGAACCCCACCACGCTCCCGCCGACGGTGGTTCGGGGGTGCCACGTCCGCTAGGCGTGGTGTCGGGGGGCAGTACGGGCCCGGGGCAACCCGGGCCTTCTTTTTTTTCGGTCACCATTCGATCCACGAGAGCGGAGCGCCGAGAGAAGTTCGCCGCAGGCGGAACGACGTGGCCCGTGGCCCCAGAGGACCGTTCGCCGTTACGAACGGCCCGCGGCCCACGCTCCACGTCCCCGCACTTCCTCACGGAGAAGGGACAACGGTCAACCGTCTCCTGCCCTGTGCTCTTTGCTTCTCCCTCTGCCCTCTCCCCTGTCTTCTCGAAGGGGAGAGGGAAGCCTTCCACCCCCTACCCGAGGGAGAGGGGAGAGACCCACCCTCCCCTCTGCTCCTTGCCTTCCTCCTCTCCCCTCCTCCCTCTATCCTCTCCCCCTGGCCTCCTGACCCACTGCTCACGCCTCAGTCTTTCCACACCGACGGCGGCCTCTCCACGGCGCTACAATTCGCTGGGAAGGCCAGAGATGCCAGCCACGACCAAACCGACGGTTCGCTTCGTCACCGCCGCCTCGCTGTTCGACGGCCACGACGCGGCGATCAACATCATCCGGCGTTTGCTCCAGGCCCACGGCGCCGAAGTCATCCACCTCGGCCACAACCGCTCGGTCAGGGACATCGTGGACGCCGCCATCCAGGAGGACGCCCACGGCATCGCGGTGTCGTCCTACCAGGGCGGCCACATGGAGTTCTTCACCTACATGCTCGAGCTGCTCCGCGAGCGCGCCGCCTCGCACGTGAAGGTGTTCGGCGGCGGGGGCGGCGTGATCGTCCCCGAGGAGATCGTCGAGCTCGAGAAGCGCGGCGTCGAGAAGATCTACTCCCCCGACGACGGCCGTCAGCTCGGCCTCGACGGCATGATCGACGACATGATCCGCCGCTGTGAGACGCAGGGGAGAGGGGAGAGGGAAGAGGGAAGAGGGAAGGAGAGACAGGAAAGGGCGGCGGGCGGGATCGACTACGGCGAGGTGGCGCGCCGCATCTCCGCCGTCGAGTCCGGCGCCGTGCCGGACCCCGGTGCCCGGACCCCGGACTCCACTCGCCGCCCGCTGGTCGTCGGTGTCACCGGCACCGGCGGCGCGGGCAAGTCTTCCCTCACCGACGAGTTGCTGCGCCGCTTCCTCGCCGACTTCCCCAACTGCGCGTTCGCCGTCCTCGCCGTGGACCCGACCAAGCGGCGCACCGGCGGCGCGCTGCTCGGCGACCGCATCCGCATGAACTCGCTCGGCGAGCGCGTGTACATGCGCTCCCTGGCGACCCGCCAGGCGCATCGCACGCTGTCCGCGCACATGCACGCGGCGATCGATGTGTGCGCGAGCGCGGGGTTCGACCTGGTGATCGTCGAGTCGGCGGGCGCCGGCCAGGCCGACAGCGAGATCGCCGACCTCGCCGACGTGACCGTCTACGTCATGACCCCCGAGTACGGCGCGGCGATGCAGCTCGAGAAGATCGACATGCTCGACTTCGCCCACCTGGTGGCGATCAACAAGTTCGACCGCCCGGGCGCGCTCGACGCCCTGCGCGACGTGCGCAAGCAGTTGCGCCGTTCGCGCAACGACTTCGCGACCGCCGACGAGTCGTTGCCGGTGTTCGCCACCTGCGCGCACCAGTTCCACGACCGCGGCGTCAACGCCCTCTATCTGGCGCTGGTCTCCCTGCTCCACCACCGCTGCGGCAACGGCTGGGAGCCGGCCTCCTCCGTCGCCCACCCCGCCGGCATGCCCGAGCGGCACCCGCTCATCCCCTCCGACCGCGTCGGCTACCTGCGCGGCATCTCGAGGACCTGTCGCGACGCGCGCGCGCGCGCCGAGCGGCAGGCCCGCGTCGCGAGGCAGCTCTATCAGCTGGTCGGAGCGAGGGTGATTCTGTCAGGAACAGGGGAGAGGGAAGAGGGGAGAGGGAAGAGCAAGGAGAGGTCCCCACTGCCGCCTCCTCCGGGCGGCGGGGTGGCGGCTCCCCTCTCCCCTTCTTCGGCGATACACGCCCAGATGTGGAGGCAGTTCGAGCGGATCGTGGCCGGGGCCCTGCCTCCGGAGCCGACTCTGGCGGACATCGACGCGGAGATCCGCAGGCTGGCGCACGAGCTGACGCACGACTCGCGCGAGCTGCTCGCCGTGTGGCCGAAGATCCGCGCCGACTACGCCCGCGACCAGTTCACCTACAAGGTCCGCGACAGGGAGATCACCGTCCCGCTCACCTCGGTGTCGCTCTCCGGCACGCACATCCCCAAGGTCGTGCTCCCCGACAGCGAGGACTGGGGCGACGTGCTGCGTTTCATGCTGCTCGAGAACGTCCCCGGGGCCTACCCTTACACCGCGGGGGTGTTCCCGTTCAAGCGCACCGAGGAGCTGCCCACCCGCATGTTCGCCGGCGAGGGCGGCCCCGAGCGCACCAACCGCCGCTTCCACTACCTCGCCTCCGGCCACGGCTTCTCGCGCCTGTCCACCGCCTTCGACTCGGTGACGCTGTACGGCGAGGACCCCGCCGAGCGCCCCGACATCTACGGCAAGGTCGGCGAGTCCGGCGTGTCGATCTGCACCGTCGAGGACATGGAGCGCCTCTACGCCGGCTTCGACCTGATCGCCCCGGCCACATCGGTGTCGATGACCATCAACGGCCCGGCGCCGATGATCCTCGCCATGTTCTTCAACGTCGCCGGCCGCCAGGAGGCCAAGCGCCGCCTGATCGCCGCCGGCCGCCTCGCCGGTTCGCCCGAGGACGCGCTCCAGCCGGTGGTGGACGGCAGGAACTGGGACGAGATCGCCGCGCTGCTCGAACCCGGCGAGTGGGACGACGCGCTCGCCTGCGCGGTGCAGGCGGTGCGCGGCACGGTGCAGGCCGACATCCTCAAGGAAGACCAGGCGCAGAACACCTGCATCTTCTCCACCGAGTTCGCGCTGCGCATGATGGGCGACATCCAACAGTGGTTCACCGGGCACAACGTGCGCAACTTCTACTCGGTGTCGATCTCCGGCTACCACATCGCCGAGGCCGGCGCCAACCCGGTCAGCCAGCTCGCCTTCACCCTGGCCAACGGCTTCACCTACGTCGAGACCTACCTCGCCCGCGGCATGAAGATCGACGACTTCGCCCCCAACCTGTCGTTCTTCTTCTCCAACGGCATGGACCCCGAGTACACCGTGATCGGCCGGGTGGCGCGGCGCATCTGGTCGGTGGCGATGCGCGAGCGCTACGGCGCCAACGAGCGCAGCCAGAAGCTCAAGTACCACATCCAGACCTCCGGACGCAGCCTGCACGCGCAGGAGATCGCCTTCAACGACATCCGCACCACCCTGCAGGCGCTGCTCGCCCTCGCCGACAACTGCAACAGCCTGCACACCAACGCCTACGACGAGGCGATCACCACCCCGACCGAGGAGTCGGTGCGCCGTGCGGTGGCGATCCAGCTCATCTCTTCGATGGAGTTCGGCCTGCTCAAGAACGAGAACCCGTGGCAGGGCTCGCACGCGATCGAGTGGCTGACCGACGCGGTCGAGGCGGCGGTGCTCGCCGAGTTCGAGCGGCTCTCCGAGCGCGGCGACGTGCTCGGCGCCATGGAGACCGGGTACCAGCGCTCCAGGATCCAGGAGGAGTCGCTCCACTACGAGCGGCTCAAGCACGACGGCAGCTATCCCATCGTCGGCGTCAACACCTTCCTCGACCCGACCCGCGGTGAGAACGTCCTCGAAGCCGGCGAGCTGACCCGGGCGAGCAAGGAGGAGAAGGACGCGCGGCTCGACCACGTGCGCGACTTCCAGCGGCGCCATGTGGAGGGGACAGGGGACAGGGAACAGGGAACAACACCCCCGCTCCTCAAGGGGTCCGGGGTCCGGGGTCCGGGAGAAGAGAAGGAAACCGTGTCATTGCGAGGAGCGAGCGAAGCTCGCGACGCGGCCGTCCCGTCGCTCCTGGACCGGGCACTCCCCTGGGAGGTCCCGTCGCCGATCGCGCTCGCCTCGCTCCAGCAAGCCGCGCGTAGCGGCGGCAACCTCTTCGCCGAACTGCTGCGCACCGTCTGCTCCTGCTCCCTCGGCCAGATCACCCGCGCCCTCTACGAGGTCGGCGGCCAGTACCGGAGGAGCATGTAGCTCTTGCGAAGATCGCCGCCAGGATCGAGAATGGACCGTCATGGGCCCTGACACCGCGTATCTCATCGAGTACCTGGAGAAGCGCTTCGGAGCAATCGAGCAGCAGATCGCCGACCTGAAGTCGGGCTTCGACGTCCTCAAGGCCAGCGTTGACGCCCACGCCAAGCGCGCCGACGCCTATTTTCAGGAGATGGTCGTCCTCACCCATACGGTGCACCGCCACGAGCGCTGGCTCCACAACTCGGGATGACATTGGAGTACTGACACCAGTGCTCCGCACCGTCTGCTCCTGCTCCCTCGGCCAGATCACCCGCGCCCTCTACGACGTCGGCGGCCAGTACCGGAGGAGCATGTAGACGGGATTGGCCGCGGTCTGAGGTGTCCGGTAGAATCGGAACGTGAAGGAGCTGGCGCACTTGCTCAACGAGATGCGTGACGCGGGCGTGGTTCTCGACTACGCCCTGTTCGGTGCGATCGCGCAAATGCGCTACACGGAGGCCGTCGCTACCATCGACGCGGACGTGCTCGTCTCCGTCCCTCGCAGCGAGTCGCTCGACCTGCTCCGCGACATTTACGCCTACTGCGCCGCGAAGGGGTGGCACCCCGAAGGCGAGGCGGTCCGCGTGGGGGCGTGGCCCGTCCAGTTCGTTCCCGCCTTCAGCTCCCTCACCAGGGAAGCAATGGAGCGCGCCGAAACAGCGGATTTCGAAGGCGAGCCGCTTCGGGTGGTACGAGCGGACCACCTCGCCGCGATCGCGCTGAGCGTCGGCAGAGCCAAGGACTTCGCCCGAGTCCTCGCGCTCCTGGAGTCCGGCAGTGTCACCGCGGAGGCCATCGCGAGCCTGGCGACTCGACACGGCCTGACCGAGGCATGGCGGAAGTTCAGGACGAGGTTCCTCGATGCGTGATGCCCGCGAGTTGCTCGAGCTGCAGTCCCGGTGGCAGCGGCGGCGCAGGGCCCTGACCTGGGCTGAGAAGATCCGGTTGGCCGAGCGCGTGCGCGAAAGCGCCGGGGCCCTTCGCGCCTCTGTTGGCCCGCCGACTCGGCGCAGCACGACGCCACCCAGGGAGCCCTGAGCGTCCGTGCTCCCACGGCTGCCCCTCCAGACTTCTTCTCCCCTGGTCTCCTCCCGCTCCCTCGGCCAGATCACACGCGCCCTCTACGAGGTCGGTGGGCAGTATCGGAGGAGCATGTAGGAGCGGCGCGGTAGCACTGCCCCCGATGCCGCCGCGAGGATTGAACGTCGACCGCGACACGCTCGCCGCACTGTGCCGTCGCCACGGCATCCGTCGGCTGGCGCTGTTCGGTTCGGCGCTGCGCGGCGATTTCGGGCCGAGCAGCGACATCGACATCCTGGTCGAGTTCATCCCCGGCCGCAGCGTCGGCCTGCGCTTCGTCGCAATCCAGGACGAGCTGTCGGCTCTGTTCGGAAGACCGGTCGACCTCAACACACCGGGCTTCCTGAGCCCGCATTTCCGAGACCGTGTCCTGCGCGAGGCCATGCCGCTCCATGAGGCCGCCTGAGGACGACGTCCTTCTCCGTGACACGGCTGTTCGTTCTCGCTCCCGGGCGCACGACTCCGTGCGGCGAAGTGACCGGTCTCTTCGCCCTCGCCGGGCTCAGGCGAGGCCGGTGGGTTCGAGGCGGAGGGCGGAGGCGTAGCGGGCGAGGGCGCCGGTCGCCGTCGAAGCGTCGTCGCCTGCCACCGGCAGCCGATCGGCGTCGCCACGCAGCGGGAGGGGCTTGACAGCGGAGAGAGAGAGAGAGAGAGAGAATAAAGATGCGAAAACGGACTGCGATCGCGCAAGAGAGAGGAGGCCTAGAGTGCAGCGGAATCGGCGTGTGGCGGTGGTGGCGGTCGTGTTGATGCTAGCCTCGACACCATCGGCGGTCTCCTGGGACTGCTGTGGAGGCTGGAATCCAAACGAGACCTGCAGCTCGCAAACCTCCTCGTGCGGCTCGTGCGGCGGTTGCTGCGAGATTGTCTACGAGTGCAATATCTACCATAGGAGACCACCCTATATCGCGTTGACCGAGTTCCATGCCTGCCATGGCCTTTGCCTCGTCGATTGGTGCTACTAGTAGGGGAGGATGATCATGCTCGTTCGCGCGCTGGGTCTCCTACACCTCATGGTGGTCGCGGTGGCCGCCACCGCCGGTGACCCACCGAGGCCAGTAGTAGACAAGCTCCGGCCGGTACGGATGGAGCGACTGTTCTCCGTTCGCCAGGGGGAAACGGAGGTCGCCCGAGTCCTCTCGTCCTCGCTCGTGGTTCTCGACCGCGAGGCGCGCGCGCGGGCTCCGCAGGACTACTTCCGTTACCTGCTGCGCTTCGCCGACGGTTCTCGAGTGGCCATGTACGGGACGGGCGACTACCGCCGCAAGGGCTCGTACCTCATCCGGGCACTGGTGGTGGACGCCAACGCGGGCGACTGGGTGCTTCTCACCACCACGAGCAAGACCCAAGGCCTGGGTTACGGCTCGGCAAGGGCCACCATGGAGAGCGAGGATCATCGCGCGTTGGTGGGACTCGAGACTCGGCGCTTGCGCATCGCTCCGGAACTTGAGCACCCTCTCGCCGCGGACAGCACCGGCAAGGCCTTTCAGACCGCCGAGCCGCAGCTCGCGAAACTCATCGAAAAGGTGCGACGGTCGGTGCCCGACCGCGGTGACCTCAGCGCCACGCGCGCCATTCCGCAGATGTTCGCCCACCACCTCGCCTTGCCGGATGTTCCGGGGTGCACGGGGTGCGCTGTCGAGGAGTTGCGGCACGGTATCGCCAACGACGAGCCCGACAAGCCCGCCGCGCCTCTCGATCCGGAGTTCGAGGGCGAGTTCGGCAAATGGGCGAGCTGGCGCGACCTACCTCGCCTGAAGGGAAACTGAAGCAACCGGTGCCGGTCGTGCGGTCGCCGGCTCTGCGTCGCGCGATCTCGGGAACGTCCGCCGCTCCCGACTCAGGGTAGCCCAGTGGGTTCGAGGCGGAGGGCGGAGGCGTAGCGGGCGAGGGCGCGGCGCGCCGCATCGGCGGCCGCGGCGCACGCCCGGGAGTCGCCCTCCTCGAGGTGGCAGGAGAGCACGCGGAGGACGCCGTCGCGGCGGTCGGCCTTGAGGTCGAGGCGGGCGACGAGGCGCTCGCCGGCGAGCACCGGCATGCAGTAGTAGCCGTAGACGCGCCGCGCCGCGGGCTTGAAGATCTCCAGCGACTGCGAGAAGCCGAACAGGCGTGCGACGCGTTCCCGCTCCCAGAGCAGCGGGTCGAACGGCGAGAGCAGCACGCCCGGTCCGACGCGCAGGCGCAGCGCCTCGAGCCGCGCGGCGAGTTCGAGGTCCTCGGGGCGCACCCAGCCGGCCCGACGGACGCCGCCGTTCGCGGCGAGGGCGCAGGCGACGATCGCGCCCCGCTCGGTCAGGCGCGCGAGCGCCGCGGCGATCCGGCCCGCCCGGTTGCGCAGCCGCCAGGTGCGCACCAGCGTCCCGGTGGTCGCCCAGCCGTGCCCCGCCAGCGCGCGCAGGAGCAGCGTCTCGAGCGCCTCGTCTTCCGGCACCTCGAAGGCGCGCGCGTGCTCGGGGATCACCCGTTCGGCGAGGTCGTAGACGCGCTGGAACGCCACCCGCTCGCGAATCGCCAGTTCGCCGGAGAACCACAGCGCAATGGCGACCCGCTTGGCCGCCTTGAGCTCCCACCACCCCGCGCCGGACCGCCCCTCCATCTCCTGTGAGCGCAGCGGCCCCTCGTCGCGGATGCGCCGGCGCAGCGTGTCGGCGACATCGGGGTGGGCCGCGACGACGTCGCCCCACCACGGAGTGCGGACGAACTCGCGTCTGCGAAACGCGAACACCGGGTACAGCTCGAGCGGCAGCCAGCTCGCCTCGTGGCCCCAGTACTCGAAGAGCGGCTCGCCGGGCCGCAGCAGGCGTTCGGCGAGAGCCGGGTCGAACCCGGCCAGGCGCGAGTGGAGGACGATCGCGTGGCTGCGCGCCCCGGCCACCGACACGGTGTCGAGCTGCAGGTAGCCGAAGCCCTCGATCACGCGGTGCGCCGCGGCGCGAGCCCCGCGCTCCCCTCGCGGCGCGCGCGCCGGGAACCCCGCCCACGCGGGCTTGAGCAGCCCGGCGCGGCACAGCGCCAGGCGGCGCGCGGCGCGGATCGAGAGCGTCTCCACGTTGGACTCCGTCACCCGTGGCCGCCGGCGGCGGGGCGGCCGCGCCATCATGCCACGGGTCACGGCCGAGCCGCGCGAGGCGGAGAGTCGGTGGCGGCGAGTACAGTATGGGCATGGGAGACGTGGTGCTGGAAACCCTGGTTCGCCAGCTCGACACGGCGTGGAAGCTGGCCCGGTACCACCTCGACGGTCTCGGCACCGAGGAGTGTCTGTGGCGGCCGGCCGCGCGCGGGCCGCATGTGCGCCGCGACGCCGCCGGACGCTGGCGCGCCGACTGGCCGGAGCACGAGGGGTACGACCTCGGCCCGCCGAGCATCGCGTGGCTGCAGTGGCACATGGGCTTCTGGTGGTCGATGACGCTCGACCACTCGTTCGGCGCCCGCACCCTGTCGCGCGAGGACGTGCACTGGCCGGGAAGCGCGGAGGCGGCGCGGGGGTGGCTCGCCGGGCTGCACGAGACGTGGCGTGCGAGGCTCGCCGGGCTCGCGAGCGACGAACTGCGCTCCGCAGCCCTGACGCGCTGGCCGTTGCGCGAGCGGCCGTTCTCCGACGTCCTCGCGTGGGTCAACGTCGAGCTGACCAAGAACGCCGCCGAGATCGGCTACGCGCGCTTCCTCTTCGCCTCGCGCCGCCGTGACGACGCCGCATCGCCCCGGGCGACCGGCTCCCCGCTGTAGCGGCGAAGCGGCCACCCTGTGCTAGATTCGGCCGGCAAGACCACCGCGGAAGGGAGTCGCGCCGGCGAGCGCAGACGGGATCACGCATGATCGTCCTCAGCCTCGTGCAGAACTTCGCCCTGCTGGTCGCGCTGGCGGTGCTGTTCCAGCGTCTCGGCAGTCGGCTTCCGCACGTCACGCTGCGTTACCGCGTGCTCTCCGGCCTGCTCTTCGGCGCCGTCGCCCTGGTCGGCATGGCCACGCCCGTGAGGCTGATGCCCGGCATCATCTTCGACGGCCGCTCGATCATCCTGGCGGTGGCGGGGATCTTCGGCGGACCGCTCCCGGCGGCGATCGCCGCGGGGGTGTGCGCCGCGTACCGCCTCGCCCTCGGCGGAGCGGGCGCCGCGATGGGGCTCGCGGTGATCACCGAGGCTGCCCTGATCGGCGTCGGCGCGGAGGCGCTGCGCCGGCGGCGCAACTGGCCGCGCAGCGCGCGCTTCTTCCTCGTCACCGCGGTGGCGGTGCACGTGACGATGCTCGCCTGCGTGCTGGCGCTTCCGGGCTGGGCGAGCCGGGAGGTGGTGGTCCGCGTCGGGCCGTCGATCCTGTTCGTCTACCCGCTCGCCATGGTGTTCGTGTGTCTCCTCTTCCAGGACTTCGAGGAGCAGGCGCGCGATCGCGCCGCCCTGCGCGAAAGCGAGGCGCGTTACCGCGAGCTGTTCCAGGCCCACCCGCAGCCGATGTGGGTGTACGACCTCGAGACACTACGTTTCCTCACCGTCAACGACGCGATGGTCCGCCGCTACGGTTGGTCGCGCGAGGAGCTGCTCGGCATGACCACGCGGGACATCCGCCCCCCCGAGGAACTCGCGGCCATGGAGCGCCGCGTCGCGCATGTTCGGGCCAACCCCGGGTACACCGAGGCGCACGAGTCTCGCCACCGCACCAGCGGCGGGCGCGTCTTCGAAGTCGAGACGTCCTCGCACGACATCGACTTCGAGGGGCGGCAGGGGCGCGTCGTGGTGGCGCAGGACGTCTCGGATCGACGCCGTCTCGAGGAGCAGCTGCGCCAGGCGCAGAAGATGGAGGCGGTGGGCGTGCTCGCCGGCGGGATCGCGCACGACTTCAACAACCTGCTGCAGGCCACCCTGTCGGCGGTGCAGGCTGCCGGGCTGCAGGCGGCGGCGCTGCCCTCCGGCTCGGCGCTGGGCAGGACTCTGGCGGAAGTCGAGGCGCAGGTCCAGCGCGGCGCGCAGCTGACCCGCCAGCTCCTGCTCTTCTCCCGCCAGTCACCGTCGCTGTCGCGCCGCTGCGACCTGGCGGCGCTGGTCGTCGAGCAGAGCGCGATGCTGCGCCGGCTCCTGCCCGAGACCGTGGCTCTCGAGGTCGAGGACTCCGGGCGGGAGCTTCCCGTCGAGGGGGACGCGGGACAGCTCGCCCAGGTCGTCGCGAACCTCGTGGTCAACGCCCGTGACGCGATGCCCGGCGGCGGTCGCGTGCAGATCTCCACCCGCAGGGTCGGCGACCGGGCGGTGCTCGAGGTCCGCGACAACGGCGTCGGCATCGCCGAGGCGGTCCGCGTCAGGATCTTCGACCCGTTCTACACGACCAAGGCGCCGGGCAAGGGAACCGGCCTGGGCCTCGCGGTCGTGTGGGGGATCGTCAGGGAGCACGGCGGCACGGTCGAGGTGGAGAGCGAGATCGGGCGAGGCTCGACGTTCAGGGTTCTGTTGCCGATCGCCGGCGGCGAGGCCGGCGATACGAATCCGCCGGCGGATGAGCCGGAAGGAGACCTGCCGGCCGGACGCGGCGAGCGGATCCTGCTCGTCGAGGACGAGACCGGCGCGCGGCACAGCCTGATCGAGTTGCTGACGATCCTCTCCTACCGAGTGACCGCCGTGGCGAGCAGCGAGGAGGCGCTGGCGATCGAGGACCCGACCCCGTTCGACGGACTCCTCACCGACCTCAGCCTGCCGGGCGACTCGGGGCTGGACCTGGCGCGCGTCCTCACCGCCCGGTGGCCGAAGCTGCGCGTGGTGGTGATGTCGGGGTACGCGCCGGACGACGTCGCCCACCAGCTGTTCGAGGCGGGGACGGTCCGCTTCCTCCAGAAGCCGTTCGACATGGCGGCGCTGGCGCGCGCCCTGCGCGAGGCACTGGCGGAACCGTCGGGCAAGCACGCGGCGGCGCGCCCCGGTCGCTGACCGACGCTTACGAATCGCGGACCCGCGCGGGTCGCTTCGTCCCTCATCTTGGCGCCACGTCATCCCGCGGATGCTCAGCGAACGCCGCGCGAAGTACGCGGGCGAGAGCCGCCATGTCGAACGGCTTCTGCAAGAACGGCATGCCTCCCCTGTCGGCGCCGCGGCGAACATCCTCATCCTCGGTGTAGCCCGACATCAGCACGACCTTCAGCCCCGGCCAGCGCTCGTGCAGGTCCGTTGTCAGCGCGACTCCGTCGATCCCCGGGAGCATGAGGTCGGCGAGCAGCAGATCGGGCCGCGGCTCATCCGGCAGGGCTTCGGTCTCCTCACCGCTGCCCACCGCGGTGACGACGTAGCCGAGGATCGTCAGCAGGTCCGCGAGACCCTTGCGGGCCTCCTCCTCGTCTTCAACGACCAGCACCCGCTCGCCATGGCCGCAGAAAGGCTCGGGGTCCCCGCTCGACGCCCCGGCAGTCGCGTCCGGGGGCGCTATCGCCGGCAGGGCGACGCGAAAGACGCTCCCCTTGCCTGAAGACGTCTCCACCTCGACCCGCCCGCGATGCTGCTCGACGATGCCGTGCACGACCGACAGGCCAAGGCCCGTGCCGAAGCCCTTCGTCGTGAAAAAGGGCTCGAACAGGTGCAAGCGGGTCGCCTCGTCCATCCCGTGACCGGTGTCGACCACCTCGAGCACCGCCTCGTCGCCGACACGGCCCACCCGCACGGTCAGCGTGCCGCCAGAGGCCATCGCCTCCTTGGCGTTGACCACCAGGTTCATCAGAACCTGCTGCAGTTGCCCCGCGTCACCGTCCACCCACAGGTCCTCGGGCTTGTAGTCGATAGCCAGGCGGATGTTCTCCGGGAGGAGGCGCCGCAGCAGCACGCCCATCCCGTCAACCAGCTCCCCGAGGTTCAGCAGTTTCTTCTCCGCCACGTGATGCCGGGAATAGAGCAACAACTGCTGGGTCAGCCCGGCGCCCCTCCGAATGAGCACCTCGATTTCCGCCACGATCTTCGCCAACTCCGGTGAACCCGCCTTGAGCCTCAGCACCGTCGCCATTGACAGCATCGCCTGCAGGATGTTGTTGAAGTCGTGCGCCACTCCGCCCGCCAGCCTCCCCACCGCCTCCATCTTCTGCGCCTGCAAAAGCTGAGCCTGACTGCGCGCCAACGCCTCTTCCGCGAGCTTGCGTTCGGTGAGGTCGGAGAGGAAGTTCAACGTCGCGCGGTTTCCCTCCCACTCGATCACGGCCGCGCTGATCTCGACCCACCTGACTCCCCCACCCTTCGGCAGAACGCGAAAGGAGTAGCGACCCTGGAGCGTCGCACCGGCAAGTCTCCGCTGATGGCGGTCGACGACCATCTCCCTGTCCTCGGGAGCGATCAGATCCACAAACAGCGCGGACTGGAGTTCGTGCTCGGAATAGCCCAGCAAGGCGCATGCCATTGGGTTGACGAACTTCAGCCTGCCGTCCTGGGCGACGATGATCGCCTCGTTCGCCGTTTCAACCACAGTGCGGTACTTCTCCTCGCTCGCCTTGAGCGCCGCCGCCGCGCGCTGGCGCTCGTCGATGTCGCTCACCACGACCCGGCACATCCTGGCACCGCCGCCGCCCTGCACGACCGACGCCTCCAGGCGAACCCACAGCGGCGAGCCGCCCGGCCGCAGCAGACGCAGCTCGCACACCTGCGGCGACCCCGTCTCGCGGAGAGCCCTGCGATGCGTGTAGTAGATGTCCTGGTCCGCCGGCAGCACGAAACGGGCTACCGGCTGCCCGGGCAGGGAACTCCGTGCAACCCCCAGCAGCGTAGCGGCCGTGCAGTTCGACTCCTCAATCAGGCCTTCCTCGCTGGTCGTGAGGTAGCCGACGGGCGCCAGGTCGTAGAGGTCGAAGTAGCGCTCCCGCGCTGCGTCGAGCTGTTCCTGCGCCCGCCGCAGTTCGTCGTTCTGCATCTCCAGCTCGATCTGATGCACCCGTAACTCGTGGAGCAGCCGGGATTGCTGCTCGGGAAGGAGTACGTCGTCCTCTCCGGACCCGCGGGCAGTGCCCGCGCGGGCCTCCTCCTCCGCCTGCCGACGCAGTCTGGCCGCTTCGCCCTCGCACGCATCGTCGTCGCTCATGGTCGCTCTCGGCTCCTTCGTCGAACTCCCCGGGCCGCTCTCACGTCACGACCTCGCGTTCGGTAGTCACGACGGCATAGGTCTCGCCGGCCTCGTTAACCAACGCACTGGCCGTGAGCAGGACATCGACGACCCGGCCGTTCCTGGCGAGTCGCTGCGTCCGGTACGGCTCAAGGGTCCTCGCGCCGCTAATCCTCCGCACCTCGGCCGAGGCCTCCACGCGCAGGGGTTCCGGGGTGATCATGCTGAGGTTCATCGTAAGCGCATCCGCTTCGCTCCAGCCGTACAACTCCTCAGCGCGCGGGTTCCAGGCCACGATGCGGCCGTCGAGCTCGTGCACTATGACGGCATCGCTGGAATCGCGCACCATCACGGCAAGGCGGCGCAGCGATTCGCTCTCCCTGAGGACGGCCTGCGCCCGCTTCACCTCGCTGATGTCGGTGAAGGTGAGCACGACACCCTCGATCACGTTCTCCAGCGTGCGATAAGGCCGCACGCGGAGAAGGAACCAGGCGCCCGCCCTGGACTGCACCTCGATCTCCTTCGGGATCAGGGTGTCGAGCACCATCCGGGCGTCCTCCAGCAGCCGGTCGTAGCCGATCAGGTTTGAGACGGTGTGCCCAACCGGCCGCCCGACATCGGAAGGGATCAGGTTGATCAACGCGGTGGCCGCCGGCGTGAAGCGCTGGATGTGCAGGTTCAGGTCCAGGAAGACGGTGCCGATGCACGTCGCCGCGAGGAGGTTGCTCAGGTCGTTGTTGGCGCGCGCCAGGTCGGAGACCTTGGCCTGCAATTCGGCGTTGACCGTGGTCAGCTCCTCGTTGACCGATTGCAGCTCCTCCCTCGAAGTCTCCAGCTCCTCGTTCGTCGACTGCAGTTCCTCGTTGACCGACTGCATCTCCTCGTTCGACGACCTGAGCTCCTCGTTCGACGTCTGCAGTTCCTCGTTGGTGGTCTGGAGATACTCCTCCTTCGCCAGCAGCTCCCGGCGCAGCGCCGCGACCCCGAGTTCCGCCTCGGCGGCTGCGCCTTCCGCCTCCGCCTCAGGGGCGGTGGCGATGGCGGTACGTCGGGGATCCGCAGGCGGTGCTTCCTCGATAATCACGAGGCACAGGACGGGCGATGCGCGCGTGCCGTCCTCCACCTCCACTGGCCGCACCGTGAGGTTGACGGTGACGAAGTCGCCGTTGGTCTTCACGCGCAGCCCCGGCCGGCGCACCACTTCCCCGCGAGTAACAGCGCGGTGAAGGGCGTTGCTCAGATCGCGCCGCAACCCCTCGCGGGCCATCGTCAGGATGTTCAGGGCGGCCTCGCCCGGCGCCGGCTCGAGGTAGAGCCCGCTGCGGCCGTACAGGTAGAGGATGGCTCCGTGTCCGTCGACGAGTGCCCCGACCGGGGCGTACTGCTGCAGCAGCGCCCGTTCGGTCAGCTCGCGCAACTGCGGTTTGGAGGCGGCGGGCACCATCCCTGCGCCCACAAGCTGCGCTTGATCCCCCCTCGCGGGCCGGACGAGCCCGGGCAACAGCGGCCGTGCCGCGCCGGGCAGGTCGCTGCGGCGCTCGTACAGCCTGCCCTTCCGATCGAGGGTGGCGAACAGCTCGGAGTACTCGCCGATCGTCTCCGAGGTGCCCAGGAAGAGTATGCCGCCCGGACTCAGTGCGTAGTGAAACAGCGGCATCAGCTGCTTCTGCAGCTCGGCGCTCATGTAAATCAGGACGTTGCGGCAACTGATCAAGTCGAGCCTGGAGAACGGCGGGTCCCTTATCAGATCCTGGACGGAAACGACCAGGGCATCGCGAATACGCTTCGAAACACGATACGCGCCGCCATCCGCCTCCTGTGTGAAGAAACACGCCAGCCTCCCCGGCGCAACGTCGGCCGCGATGCTAGCCGGAAAGACGCCGGAGCGCGCCTGCTCGATGGCCCGAGAGTCGATGTCGGTCGCGAACACCTGGACCTTGTGGCCGAGTCTCCGCTCATCCAGCTGCTCGTGGAGCGCGATGGCGATGGAGTAGGCCTCCTCGCCAGTCGAACACCCGGGCACCCAGACGCGGATCGGGGCTGTCGCGGGCCGGCCCGCGAGAATGCGCGGGATCGCTTTGGCTTCGAGTGCCGCAAACGCCTCCGGGTCGCGAAACAGGCTGGTCACGCCGATGAGGAGATCGCGGAAGAGCGCATCGAGTTCCGCTGGACTCTGCCGCAAATAGCGCACGTAGTCGTCGAGGGAACGTATCTGGTGGAGGGCAAGCCGCCGCTCCACCCGGCGGCTGATGGTCGTCGGCTTGTAAAGGGAGAAGTCGTGGCCTGTGTGGGCGCGAAGCAGGATGCAGATCTTCCTGAAGACGGTGCCATCGTCCGCCGCGGACGCTGGCGCCTCACGAATCCCCGTCCCAAGGGCGTGGCCGACGAACGCGATGAGCTGGGCAGGCATCGCCGCAGGCGGCAGCACGTAGTCGACCAAGCCGGTAGCGATAGCGTTGCGCGGCATGCTGTCATACTCAGTCGACGAGGGGTCCTGAGCCATCGCCATCCCGCCCTCGCCCTTGATGGCCCGCACGCCCAGCGTGCCGTCGCTGCCGGTGCCGGAGAGGACGATGCCGATGGCGCGCTCGCGCTGGTCCTGAGCCAGCGAGCGGAAGAAGAAGTCGATCGGCAGACGGAGGCCGCGAGGCATCGCCGGTTCGAGCAGCTGCAGGGTGCCGTTCAACAACGCCATGTCCCGGTTGGGTGGGATGATATAGGCGCAGTTGGGCCGCACCACCATGCCGCTCTCGACCTCGGACACAGCCATCCGTGTGTAGCGGCGGAACAGCTCGGACAGGATGCTCTTGTGGTCTGGGGCCAGGTGCTGCACCAGAACGAACGCCATGCCGGGCTCGGCGCCCGAGGGCATTGCGGAGAAGAACGCCTCGAACGCGGCCAGTCCCCCCGCGGACGCTCCGATACCGACAACCGGGAAGCCGAGCGGGTCGTGGTCGGCGCCGGACTCAGCCTCGACCGGAGCTTCAACGCCCGTGGGACCATTCCGCCCGGGACTGCGTCTTGCACCTTTCGTCAAGCAGGCCTCACTCTCCGCTTGATGATGTTTTAGTCTACACCCATCCCAGTCGCACGAGCGCCGTCGCTGCGGGCCCGCGAGCCCGAATCACGCCCGGGAGTCCGGTGTCGGTCCGGGCCACCGCCGCGGCACAGCCTGATCGAGTTGTTGACGATCCTCTCCTACCGAGTGACCGCCGTGGCGAGCAGCGAGGAGGCGCTGGCGATCGAGGACCCGACCCCGTTCGACGGACTCCTCACCGACCTCAGCCTGCCGGGCGACTCGGGGCTGGACCTGGCGCGCGTCCTCACCGCCCGGTGGCCGAAGCTGCGCGTGGTGGTGATGTCGGGGTACGCGCCGGACGACGTCGCCCACCAGCTGTTCGAGGCGGGGACGGTCCGCTTCCTCCAGAAGCCGTTCGACATGGCGGCGCTGGCGCGCGCCCTGCGCGAGGCGCTGGCGGAACCGTCGGGCAAGCACGCGGCGGCGCACCCCGGTCGCTGACCTCTGCTGGCGCCACGAAAAGGGAAAGGGGCCGCGCCTCGCGGCGCGGCCCCGGTCGATGCGCCGACTGAGGGCCACTAATTGAGCGTCACGCTCGCCTCGTTGGAGCAGGTGGTCGTGCCGGCGTTGCACACCTTGTACCTGTAGGTGCCGCCCGTGGTCAGGCCCTTGGCGTCGGTGTACAGGCCGTCGTTGGGCGTGGTGGTCAGCTTGGCGCCGTTCTTGAACACGTCCACGCTGGTGCCGGTGGCGCCGCTCCAGGTCAGGTCCACCCGCCACTTCGTCCTGACCTTGTAGCTCCGCAACGACAGCGTGAAGTTGGTCGGCGCGGTCACCGCTACGCTCTTCGTCTCGGAGTCGGTGGCGCCGTCGTCGTCGGTGACCATCAAGGTCACGGAGTAGGTGCCGGCCGCCGCGTAGGCGTGGCTCGGGTTCGGCGCCGTCGAGGTCGCGCCGTCGCCGAAGTTCCAGTTCCACGCCGTGATCGTGCCGTCGCCGTCGGTGCTGGCGTCGGTGAAGTTGCAGCCGAGTCCGGTGCAGGTGTAGGTGAATCCGGCGGTCGGCGGCTGATTGACCGTGCCGCCGGAGCCGACGGAGAACTCGCACAGGTACGTCGCCCACTGGAAGTTGCCGGTCGTCGTGAACACCTCGTTGGTGTGCCAGAAGGTGTCGAGGTTCGGATCCACCGAGGTGGCCGAATAGTCGCCCGAACGACTGGTGCCGGTCTGTACGCCCATTCCGGCGGCGCACACCGCCTCGGCCGAGTCGAGGGTGCCGGTGCCGCTCGCCGCCGCGGACTGGCCGGCAACGGCGGTGGAGACGTAGGTGCTGGTGCTCGAGACCAGGTAGCCGATGCCGATGTCGCCGGCGGCGTTCATCGCGGCGCTGGGGATGAAGCGGTGCTTGCCGTCGGCCGGCGCGTACGTCCCCTGCTGGTACAGCGACCACGGGCCGCCCGACTCGCGCAGCTCGTACCAGCGGATGCCCGCGCGGCCGCTACCGGCGTCCACCGTGTGCGCGGTGACCATCGTGCGGTAGCCGCCGAAGTCGCGCACCTGCAGGCGGTGCATCAGGCGGTCGGAGATCGCCTCGAGCGCCGGGCCGCCGTCGGGTTGCGGGACGCACGCCTCGCGGGTGGCCGAGCACAGGTCCTTGTCGAACGCCGCCACCGGGACCCGGGCGATCCGGCCCACCGAGGCGGTGTCCGTCGTCCAGTCCACGTCGAGCTTCCAGATGTCGAAGGCGCTGGTGCTGGACATCGCGGTGGCGAACAGCGCGGGCACGTTCCCGGTGCCGTCGAGGTCGCCGGCGACGAAGCCGAACTCTGCGGTGCCGATGTTGTAGCCGATCAGGCTCGCGGTCCCGCCGGCGTACATCGCGGCCTTGTCCATCACGCCGAGGAACGTCCCGCCGAAGTAGAACGAGTTGCCGAGCTTCTTGAACAGGTTGGCGGTCATGGTGATCGAGTTCGTGACGATGCCGTGCTTGGGGTAGTCGTTGAAGCCGTACGCCGTGAACGGGAACTCGTAGCGGTTGTAGCCGCCCGCGGGATTGTTGGTCTGCGACACCGCCACGCACTGCGAGAAGCTCGCCATGTTGTCCGGGAAGGCGAACTGGCTGAACACCCAGCGGTCGGCGAGGTCGTCGTAGAGCACGATCGGGTCGCCCTGGTTGTACGCCTCGCAGTTGCCCCCGAGGCCGGCCCAGATGGCGTTGCTCGGGAACGAATCCCCCTGCTTGCTGCCGTCCTTGTCGTAGATCGTCGTCAGCAGGTTGATCATCTGCACGTAGTGGTTCGGCCCGACCGCGCCGTCGGTGTCAGGCGGGGCGATCAGGAAACCGAGCAATCTCCCGTTGTCGTTGTTGTTCGCACCGAAGAAACCGCTCTCGACGGCGGTGCCGGCGGCGCCGACGGCGCCCTGCACCGTGACGGCCGGAGCGGAGGGGCTGCCCGACGGCGCGGGCGCGACCTCGCGCGTGATGTTCATCACCTCGCGCGGCGGCCGCGGCACCGGCGGGCTCACGCGCGACGCGCTGGCCGCCGCGGCCAGCGACGGCAGCGGGCGGTTGACGGCGTGCGCCTCGATCTTCTCGAACGCGACGTCGCTCTGGGCCGCGGCCTGACCGGGCGCGAGCGCCACGGCGAGCAGGCATGCGACGGACACGGAAAGCCACGCAACCGGACGGTTGTCTGCCACGATGTACCTCCTCTTCCTCACGGGATTGGATGACCTGGTGCCCACGAGTTCTGGCCGAAGTGTACAAGAGCGCCGAGGAGTGTCAACGCGCGTGCGTTTGCTACGATCGGCGCATGATCGGACGGACACTCCCCCTCGTGGCGCTCCTGCTCGCCCTCGCCGCCGCTCCCCTCGCCTGGGCGGCGCCCCCAGGGGCCGGGTGCGGCGCGCGGGACCTCGGCGAGGCAATCGAGCGCGCCCGGGAGGCGGGCGGTGGGCCGTTCCGGCTCGGCGTGGAGTGCCGCGCCGACGCCGGAATGCGCCGCCTCGAGGTGTTCCCGAGCGGCGTCGCGATCTGGGACCGGAGCAGCCAGATCGCCCTCGGAGCCGAGACCCGGGCGGCGCTGCTCGAGGCTCTCGCCACGCACCGCTTCGCCTCCCTCGCCGAGCGCTACGGCGGCCCCTCGGGCGCGCAGCGCGGCCCGCTGCGGGTGAGCTGCCGGGTGACGCTGGAGATCGGCGGCTTCACCAGGAGCTCGGTCCAGTTCGCAGACGGCGAGCAGTCGGCCGCGCTCGCCGGGCTCGCCGCGGCGTTGCTCGATCGCGTCGCGCCGCTGGCCAAGGAGGGCGTGACCGCCGCCGACCTCGCGGACGGCCTTTCCAAGCTCGCCTCCGGGGCGCTCGCGCCGGAGGCGTTCGAGCTGCGCTTCGTCCGCCTGCCCGCGGACGGGCGGGGCGGGCCCGGCTCGTTGCTCCGCCTCGAGGGGCTCGAATTCGCAACGCGGGCCTACGAGCCGGGGCGCGAGATCGGCGCGGAGGAAACCCGGGCGCTCGACCGGGAGCGCTTCTCCGCCCTCGCCGCGACGCTCGTCGGGGCGCGCCTCGCGCAGCTGCCGGTCAACCTGTGGTCCGACGAGTACCTCGAGCTGGAGGTCGGCGTGCTGCAGCACCGCCAGACGGTGACCGCGCGCCGGTTCGGCCGGCTCGGCCCGGGGAGCGACGCGGACGCGCGGGAGCGGTTCCGCGCCGTGGTCGCCGCGCTCGACGCTCTCGCCTCCACCTCCGCGCCCACGACCCCCTGATCTCCCACCACCGTTGCGCCGTGTCGTCACTCGCGGTGGCGCGGCG
>JBFMCD010000026.1:0-16987 GCA_040754885.1 Acidobacteriota bacterium
CCCTCTCCCCTGTTCTTCAGTCCCCGGACCCCAGACCCCTGACCCCGTCGTTGTCCTCCCTCTCCCCTTCTCCTGACGGCCGCGCCCAATGACCGTGCTCGTCGTGCTCGTGCTGCTCGCGGCGGCGGTCGCGTGGTGGGGGGCGAGGCGCACCGCGACGCCCGCGGAGTACTTCGCGGCCGGACACAGGGCGGGGGCGTGGCTGGTCGGGATCGCGGGCACCGCGGCCGCGGTGTCGGCGTTCACCTTCGTCGGCGGGCCCGGTCTGTTTTTCGCCGCCGGTGCGGGCTCGTTGTGGATGATCCTGTCCGCGCCGTTCACCGGCGCGCTGCAGTGCTGGGCGGTCGGAGAACCGGTGGTCGAGATGGTCAGGCGGCACGGCGTTCTCACGCCGGTCGAACTCGTCGGGGCACGGTTCGGCCGGCCTTCCCGCGGGGCCGCGGCGCTGGCGGTGCTGGTCGGTTGCGTGGCGTCGGGCGCGGTGCAGGCGAAGGCGGCCGCGGTGCTCGGCGAGAGCTTCCTCGGCGTGCCGGGCGGTCTCGCGGCAGCGGCGGCGATCGCGGCGACGACGCTGTACACGGCGGCTGGCGGGATGCGAGCGGGGCTGGTCGCCGACGCGGTGCAGGGCGGCGTGATGGCCGCCGCGGCGGTGGTGCTGGCGGGGGCGGCGCTGGCCGCGGCCGGAGGACCGCTCGCCGCGGTGGGCGTGATCGAGCGCGTCAGGCCGGAGCTGCTCGGCTCGACCGGCGCCGTGCCGTCGGGCCGCGCGTTGTCGTGGTACCTGCTCTTCGCCCTCGGCACCTGCGCGCAGCCGCACTATCTGCAGAAGTTCTTCTTCCTGCGCTCGGGTGCGGAGCTGCGCCGCCTCCCCGCCGTGCTCACCGGCGCGCTCGCCGCGACGCTCGCGGTGTGGCTCGGCGTGGGCGTGGCGGGCGCGGCGTTGGCGGCGCGCGGGACGATCGCGATCGGCCACGCCGACGAACTGGCGCCCGCGGTGATGCGCCACCTCGGCCCGTGGGCCGTGCTGCTCGCCGGGGTGGCCGTGCTCGCCGCGCTGACCTCCACGACGGCGTCGTTCCTCAACCTCGCGGCGGCCGCGGTCACCCGCGACCTGCCGTCGGCGCTCGGCCGGCGCGAGCTGCCGGTCGCGGCGGCGAGGGTGGCGACGGCGCTCGCCGGAGCGGCGGCGCTCGCGCTTGGCGTGCAGAGCGGGAGGACGGTGGCTGCGCTGGGCGTGACCGGCTGGGGGTTCTTCACGGCGGCGCTGCTGCCGGTGTTCACCGTCGGGCTGGCGTGGCCGCGGGCGCGCGGCGCGGGCGTCGTGGCCGCGATCGTCGCCGGAGCGGTCACGGATCTCGCCCTCGAGGCGGTGAGGACCGAGCTTCCGGCCGCACTCGAGCCAGGCCTGGCCGGCGCCGCCGCCGGCACCCTGGTTCTCGTCGCCGTTTCGCTCGTGGCGCGGACCCCGGTCCCCGGACCCCGGAGCCCCCAGGCATGAACCGGACGGCGGGCGACCTCCGTTGGCTGGCGCGGACCCTCCGCGCGTACCGCGCCTCCGTCCGCCCGACCACGCTCGCCGAGGTCGAGAAAGCGCGCGACCCGTTCCGCCTGCTCGTCGCGTGCGTGATCTCGCTGCGCACCAAGGACGCGGTCACCGCCGAGGCGAGTGCGCGGCTGTTCGCCGCCGCAGATTCGCCCGCCGCCGTCGCCGCGCTTGCCGAGGCGCGGATCGCGCGGTTGATCTTCCCGGCGGGGTTCTACAACACCAAGGCACGGCAGATCCGGGCGATCGCACGGCGGGTCGTCGCGGAGCACGGCGGACGCGTGCCCGCCGACCGCGAGGCCCTGCTCGGCTTCCCCGGTGTCGGGCGCAAGACCGCGAACCTCGTTCTCGGCCTGGGCTTCGGCATCCCGGCGATCTGCGTGGACACGCACGTGCACCGCATCTCCAACCGACTCGGCTTGGTGCGCACGCGCACGCCGGAGCAGACCGAGGCGGCGCTCGAGGCGGTGCTCCCGCGCCGCCTGTGGATCGACATCAACGACCTGCTCGTTACCTTCGGCCAGACCGTCTGCCACCCGACCTCGCCGCGCTGCTCCTCCTGCCCGCTCTCCCCGCGCTGCCTGCGCGCAGGCGTCTCCCGCTCGCGCTAGGCCTGCGCCTCGAGGTGCGCGGAGATGCCTATTCCTCGATCCACCCGTAGGCCGTGCAGTTGAGGGGCGGGAGGTGAGACGGCGGCCAGTTCAGGTTCGGCGGCACTCCGTCGTACACGTAGAACCCCTGATTGGTGTAGAGCATGTAGTTGTCCGAGGGGGCGGCAACCGTCGCGTCGCAGCAGTACTGGAGCTCCCAGTGGATGCGGAGCTTCGGCACCGGAATCGGATTCGCGCCCTTGTAGACCACGATGATCCGCGGCTTGTGGTAGTAGTCGTAGCCGCCCTGCTGGCAGGTGAAGGGAAGGCGCTGCACCGCCGGAACCGCCTCGGGCCTCAGCCTCGGAACGACGGTCTTGAACACGGCCTTCTCGATCAGTCTCACTCCGGCCGGGAGCGTGACACGTCCCGAACCGCTCTCCTTCTTCACCTTCTCGACGCCCATCGCCGACACGGCCGCGCAGAGCGCCACGGACACCAGCACAAGGCTCGCCTTTCCGTTCACTCTCGATCTCCCTTCCGCTCTAAGCGTTGTGCACTCACTGGCTCAACGCCGACGGGAGGCTCAACCGCACAGGAACGACCGCCGCGAGTCCCCTTGCCCGCGCACCGGCGTCTCGCGCAGCCGCCCAGACGGATCGGTACCTGACCCTCGGGACCGGCGCGTCCCGGGAAGGAATCAACCGGCGCCCGAGGGCGTTTGGCCACGCGAGCCATCGAGGGGGCCCCCCAGCCTCGCCAAACAGGTCGGTCCCGCCCTCCGGGCTCGAACGGAACGCGAACGATGCAACCAGGAGCATCGGTTTGCGTTGGACATTTGAGACAGTGTCGCACGTGCTGGCGCACGTCGGCCTGTCCGAAGGGGAAGCCATGAGCGGGTGCTCTGTCCACATGCCGTTGTCCGATCGCCCCTCGACCGGGGCGGTGCGTTGCGGCCTCTCGCGCGTCGGCGGGCGGTCCCGGTGAGGGCGCGGCCCCGCGTCGCCGCCGCCGCGCTCGCCGGCCTGGCGTTGCTCGTGCCACGCCCCTCCCCGGCGCAGAGCACCACCCGCGCGATCACGCTCGCCGAGGCGATCGTGCTGGCGCTCGCGAAGAACGAGCGGATCATCGTCGAGCGCGAGTCGGTCGAGGCCGCCGAGGCGGCGATCACCGCGGCGAAGGGGGCGTACGACCCGGTGTTCGAGCTGCGCGCCGACTGGCAGCGCGCCGCGCCGCCGGTGAACTCGGCGTTCTCCGGCGCGCCGGAGGGCGAACTCGCCCCGACCCTGAATTCGGCCGGCGCCGGCGCGTCGCTCGGGACGCTGCTCGGAAGCGGCGGAGCGGTCTCGCTCCGCACCTCGGCGACGAGGACCACGACCGACGGCGGCTTCGACCTGCTCTCGCCGGCGTACTGGACCGGGCTCGGCGTGGAGTTCCGGCAGCCGCTGCTGCGCGGCCGCTCGGTGGACGCCGCGCGGCTGGCCCTCAGGGTGACATCCGCGGAACGGACGCGCGCCGGAGCGTCGCTGCGCCGCGAACTCAACGACACCGTGGCGGCGGTCGAACTGGCGTACTGGCGGCTGGCCGCGGTGCGCCGATCGGTCGCCGTCGGCGAGGAGGCGGTGCGGCTCGCCGAAGAGCAGCTCGCCGAGACGGCGGAGCGCATCGCGAGCGGCACCGCTCCCGAGAAGGAGATCGCCCAGCCGCGCGCCGAGCTGGAGCGGCGGCGCGGCGACCTGATCTCGGCCCGCGAGACGCTGGCGCGCGCCGGCAACGCGCTCAAGCTGCTGATCCTCGACGATTCCGACACGGAGACGTGGGCGGCGCAGCTGGAGGCGGTCGATCCCGTCGAGACGAGGGTCGTCACGGCCGATGCCGCGAGCGCCATGGAGCGCGCCCTGGCGTCGCGGGCCGAGATCGAGGCGGCGGGCGCCGCCCTCGCACGCCGCGAGAGCGAGTCCGCCTTCGCGCGCGACGGCTTGAGGCCCTCGCTCGACGTGGTGCTCTCGTACGACCGCTACGGCCTGGCGGGGTCGGTGAACCCCGCCGGGGCGACGATCCCCGGCCTGCCCGCGGCAGTCCCGCCCGGCCTCACCGGAGGGTGGTCGCACTCGTACGGCGTGCTCGGCGACGGCGATTTCGACGACGCACGCGCGGCGCTGGTGCTCGGCATCCCGCTCGGCAACCGCGCGGCGTCCGGCGCGCACGCGGGCGCGGTCGCCGCCGAACGACAGGCGCGGCTCGAACTGGCCGCCGCGCGCAAGGCGATCCGCGCCGAGGTGCTCGACGCGGTGGCCGGTCTCGACACGGCCGGCCAGCGCATCGAGGCGGCGCGGGCGGCGCGCGAGGCGGCGGAGGTGCAGCTCGAAGCCGAGCGCGAGCGCTACGCCGCGGGGCTCTCGACCAACTTCCTCGTCCTGACCCGCCAGAACGACCTCTCATCGGCGCGCCTCGACGAGATCGCGGCCTTGACCAACTACAGGATGTCCTACGCGGCGCTCGCCCGAGCGACCGGCTCGCTCCTCGAGGAGCGGGGCATTTCGACCCCGCCGGAACCGGCCGGCGGGGCGTCGTGAGGAGGCGCTGACATGGCCAAGCGAATGACCGTCATGCTGCTCATCGTGGGGGCGTTCCTCGCCACCATCGGCACCGTCAAGTACCGGCAGATCCGCGAGGCGATCGCCCAGGGGGCATCGTTCCAGCTGCCGCCGGCGGCGGTGACCACGATCACGGCCCGGCGCGAGGCGTGGCCGGCCCGGCTCGACGCGATCGGCTCGGTGACCGCGGTCCACGGCGTGATGGTCAGCGCCGACCTGCCGGGGATCGTCGAACAGATCGCCTTCGATTCGGGCACGGCGGCGCGCAAGGGCGACCTCCTGGTCCGTCTCGACACCAGCCAGGAAGAGGCGCAGCTCGCCGCCGCGCTGGCGCAGGAGAACCTCGCCCGCCTCAACCTCGAGCGGATGCGCGGGTTGAGGGAGAAGGGCGTGACCTCGCAGGCCGAACTCGACCGGTTTTCGGCGGAGCAGCAACAGGCGAGCGCCCGGGTCGGGGAGATTCGCGCCGCGATCGAGCGGAAGACGATCCGCGCGCCGTTCTCCGGTCTCGCCGGGATCCGCAAGGTCAACCTCGGCCAGTACCTCAACAGCGGGGACGCGATCGTCCCCCTGCAGTCGCTCGACCCGATCTACGTGACGTTCTCGCTGCCGCAGCAGGAGGCCCTGAAGGCGCGCCTCGGCGCGCGCGTCGCGGTGAGCGCGCAGGGCCTCGGCGAGGAGCCGTTCGGCGGGGAGGTCACGGCGGTGGACTCCGTCGTCGACGAGGCGACGCGCAACATCCAGGTGCAGGCGACGCTGGCCAACCCCGAGCAGCGGCTGCGCCCCGGGATGTTCGTCGAGGTGGCGATCACGCTCGGGGAGGACCGGTCGCTGGTCACGCTCCCCGCCTCGGCGGTCAGCTTCGCCCCCTACGGCGACTCCGTCTTCGTCGTGGAGGAGATGCGGAACGGGGCGGGGGCGACGTACCTCGGCGTCCGCCAGCAGTTCGTCACCCTGGGCGGTTCGCGCGGCGACCAGATCGCCGTGCTCACCGGCGTCGGCGAGGGCGAGCAGGTGGTGAGCGCCGGCGCGTTCAAACTCCGCAACGGCGCGGCGGTGCTGGTCAACAACGAGGTCCAGCCGGGGAACGAGGCCGCGCCGCGGCCGGAGAACTCGTGATGAAGTTCACCGACCTGTTCATCCGCCGGCCGGTGCTCGCCGTCGTCGTCAACCTGGTCATCCTGCTCGCGGGACTGCAGGCGATCCGGTCGGTCACGGTCCGCCAGTTCCCGCGCAGCGACGTCGCCGTCGTGCGCGTCACCACCGTCTACATCGGCGCCAGCGCGGACCTGGTGCGCGGCTTCATCACCACGCCGCTCGAACGGGTCATCGCCGGCGCCGACGGGATCGACTACCTGGAGTCGTCGAGCGCCCAGGGAGTGAGCACGATCACCGTTCACCTCCAGCTCAACTACGACACCAACGCCGCGCTGACCCAGATCCAGGCCAAGGTGGCGCAGGTGCGCAACGAGCTGCCGCCCGAGGCGGAAGCGCCGATCATCCAGCTGGAGACCGCGGACAACCAGTTCGCGGCGATGTACCTCGGATTCGCCTCCGAGGACCTCGACCAGAACCAGATCACCGACTATCTCAACCGGGTCGTGCAGCCGAAGCTGTCGGCGATCTCCGGCGTGCAGCGCGCCGAGATCTTCGGCGACCGGACGTTCGCCATGCGGATCTGGCTCAACCCCGACACGATGGCCGCGCTCGGCATCTCGGCCTCGGACGTCCGGCGGGCGCTGGCGCAGAACAACGTCCTGTCGACGCTCGGGAGGACGAAGGGCTCGATGGTGTCGGTGAACCTCGTCGCCAACACCAACCTCGAGACGCCCGACGAGTTCCGCAGGCTGGTGGTCAAGGAGTCCGGCGGGGCGGTGGTCCGCCTGGGCGAGATCGCCGACGTCCAGCTCGGCGCGGAGACGTACGAGGAGGACGTGCGCTTCAACGGCGAGAGCGCGGTGTTCATGGGGATCTGGGCCCTGCCCTCCGCCAACACGCTCGACGTGGCGGCGAGGGTGCGCGAGGCGATGGCGGGGGTCCGAGCGCAGCTCCCGGCCGGGATGGCCGCGAGCATCCCGTACGACTCGACCGTCTACATCGAGAACGCCATCGACGAGGTGCTCAAGACGCTGATCGAGACGCTGCTCATCGTGGTCCTCGTCATCTTCCTATTCCTCGGCTCGCTGCGAGCCGTCGCGATTCCGGTGGCGGCGATCCCGATCTCGTTGATCGGCGCCGTCTTCCTCATGCAGGTGTTCGGCTTCACCCTCAACCTGCTCACGCTCCTCGCCATCGTGCTCTCGGTCGGGTTGGTGGTCGACGACGCGATCGTGATGGTCGAGAACGTGGAGCGCCACATGGCCAGGGGAAAGCGGCCGGTCCAGGCCGCGCTGGTGGCGGCCCGCGAGCTGGTCGGCCCGATCATCGCGATGACCATCACCCTGGCGGCGGTGTACACGCCGGTCGCGCTCCAGGGCGGGCTGACCGGGGCCCTGTTCCGCGAGTTCGCCTTCACCCTCGCCGGCGCGGTGATCGTCTCCGGCGTGGTGGCGCTGACGCTCTCGCCGATGATGGGCGCGCGGCTGCTCCGCCCCGCCGACTCCGACCGCGGTTTCGCCGGTTGGGTCAACCGGCGCTTCGACTTCGTCCGCAGCACCTACATGCGGCAGCTCGCCGACACGCTCAGGTACCGCCCGGTGGTGCTCGCGCTGTGGGTGATCGTCGTGCTGCTGATCGTTCCGTTCTACATGTTCTCGCAGCGCGAGCTGGCCCCCGCCGAGGACCAGGGGGTGGTGTTCGGCATCGTGCAGGCGGCGCCGAACGCGACCATCGACCAGACCAGGATGTTCACCGAGAAGGTCCACGACGTCTACCGATCGTTCCCGGAGACCGCGAGCATCTTCCAGATCACCTACCCGAGCGGCGGGTTCGGCGGCATGGTGACGAAACCGTGGAGCGAACGCGAGAAGGGCAGCTCCCAGATCCACCAGGAGTCGGCGGCGGAACTCGCGAAGGTCGCCGGGGTGCGCGTCATCCCGATCGTGCCGGCGGCGCTGCCCGGCGGCGGCGACTTCCCGGTCGACTTCGTGATCGCCTCGACGGCGGAGCCCGAGGAACTGGTCGAATTCGGCAACACCCTGGTTGAGAAGGCGTTCGCGAGCGGCCTGTTCATGTTCGCCGACTCGGACCTGAAATTCGACCAGCCCCAGGTCGAGGTCGTCTTCAACCGCGACAAGGTCCGCGCGCAGGGCGTGGACCTGGCCCGGGCCGGCGCCGACCTCTCCATCCTGATGGGGGGAGACTACGTCAACCGCTTCAGCATCCAGGGGCGGAGCTACAAGGTCATCCCGCAGATCGCGCGCGCCGAGCGTCTCACGCCCGAGCAGCTCGAGGAGATCCACGTGACCGGGTCGGGCGGCCGCCTCGTCCCGCTGTCCACGTTCGCGACGCTGAAGACCTCCACCCAACCCCGCGAACTCAAGCGCTTCCAGCAGCTCAACGCGGTCCGCGTCCAGGGCGTGGTCCCGCCGGGGGTGTCGCTCGACCGCGCGCTCGGCTTCCTCGAGAAGGAAGCGAGGGCCATTCTGCCGGCGGGCTACACGATCGACTACGCCGGCGAGTCGAGGCAGCTCCGCACCGAGGGGCGCAGGTTCTTCGCCGTCTTCCTCCTCTCGGCGATTCTCATCTACCTGGTGCTGGCGGCGCAGTTCGAGAGCTTCCGCGACCCGTTCATCATCCTCGCCGGTTCGGCGCCGCTGGCGATCGCGGGGTCCCTGCTGTTCTCCTTCCTCGGCCTGTCGACGCTGAACATCTACAGCCAGATCGGCCTGATCACGCTGGTCGGGCTGGTGTCGAAGAACGGCATCCTGATCGTCGAGTTCGCCAACGAGTTGCAGGAGCGGGGCAAGGAGAAGCTGGACGCGATCATCGAGGCGGCCGGCACGCGGCTGCGGCCGGTGCTGATGACCACCGCCGCGACGGTGATGGGCCACCTGCCGCTGGTGTTCGCGAGCGGACCCGGGGCCGGGGCGCGCAACAGCATCGGCATCATGCTGGTCACCGGGATGATCATCGGCACGGCGTTCACGCTCCTCGTGGTGCCGTCGATCTACATGCTCGTCGCGCGCAGGCGCGAGGCCGTGCCCGAGGCGCTCCCCGGCATCGCCGTCGGCGAACTGACGCCGGAGACCGCGGGAACGGCGGGCGGATCGGTCTGAGACCGTCCGGCACCCGCCGGAAGCGCGCCGCGGCGTGGGCGGTGGACCGGGGGCCGACGTGATCCGGTCGTGCCAACCTCGGGACGACCACCCCACCCGCCGTCATCCCGTGATCTCCCCACCCGCCGTCATCCTGAGGCCCGAAGGGCCGAAGGATCCCATCGTACCTGGAGCGCCGCGAGCATGAGCAGCCGCATCCCCGAACGCCATGAGATCCTTCGGTCGCCGCCACGCGGCTCCCTCAGGATGACAGAGTGTGGGCTACGCGGCTCCCACAAGATGAAATTCAATCCCTCTGTCATCCTGAGGCCGCGCAGCGGCCGAAGGATCTCACCGCACCTGGAGCGCATCCACGCTCGACTCCCTCTCCCCCCGGGAGAGGGCTGGGGTGAGGGGGCTCCAGTACTCCGAGCGCCCTCCGGCTCCGCTCTTCCGTCCCCTCGCCCTGTCCCTCTCCCCATGGGAGAGGGGACCGAGATGGCGGGATGACACGACTTGGAGGGAACACCCGCGGAGCGCGCGCTCCACAGAACAAGGACCCGCCCGCGACCGCGCTCCAGGCGCCTCGGGATTCTTCGTCGCCTTCGGCTCCTCGGACTGCCTGTGTGGAGGCCCCGCTCACCAATCTACCCGGCTGTACCCTCGTCACGGCACACCGATCACGGCTCACGCCCTTCTTCCTGCTGTAGGCGGAGCGTCTCGCTCCGCGGGCGTGAACCACCGTTGTGCATGGCGAGGCGGGACGCCCCGCCCACGGAGGTTCACGAGGCGTGCGCCGTGGACCCCGAGCGGGGAGACCTACCGCGGCGCGTTGATCACCGTCACCGCGCCGGGCATGACGCGACCGCCTTGCTCGGTCAGGAATTCGACGAGGTGGCGACCCGGCTCGCGCGGTGGAGGGACGACGAGCGCGCCGCCGGGGACGACGGGCGCGACGCGGACGGCGCCGCCGTCGAGCGCGACCCGGACCACCGCGCCGCCGTCGGGCACGACGTCGAGCGCGATCTCGACGCCACCCGGCGCGCCGTGCGTGACGATGTCGAGGCGCGCCACGGCGCCGCGCCAGCGCCACTCGGTGGCGGGCCAGACGGGGCCGAGAGCGGCCAGCGCCGAGCGGGCCGACGCGACATCCGCGGCGCTCGGGCCCGCCTCCGCGCTGGCGCGCCGGAGGTCAAGCTCGACCGGCGAGCCGCGCCAGGTGCGGTGCAGCCGCGCGGCGGCGGCGCGCGCGCCCCCCGCGTCACCGCGCGACGCGAGCAGATACGCCTTGGCGGCGAAGTACGGCGACCACGGCTCGAGGTTGATGTCCTCGGCCCGGCGTTCGACCTGCTCCGCCCTCGCCAATTCGCCCGCCGCGAGGTGTGCGAGCGCCGTCTCCGCGCGCGTCAGGCCCTCCGAGATGTTGAGCAGGCGCGCCACGTGGGCCGGTTTGAGGCGTTCGCGCCCGTAGGCCGCGCCCTCCATCGCCCAGCGCAGCCAGTGCTCCGCTCCCCCACCATTGGCGACGACGCCCGCGGGCAACGTGTCGAGGGCGCGCGAGGCGAGCGCCGAGAACTGCCGATCGCGCGGCGCCATGGCGAGCACGGCGAGCGCCTGCTGCCGGGCGCCGGCGAGATCGCCCCCGGCCAGGCGCGCCGCCGCCTCCTCGAGGCGCTCGTCGAGGTCGCGGCGCAGCACCTCGAGGCGGCGCTCCTCGCTCGCGCAGTACGCATCCCACTTCCGCTCCCGGGCGTGGATTCTGCTGACCAGCGCCCACGCCTCAGATCGCGACGGCACCAGGGCGAACGCCTCGTCGCGGTCGCCCGCGACGGCGAGCCACAACGGCGCGAGCAGCTCGAAGGTGCGCGCGTCGTCGAACGCCACGCGCAGCCACTCGCGCGTCTCGCGGCGCTCCGCGTCCTCCAACGCCGGCCAGATTTCGAGCCGCGCCCAGGCGAGCAGTCGGGGCGGCTCCTCCTCGCCCGGGGCGAGCCGCGCCGCGGCGCGGATCGGGTCCTCCCACGAACGCCGCTCGCGCACCACCCGCGGATCGCCGCGCATCGACCACAGCCGGTACGTGGCGCCGCCCGCGATCATCGGCGCCTGCCAGGCGGCGGGCCGTTCGCGCCACGCGCGCAGCGCGATGTCGCGAGCGGCCTCCAGGCGCTCTCCCGCCCGCGAAGCCTCCTCGACCCCCTCGCGCAGCGGCAGACGGCCGAACGGTTCGGGGTCGAACGCCTCGGCGAGCAGCGCACGCGCGACGGTGAGACGGGCGCGCCACGGATCGGGGTCGTTGCGCGCCGTCAGGGCAACGTTGGGCTGCCGCCGCTCGATGCCGGTCTGGGCAAGGAGTCGCTCCAGGCCGCGATCCGCGGCGCGACGGTCGAGGAGCGCGAGCACGGAGACGGCGACGAGCGCGAGCGCGGCGGCGGCCAGCACCGCGCGCACGGCGACCGCCCATCGTGGCGTCGCCCGCGTCGGTTGCGTCTGCGTCATTGGCGCATCGATTGTAGGACGGAACGGGGATGCTGGGGTCGCGCCGCGAGATGGGTGCCGTGGGGCTGCAGCCTGAGCAGCGTACTGCTCCTGCGAAACATGTCTTTGTGTTGTCCGCGGACCACGCGGCGAGACGGGTCTCGCTCGTCCCCGGGCATATGTTGCGGGGGGCTCCGCGCCGCTCCACCCACCCTCCCGGCGCTCGTGGCCCGCCGCACCCCCACGCTCGCCACGGCAACGCCGCGGCTCGCTCGACCCGACATTCCTTTAGCCGCGTCGCTCGGACCACGGCCCACGTCTCTGGGTCGGGATGCCCGCGGCCTCCGGAACGCATGGCCGCTTCGGCCCGCGGGCGGATCTTCCCACCTCCCAGGCTTCCCCCTCCCGTCCCCCTCCCTTCTTCCGCTCTCCCCTCTTCCCTCTCCCCTGCCTCTCCTCCCCGGACCCCAGACCCCGCCTTCGTCCATCCGGGCCACGGCGCACGGACCACGCTGTCGCACTGCCTCGCGGACAACGGGCAGCCGGCGACTGTGCTCTCAGGCCTTCGCTTCCTGGCGCTCGAGCCAGCGGTTGAACGCCCACATGGCGAAGGCGGTGACGAAGCCGACCGCCATGAGGATGACCCAGCCGATCGCGTTCTGCGTCGGGTCGAGTTCGAGCAGGCCGTCGGGCCGCGTGATCGCGCCCTTGGCCATGATGTCGTTGAACAGGTAGGCGCCGACCGGGCCGCCGGTCAGGGAGCCGATCGCCAGCGGCAGGTTGGCGTAGCCGAGGAAGAGCCCCTCCTGCCCCTTGGGCGCGAGGGCGCCGATGTACTCGTACATGCGCGGCGAGGTGAACAGCTCGCCGAAGGCGATCAGCGCCACGGTGAGGACGATGAACACCGAGGCGATCGGCAGCCAGTTGGCGAACACCGCGCGCACGCCGCCGGCGCTGTAGATCGGCAGCAGGTTGATCGCCATGGACACGCCGATGATCACGCAGCCGACGATCATCGACCGCACCGGCTTCATCTTGCCGAACATCTTGGTGACGAGGAGCTGGAAGCAGACGATGACCAGCGGGTTGGCCGCCGTGTACAGGTCCATCGCCGGGCTGGTCTCGACGACGCGCTTCACGTACAGGGGCAGCACGTTGTAGACCTGGTTGTAGAGGAAGAAGAAGCCCGAGACGACGACGAGGAAGAGGGTGAAGCGGCCGCTCTTGAGCACCACGACCATGTCGAGGAGGATCCGCCCGATCGAGCGGCGCGGCTTGGCCGGGGTGCCGGCGTGCGCGGCCGGTTCCTGGTAGAAGAAGAGCACGACGAAGAACGCCACCACCGAGGCCGCGGTCGCCACCGCGAAGATGTACGACAGCGCCGCGCCGGCGGTGCCGGCGGCCGGCACCGGCGTCGAGCGCAGCACCAGCGAGATGAGCAGCGCGGCGCTGACCACTGTGGCCAGGGCGCCGAGCGTGGTGACGGTGAGGTTGCCCTTCCTCTCGCGGTTGGCCGCGCTCCACCTCGCGATGAAGATCAGCGCGGCGGCCGCGACGGCGCACACGGTCACGACGACGAGCACCGCCCCCACGCTCGAGCGCGTGCGCACCACGTAGGCGGTGCCGCGCCCGAACAGCGAGCCGATGTTGATCACCATGTAGAAGATCGCGAACCCGAGGGTGGCCATCGCGCCCGAGGTCTTTTGCACGGTGCCGGAAATGCACGGCTTGATCACCGAACCGCCCGCGCCGATGAGCACGATCGCCACCACCATCGTGACGACCAGCGAGGTAGGCGCGGTGAACTCCTTGTGGATCACCTGCGACAGCTCGGCGCCGGCGAACCACACCGGAAAGCCCATCATGAAGTACCCCGCGGCGAGCAGCACGAACGCGGCGAGCAGCGACTTGCGGAAGCCGACCTGGTCGGCGATCGTCCCCGACAGGATGGGCAGGAAGTAGACCAGCGTCCACAGGATGCTGTTGAGGTTCGACGGCCAGTACTCGCCCAGCCCGAGCTGGCCGAGGTAGATGACCACGAAACTGGCCATCGAGTAGTACGCGGCGCGCTCGAACAACTCGGTGACGTTGGCGGTCCAGAACACCTTGGGGAACTTCTCGGCGACGGGGTGAGTCGGCGTCGTCATGGCGTCGCTCTCGCTTTCCTGGCCCCGGGCGGGCATCGGGAAGAGTACCATCGGAAAGGCGTTGGCAGACTGCGAGGGAGGTGTCCATGAGCGACCCGGTGATCGCGCAGATGAAGCCGTTCGTTATGGAGATGGAGCCCGGGACCTACTGGTGGTGCCGCTGCGGGAAGTCCGCCACACAGCCGTTCTGCGACGGCTCGCACAGGGGATCGGAGTTCACGCCCGTGAGGTTCGAGGTGACGGAGAGGCGCACCATCGCGTGGTGCGGCTGCAAGCACACCGCCGGCCAGCCGACCTGCGACGGCGCGCACAAGAAGCTGTAGGAGAACCGTTGGCGGTCGTCCGTTCTCCGTTGCCCGTGAAGGTGAAGAAGCCGTAGGCGGAGCGTCTCGCTGCATTTGTTGACTGTTGTCCGTTGCCCGTTGTCCGTGAAGACAAGGACGCTGCACCCGAGCCGCGCGCCCGGCTCACGGATCGCCCTCCCCACACGCTGTCATCCTGAGGCCGCGCAGCGGCCGTGAGGATCCCATCGCCCCAGGGGCGCCGTCAGTACGGGCAGCCCCATCCTCGAACGCCGCGAGATCCTTCGGTCGCCGCTACGCGGCTCCCTCAGGATGACAGAGTGTAGGCTCCGCGGCTCCCTCAGGATGACAGAGTGTGGGCTCCGCGGCTCCCTCAGGATGACAGAGTGTGGGCCACGCGGCTCCCTCAGGATGACAGAGTGTGGGCTACGCGGCTCCCTCAGGATGACAGAGTGTGGGCTACGCGGCTCCCTCAGGATGACATTCAATCCCTCTGTCATCCTGAGGCCGCGCAGCGGCCGAAGGATCCCGTCGCACCTGGAGTGCATCCACGCTCGACTCCCTCTCCCCCCGGGAGAGGGCTGGGGTGAGGGGGCTCCTGTACTCCGAGCGCCCTCCGGCTCCGCTCTTCCGTCCCCTCACCCTGTCCCTCTCCCCATGGGAGAGGGGACCGAGATGGCGGGATCACGCGACTTGGAGGGAACACGCGCGGAGCGCGTGCTCCACACAAGAAGGACCCGCGGGCGACCGCGCTCCAGGCGCGCCGGGATTCCTCGCTGCGCGCGGAATGACAGAGCGACTGGAGACCCCCGGGGCAAGAATGGGCCACGCTTCGCGGAAGCAGAACGCCGCTCAGGCTGCAGCCGCACGGCACCCCCCTCGCCGCAAGGCGACCTAAAAGTGCAGTTCCACCACGTCCCGGTCGCGCAGCTCGAAGTCGCGGGCGACGCGCTGCCCGTCCAGCTTGCCGCCCCACACGCGGGCGAACGCCAGCTTCTCCGCGATCTCGCGGTGGACGCGCTCGGCGAGGTCGTGGACGGTGTGGCCCTCGAGGAGGACGAACGGTTCGTGGCGGTCGGCCGGCTTGCCCGGCGGCTTGGGGTAGACGCGCACGAGGCCGAGGTGCTTCCACAGCTGGACCTTGAACACCTCGAGCCCCGTGTGCGTGGCGGTCGAGACGCGCAGCATCGGGAAGGTGTCCGCGTAGAACTCGTCGAGCACGGCAAGGTCGCTCTCGCGCGCCCGGTCGGCCTTGGTGACGAGCATGAGCGTCTCGAGCGGCGTGTCGCGCGGGTCGCTGTCCTCGGGAAGCGTGCCGACGAGCGGGATGCGCACCGCGGCGAGCCGCTCGCGCACCTCCTCGACGTCCTCCGGCACCGCCGGCGAGGTCGGGTCGACGAGGAGCAGCGCGAAGTCGGCGCCGCGCACGAGATTGCCCATCCACGGGTCCATGTGTTCGTTGGTGATCGGCGGCAGGTCCACGAGCTGGATGTGAACGTCCTCGAACGCCATCATCCCGGGTTGCGGGCGCGTGGTCGTGAACGGGTAGTCGGCGATCGACGGCTCGGCGTGGGTCACCGCTGCGAGCAGCGACGACTTGCCGCTGTTCGGCGGGCCGAGGATGACCACCTGCGCGGCGCCCTCCGGGTCCACCTTGACGACGTGCCCGTGCTTGGCGGCGCGGACCTCCTCCTCGTTGCGCAGGCGGGCCATGCGACGCCGCAGTTCGGCGCGCATCTTCTCCGTCCCCTTGTGTTTGGGGATGGTGGCCATCATCTCCTCGAGGGCCGTCTTCTTGTCCTCGATGGTGCGGGCCGCCTTGAATTTGGCCTCGGCCGCCTTGTACTGCGGTGTGAGGTTCGCCGGCATCGGAACGATGATACCGCCCTGGGCGAACGCCGACTGAATCACTGTCCGTGGACCGTGGGCCGTGGACCGTGGACTGTGAGACGTGGACCGGGCAGCGCGGGTGGGAGGGAGAAGGGAGGGGGAAGCGTGGGCGGGGGGAAGATCCGCCTGCGGGCCGAAGCGGCACTGCGTTCCGGAGGCCGCGGGCACCGGACACGCGGATCGGCGCGGGGAAACGCCGGCCGCGCCGGGTGGGAGGGAGGAGAGGCGCGGAACGGCGAGAGGACCCCGCGGCGAGCCGCGCAGGTCCGGTCGCGGCCGGAGGAATGTCGGGTCGAGCGAGTGGGGACGAGCGAGACCCGACTCGCCGCGTGGCCCGCGGGCACCAAAAAGGAATGCCTCGCAGAAGCAGTCAGCCGCTCAGGCTGCACGCCCGCCTTGAAGAAGACGCTGTAGCCAGTTCGAGGCGCTCCAGGCGCGACGGGATCCTTCGGCCCTTCGGGCCTCAGGATGACAACGTGTGGGGTGGCCCGCGGGCGACCGAATTCCGTTCGTCGGCTATGCTTCGCCGATGCCGGAGCGAAGGCGCTCGCAGGCCGATCTCGTCGCGGCAGGCTCGGTGGTGCTGGCGCTCGGATGGCTGGCCGCGGCGATCTGGGCGCCGCAGGCGCTCGCGCCGCTGGTCGCGTTGGCGGTCGTGGCGACGTGCGCGCTGGCGCTGCTGCGGCGGCCCCGGTCGCGACTGTACCTGGCGATGGGCGTGATCGCTTTCTGGCTGTGCGCGGGACTTGCCGGGGCGGTGCTCTTCCAGGGCGATTCCTCGACGGGCCTGGCGTGGATTCTCCTCGCGCTGTTCGTGACGCCGCTGCCGCTCGTGCCGTGGCTGTACGCGACAACGTTCGAGAGCGCAGATTCCGGCACCGCGCCGAACGAGCCGGCGAAGGCCGAGGAGCGTGGGCCATGCACCGAGGACCGTGGGCCGGTGCATCCAGGTCCAGGCGGGAAGGCGAGCCGCGCAGGACGCTCGCATGACCCGAGTCAGCATGGGCCGTGGGCGCTGGCCGGTGTCACACGGGAACCCGATTCCTCGCTCTCCGCTCTCTCCTCTCCCCTCTCCCCTGTTCCTCAGGCCCCGGACCCCAGACCCCTGACCCCGTCGTTGTCCTCCCTCTCCCCTCTCTCCTCTCCCTTCTCCCCTGTTCTTCAGTCCCCGGACCCCAGACCCCTGACCCCGTCGTTGTCTTCCCTCTCCGCTCTCTCCTCTCCCCTCTCCCCTGTTCCTCAGGCCC
>JBFMCD010000027.1:0-163884 GCA_040754885.1 Acidobacteriota bacterium
CCTCGCGGCGTGGCAGGCCACCGAGGGGTCGGTGTACGCCGAGGTCGGCGCGCTGTCGGCCGCGTTCATGGCCGGCACCGGCGCGGGCTCGTGGGCGTCGGGACGGTGCCGCCCGAGGCTGGCGACGCTGCTCGTCGCGGGGGTCGTGCTCTCGGTCGTCATCGCCTCCGGGGTCCCGTTGCTCTGGCCGCGCGCGACGGTCGTGCCGCTGCTCCTGACGGCGGGCGTGCTGACCGGCGCCGCGTTCCCGGAGGTGGCCGTGCGCTGCGCCCGCGAGGCACGCGCCGGAGCGGGCAAGGGTTTCGCGGCCGACGCCGGCGGCGCCGCGGCGTCGGCGCTGCTCGTGGGTCTGATCGCCCTGCCCTGGGCCGGGATGGCCGCGACGGCCGTGGCGCTCGGCGCCATCCTCGCCGCCGCGGCGGTCGCCGCCGGCTGGTCCGAGGGCACCGGCTCGGGATAGGATCGTCACGGGGAGACGCCATGCAGGAACGGGAGAGGAAGACGCAGCGGTACGCGCGGATCCGCGCTCAGCTCGTGGAGCTGTTCGGCGCGACCACCGACCCGATCGCGCGGATGGCGACCGCGACCGCGCTGCTCCACGCCAAGATGTCGGGGTTCTTGTGGACCGGCTTCTATCTGCTGCGCGACGGCGAACTGATCGTCGGTCCGTACCAGGGGCCGCTGGCGTGTCTGCTCCTGCCCGCCCACACGGGCGTGTGCTGGGCCGGTGTCGACCGCGGCGAGACCGTCCTCGTCCCCGACGTTCACGCGTTCCCGGGGCACGTGGCGTGCGACTCGCGCTCGAACTCCGAGATCGTCGTGCCGTTGCGCGACGGCTCGGCCGCCGTCGTCGGCGTGCTCGACGTGGACTCGCAGCGGCACGCGCACTTCGACGATGCCGACGCCGCAGGCCTGGAAGCGATCGTCGGCCTGATCCACGCCGACCTTCCGCGCGGTGGGAGACACCATGGGTCCGGATGAGCTGCGCGCGCTGATGGACTACCTCGTCGGGCGCGTGACACTGGCGGGGGGAGGCGCCCACGGCGAGCGGACCGTCGCGTTCGCGCCGCCGGGCGAGGAGGGGATGGCGGCTGCGGGGCTCGATCCCGTCCTGAGCCGCGCGGTGCGCCGGGCGCCGTGGTGGGAGGAGATGGCGTCCGAGATCGTCGAGACCCCCGAGTTCTGCTCCTCCGACGAGGCGCCTGCGACGGTGCTCGAATACGCACGCGACGTGGTTCGCGAGTATCTGCGCAAGCGCGTCACCCTCTGAAGGGACTACCTCGTCGACCGTGGAGCGTACGGATCGCGGCAGGTTCAAGCACCCTGCCTCCGGCGGGGCGTGCGGTGCGCCCGGCACGCAGGAGGCGGGGCGCGCTCGCGGCGCGCGCGTGACTGCGGTCGCACCCGCAGGAGCGACCACGCGAGCGCCGCCTCTCCTTCTCTCTCTCTCTTCTTCTTCTTCTTCTTTGTCGTTGTCTTCCCTCTCCTCTTTCCTTCTGTCCCCGGACCCCGGACCCCGGACCCCGTCGTTGCCTTCCCTCTCCCCTGTCCTTCCGTCCCCGGACCCCGGACCCCGTCGTTCTCTTCCCTCTCCCCTGAAAGAAGAAGGGCTGCCTCGCGGCAGCCCCGTGGTTCACTCCTGAGAAGAGGTCAGAACGACAGCCTGAGTCCGAACTTGAGCTGCCAGCGCGAGCGCAGGTCGTTGGTCGACCACGCCTTGCCCTGGTCGAGCGAGTTGTTGAACGCCGTCTTGTATATCGGCTTGCCGGTGGCGGCGTCCTTGCCGGCGTAGTTGATCGGCGTGAAGGTCGAGAAGTTGACGTACTTGATGGCGCCCTTGTCCTTGTCGATCAGGTTGAGCAGGTTGAGGACGTCGAAGGTGAACTGGGTGCGGATCACCGAGATCGGCAGCTCGATGTCGTAGTGGAAGTCGAGCGAGCGGTTCCACGGCGCGGTCGAGGAGTTGCGCGGAGCGACCTGGCCGCGGTACTTGTCGAGGCCGGTCCAGGCGAGGAACGCTTCGAACTGCTCGAGCGTCGCGCCCTGGAGGACGATGTCCTCGCCGCTCTGAGGGACGTAGATCAGGTCGTTCGAGGAATACCCGTCGGTGTTCGGGTCGCCGCCCATCAGCACCGAGTAGGGCTGGCCGGACTGCACGCTGTAGAACAGGGCGACGTTGTGGCCGATCTTTCCGGTGTTGAACGACTGAGAGACGATGAAGTTGAACCGGTCTTCGACCTCGAACATCGAGCGGGACATGACCTCCGCGTAGATGTCGCCCTCGGTCGGGTAGAACTGCCAGTTGGAGATCGCACGCGAGGAGGTGGCCTCGAACGTCGCCTCGGCGTCCATGTACGCGTAGGAGCTGCTGAGGAACAGCCCGAACGGGAAGCGCTTCTCGAGCTGCAGCGAGAGGTTGAGCTGTTCGCCCTTCGTCGTGTTGGTCAGATAGGGGATGTCGCGGAACTTGGAGCTGAAGTTCTTGTAGGTCGGGCGGCCGTCGAACCCCGGCGTTCCGGTCTCGACCTTGTTCCTGTTCAGGTAGTACACGTCCTGGATGGTCTTCGAGTACATCGCCTCGACCGTGCTGCGGACGCCGCCGGGCAGCTCGCGGTCGTAGGCCAGGGTTGCGCGCCACACCTGCGGGAACTCGAAGTCCGGATCCACCGCGTCGACCGAGATCGCGCTGGTCCCCGGCGGGAAGTCCTTCGGCTGGGTGTACGGGTCGGGGTTGAACGTCACGTTCTTCGACGACAGGCTGGTGGTCTCGACGCCGGTGTTGGCATAGGCGTTGGAGATCCACACGTACGGCGTGCGCCCGGCGAAGATGCCGACGCCGCCGCGCAGCTGCTGCGTACCGTCACCGGTCGGATCCCAGTTGAAGCCGACGCGCGGCGAGATCATCAACGTGCTGCCCGGCATGTCGCTGGTGTCGATGCCGAACGTTTCGAAGACGAGCGCGTTTCGGGACGGCTCGTCGCTCAGCACCGGGTAGTCGGCGCGCACGCCCATGGTCAGGGTGAGACTGTCGTTCACCCGCCACTGGTCGCCGGCGTAGAGGCCGTACTGCTCGGCGCCGAAGCTGGTCGGCCGGCGCGGGTCGTCGCCGTTGGCGAACGAGATGGAGTACTCCTGGGCGATCCCGGCGTAGAAGTCCTCGAGGGTGTTGAAACGGTAGAAGCCGTAGAAGTCCGAGAGGAAGAGGTTCTTGAAGTCGAAGAGCTGGTTGCTCGTGCCGAGGGTGACGGTGTGGTTGCCGGCGATGAAGGTGAAGTCGTCGGTGATCTCGAGGATGTCCTGGTCGAGCGCGTTGGCGCCGGAGAAGCGCTCGGTGCCGGCAGTCACCTGCGGGCGGCGCGAGACCGGGCCGATGTCCACGGTCGGGAAGACGACGGGGACATCGCGCAGGTCCCTGATCGTCGTGTAGTTGACGCGCGCCAGGTTGTACGAGTTGGAACCGAACACACTGTTCAACTGCAGCACCGTCGAGTTGGTCTCGTCGGCGATGGCGTAGATGGCGCTGTCGAAGCGGAACGCCGTCGTGGAGCGGTCGGAGATGACGTCGCGCGCAGCGTCGACGAAGTTGTGGCGCAGCGTGAGCTGGTTCGAGGCGCCGAGGTTGACGTCCAGGCGGACGAAGAGCAGGTCGCTGTCGGTCTTGCCGGGGAAGTCGCCGAGCGTGCCCGGGTCATAGTCGTACTCGCTGATCAGGTAGTTCCTGAAGTCCGTGGCCTGCTGCGGATTGTTGAACACGGTCGCGGTCGAACCGTCCGCCGAGACGCCGGTCGGCGCCTCGCGGCGGTTCATCTCGCCGCTGACGAAGAAGAACAGGCGGTCCTTGAAGATCGGCCCGCCGAGCGCGAGGCCGTACTGGTCCTCGCTGAACTCCGCGATCGGCTTGTCGGAGGTGAAGCCTCCGGGGCGGTCGCTGACGTAGTCCTGGTCGCGCATCGAGCCGTAGACGGAGCCGACGAAGCGATTGGTGCCGCTCTTGGTGATCGCGTTGATCGCGCCGCCGGTGAAGCCGCCCTGCTTGATGTCGTAGGGCGATACGGCGAGCTGCAACTCCTGCAGCGCGTCGAGCGCGATCGGCTGCGTGTCGGTCTGGCCGCCGGGCGTGCCGGTGTCGGCGAGACCGAACAGGTCGTTGTTGACCGCGCCGTCGATCTGGATCGAGTTGTACCGGTTGTTCTTTCCGGCGACGGTCAGTCGGGTGCCGTACGAGTCGGAGGGATCGACGTTGTAGTAGGGGTTGAGGCGGGCGAAGTCCTGGATCTGCCGGCGCACGGTCGGCAGCGTCTCGAGCTGGTCGAGCGGGACGGCCGACGACGAACCCATGCGGTCGGGGCTGATCAGCGGCGCCGCCTCGGCGGTCACCTGCAGCGTTTCGGCGACCGTCTCGAACTGCATCTCGAAGTTGAGGTCGCGCGTCTCGCCGAGACCGACGTTGACGTTCTCGAACGTCTGCGACTTGAAGCCGGCGAGGGTCGCGGTCACGGTGTACGGGCCGCCGACGCGTACGTTGAGGATGTTGAAGCGACCGTTCTCCTGGGTCACCGCGCTGTAGCGGGTCCCGGTCGGCGTGTGCAGTGCTTCGATCGTCACGCCGGGGAGCACGCTCCCATCAGTCTGGACGACGGCGCGCCCGGCCAAGGCGCCCGTCGTGACCTGTGCCGATGCCGTGACGGCGAGGCCGAACACGCACAGCGCGGCCACCACGGCGATCACCTGACGTCCTCTCTTCTCCGTGTTTCTCATCCGATCCTCCTTCGCATGCCACCCTCCTGACGGGTTTGGTTCTCCGCAACCGCGGACAACGATAGTGTGCACGGTCGGGTAGCACAAGATGGGGGCGTGAAGATCCTGTGAAGACGGGCGAATCGACGGGGCAGCCCGCGAAGGACGTGCTATTTCAAGGCTGATCGAGAGTGCCGGTGAGAAAAGCCCAGAGTGCAGCGCGCTAAGACGGGAGTCGTGGCCGAAAAACACAAGCGGAATCGAGCGATGCCGCCGTCAGGATGTCCGCGGGGCGGCGCCAGGCTCGACGACCGCGGCGGCGGTGCGGCCGCGAGCCGGGCTACCATGGCAACGGTGCAGCCCGGAATGCGCTTCGCCCGATCATGCGGCCTCCTCCTCCACCCGACCTCGCTGCCGGGCTCGCCGGGCAGCGGAGACCTGGGGCCCGCGGCTCACCGCTACCTCGACTGGCTGGCGAGCTGCGGCGTCGGGTGGTGGCAGATGCTGCCGCTCAACCCTCCCGGACCGGGCTTCTCGCCGTACTCCGCGCCGTCGAGCTTCGCCGGAAGCCCTTTGCTGATCAGCCCGGAAGAACTGGTTGCAGACGGACTCCTGCGCGCGGACGAGGTCGCCTCGCGGCCGGAGTTCCCCGCCGACAGGGTGGAGTGGGAGTCGGTCGCGCCGTGGCGCGACGGCTTGCTGCTCGCGGCGTGGCGGAGATTCGCCGAGCGCCCGGCACCCGAGCTCGAAGGAGAATTGCTCGAGTTCCGCGAGCGCAACGCCGCGTGGCTCGGCGAGTACTCCCTGTTCGCCGCGCTCAAGCGGGCGCACGGCGGCGCCCGGTGGACCGAGTGGACGGAGGACCTGAGCGGTGGGATACCGGACGCGTTGACGGCGTGGCGGCGCAGGCATCAGGACATGGTCCGCGCGGAGGAGTTCGCGCAGTTCCTCTTCGACCGCCAGTGGCGCGCGGTGCGGCAGGAGGCCGCCCGCAGCGGTGTGAGGATCATCGGCGACGTGCCGATCTTCGTCGCGCACGACAGCGCCGACGTGTGGGCGCACCGGAGGTTGTTCCAGCTCGGTCCGGACGGCCACCCGGTCGCCGTCGCGGGAGTCCCTCCGGACTACTTCAGCGAGACCGGTCAGCTGTGGGGCAATCCGCTCTACGACTGGGGGGCTCACGCAGCGAGCGGCTACTCGTGGTGGATCGCCCGGTTGGCCCGGGCGTTGGACCTTTTCGACGCCGTCAGGCTGGATCACTTCCGGGGCTTCGCCGCGTACTGGTCGATCCCCGCCGGGGAGACCACCGCGCGGGACGGCCGCTGGCTCGCCGGGCCGGGGCGGGCGCTGTTCGAGGCCGCGGAGCGGGCTCTCGGCGACCTGCCGCTGATCGCCGAGGACCTCGGAGTCATCACGCCGGACGTGATCGCGCTGCGCGACGGGCTGGGCCTGCCGGGGATGGCGATCCTGCAGTTCGCCTTCGGCGCCGGAGCGGAGAGCGGGTTCCTGCCGCACCACCTGCGCCCGAATCAGGTCGTCTACACCGGCACCCACGACAACAACACCACGCTCGGGTGGTACCGCGACGACGCCGGCGAGCACGAACGCGACCATGTCCGGCGGTACCTCGCGACCGACGGCGGCGAAATCCACTGGGACCTGATCCGCGCGGCGCTCGCGTCGGTCGCCGGCCTCGCCGTGATCCCGCACCAGGACGTCGGCGGGCTCGGGTCCGAGGGGAGGATGAACACCCCGTCCGTGCCGGAAGGCAACTGGCGCTTCAGACTGCCGGAGTGGGCGCTCTCGGACTGGCACCGTGCGCGCCTCGCCGAGCTGGTCGACCTCTACGGCCGGCGCGGAGGCGCCGGCGGACGGGTCTGAACCCGGGTCGGCGGTGCACCATCGCGGGCGGCGAGGCCGGCGCGGCCCGCGCCGTGACGGTCGGGCAGGCAACACGGCCTGCGACTCATTTGTATAATCCACTCGGAGGTTGACGCCATGAAGAACCGTTGCGTCGTTTTCTTGCTCGTCCTGGGCGCCCTCGGCATGTCCCCGGCGTGGGCGCAGCAGGAGGAGAGACCCATGTCGGCCGAGGAGCGGGCGGCGATGGACGCCTGGACGAAGGCGGCCACACCGGGCGAGGCGCACGCCGCGCTCGAGCCGTTCGTCGGTTCGTGGAAGGTCAGGGTGACGTCGTGGCCGGCGCCGGGCGTGCCGCCGAGCACCTCGACGGGCAGCTCGGAGGCCGGGTGGATCCTCGGCAAGCGCTTCGTCCAGGAGCGGTTCGAGGGCGAGTTCATGGGCACGCCGTTCGAGGGCCTGGGCATCACCGGCTACGACAACACCCGCAAGCAGTACCGCTCGTTCTGGATCGACAACTTCGGCACGACCATGCTGAACATGACCGGCGCCAGCAACGACGGCGGGCGGACGTTCGTCTACACCGGCGAGATGGACGACGTCGTGCAGGGAAAGACGGTCACGTTCAGGAACACCGCGCGGGTCGTCGACGCCGACACCCACGTGATGGAGATGCACGGACCGGACGCCTCGGGCAAGGAGTTCAAGATGATGGAGATCGTCTACTCGAGGAAGTGACGTCGAGCGACACCTCGCCGACCGAAGTCCCGGGGAGCGTCGCGAGGAAACCGGCTCCGAAGGCGCGAGCCGGGGTCCACGCCCCCGGCGCGACGTGGCCGTCGAGGACGCGAATCGCGCACTCGACCGCGGCCACGGCCGTCAGCGTGTAGCCTTCGGGAACCTCGGCCCGGACCGTGCCCTCCGCGCCGCCCGCGGCGGTGACCCGGCCCCACAGTTGCGCCCGCGCGCGTGCCCGGGTCGCCTCGTCGGGTCCCGCCACGCGCCGTTCGACCCAGCGCTGGAGCGCCCTCTTCACCGGGCGGAGGCCCGCCAGCGGGAGCAGCGGGCCGACCACCTTCAGGCCTCGGATCGCCTTCGCCGGGACCGTGGTGAAGGTGCGGACGTTCGGTATGCCGGTGGTGTGGAACGCCGTGGACACGTCGCCCCAGGGGATCGTCACGCAGCGCCGGGTCCGGTCCGCGAACGGCACGTCGAGGGTGGCGTGAAATGCCGGCACCGGGACGACCCGGCCGTCGCGCCGCACGGCGCCGAGCGCCGGCAGACTCTCGATCATCGTCTTGATCGTCCCGGCGCTCCACCCGCCCCGGTCGGCGGCGAAGGCGAGATCGAGGTGGGTGGCCTCGGGCAGCGCGCTTGCGAGCGTGGCGGCGAGACAGTCGGTGGGCACGACGTCGAATCCCACCCCCGGCACGAGTACCGCTCCGGCGGCGCGCGCCGTCCCGGCCAGGGCGAGGATCCTCTCGAACACCGCGATCTCGCCGGTGATGTCGAGGTAGTGAACGCCGAGGTCGAGGCAGGCGGAGACCATCGGCGCACTGGTCCGCACGAACGGGCCGGCACAGTGCAGCACCAGTCGCAGGCCGGCGAGGGAGCGCCGGACCTCGGCGGGGTCGTCGAGAGGGAAGGCGGCGGTCGCGAGCCCGTGCTCCGCCGCGACCGCCTGGAGCGCGGTCGCGTTCCTCCCGCCCAACACCGGCCGCAAGCCCCGTCGGACCGCCTCGGCGGCGACGAGCCGGCCCGTGTACCCGGTGGCGCCGTAGATCATCCACCCGCTCGCGCCCGCCTGGGCGCCGCCGCGACTCGAATCCGGCGACGTGGAGTCGGGGCGGTGCGGCATCGGTGACCCCGTCCCGCTACGGTTTCTGTGGCGGTGCCGGGGGGGCGAGCGCCTGCTCGAGCGCGGCGGGGGAGATCAGCCGGAGCGCCTCGCGGACGTCGAGATTGACCGGCTCGTACGAGAGGATTCTCTGCAGGCAGCGGATCTGCTTGTCGGTCTGGCCGCGCAGGCTCCAGTAGTTGGCGAGGGCGAGCCACGCGGGCGTGTGCTTGGGATCGATGGCGACCGCCTGCTTGAGGCGATCGAGGGCCTTCTGTCGCCACAGCGGATTGGCGACCTCGAGATCGGCGAGGAGCGTCAGCGAGGCGGCGTCCGGGACGACCTCGACCGCGTCGGAGAGGAGCTTGACGGCGTGGCGGACGTCGCCACCCGAGTCGACGATCTGCCTGGCGCGTTCCTTGTTCGCCTGGGCGCGATCGACGTCGGATGCCGAGCGGAGGGGCTCCGCGGTGAACAGCGCGTCATCGGTCCGCCCGGAACCGTGACCTCGCGACTGCTGCCCTCCGCGCGGGTCCTTCGTGTCGACCACGCCTCACCTCCGAAACGCGTGATTCCCCGGTCGCCCCGGGCGGGGCGTGCCGGTCAGCCGGCCTCGAGCGAGAACTCCATGAAGTCGAACCAGGTGCCCAGCCCGGACAGGGAGTTGATTTCCGCCTGGACGATCGCGACATGCCCCTGTTCGATGTCGAGGAACCGGGCGAACATCGGGCGGTCCGCTTCGGGGAGCTTCGTCACCAGCTCCTGGTAGAAGCCGCTCGCCTGGTGCTCGAGATCGAGCGCAACCTTGAGGAGGTCGAGTTCGGCCTGCACCGCCAGGCTCGGGTCGTGTCCCTCGGTGAAGCGTGCCTGGGCCTCCTTGAGCCACTCCGGCGACGGCAGGATCGAGTCGAGCGGGACGTCCTGGATCTTGCCGGTCTTGCGCCACTCTTCGAGCCGGCTCTCGAGGTACTCGACGTGCCGCTGCTCCTCCCGGCCGAGGGTCTCGAACACCTTCTTGCCTCGCGGGTCGAGGATCTGCGCGGCGCCGGCGACGTAGTGGTCGCGAACCTTGTGTTCGTAGTCGATGGCGATGGACAGGGCTTCGTTGATCTTCATCGGCTCGTGGCGCCTCCGCAGCGCTCGTGGATGTGAGGATAGCCGGCCCCGACTGCGTGTCAAGCCGAGCGCCGGCGGCGGAGACGGCGCGTGTGCTACCGTAATTCGCGAGTCGGGAGACGGAATGGCGCGGAAGAAGGAGAGCGGGTCCCAGGTCTACCGGGTCGTCTTCCTGAACCACGGCCAGGTCTACGAGGTCTACGCGCGGCACGTCGGCCAGGGCGGACTGTTCGGGTTCATCGAGGTCGAGCAGTTGCTCTTCGGCGAACGCTCCAAGCTGATCGTCGACTCGTCCGAGGAAAAGCTCAAGACTGAATTCGACGGCGTCCGGAGGTTCTACGTGCCGCTGCACGCGGTGGTGCGGATCGACGAGGTGGACAAGGAGGGGGCAAGCCGAATCTCCGCCGGGGGCGGAGAGACGGGGCAGTTGCGGGTCCTGCCTCTTCCGATTCCTCCTCCCGGCGGAACCGGACAGCGCTGACCGATCGGCGGCCCGCGGGCCGCCGATCACCCGGCGCGAAACACGTACCGGCGCGTGCCCGGGCCAATCTCGACGATGTCCCCGTCGGCGAGCAGGCGTTCCTTGACCCGCTCGCCGTTGACGTACACGCCGTTCTCGGAGTTCAGGTCGCAGACCACGAAACCCTGCTCGCCGACCACGATCTTGGCGTGCCGCCGCGACACCGCGTCGTCGCTGATGCAGATGTCGTTGGCCGGCGAGCGACCGATCGTCGTGGTGACGAAGCCGAGGGGGTACTCGGCGCCGTCGTCACCTTCGGTGATCAGGCGGGGCTTGGCCAGAACCGCGGTCGCGTCGGGAGTCGCAACGGCGCCGCTCGCAACGGCGAGCGGCAGCCCGCCCGCCACCACCGTGCCGTCCCCCGGGGGCGGAGCGGGAGGCGGCTGAGTGAGCACGGTCTTGTCGGGGGACGGAGCTGAAGAACGGGCCGGGGGCCGCGCCTCTTCGGCCGACTTCTCGGCCGTGGCCCGGGGCTGGCGACCCGACCGCCCACCCGTCGAGCGCGGCGGCGGGGCGTTCAACTCCTCCTCGGAGTGGAACGCGGCGACGAAACGCTCCTTCAATTCCTGCCCCTGTTCGAGTTCCTCCCGGCAGGCCGCCAGGCGCGCGTCGGCCTGCTCGATCTGCTCCTCGAACTCGGGGTCGGCGAACTCGCCGAGTTCGTGGCGGAAGACCAGTTCTTCTCGGGCCAGACGCACCGTCTCGGCCTCCTGGGCCATCTGCTCGAGCAGCGCCGCCAGCTTGCCGAACTCGATCCGGGCCTGGTCCTTGAGGGGGCGGGCCTGTTCCTCGAGCGCGGCGTGTCTTGACTCGTAGTCGGACTTGACCCGCTGGTAGACGACCTCGGAGACGCCTTCCTTCCGGCCGTCCATGCGGGACAGGCGCTCATGGAGGACCTCCTGCTCGTGCTTGATCCTGCGGAGCTCCTCGATGACCGAGGTGTCGATGCCCTGCAGTTCCTCCTTCATGACAGCCTCCCACGGAGTCGGGCCCGGCGCTCCCGGCGGGGGCCGAAGGCTCCGAGTGCGTGGAGCAAGCCTAGCAGAGAGACGAGGGAGTCGGCCCCGGGGATTCGCAGCACTCCGGCCCACTTGACGCCGGGCCGCCGGCTGGTAGGATGAGACAAAAGCTCGTCCAGTCCTTGGCGGGTCGGCGGGTGCTCCACTCACGCCGACGGCGCCTCGAACGATGGCGGCGCCGCGACTGCGGGCGGCGTCAGGGGACGGGACGCGAGGCGGAGGGTTTCTCGGTGCGCGAGGGGATCGCAGACACGATCATCAAGGACCGAAAGGGGGGTGGGATGCGGCGAATCCTGATCTGTGTGTTGCTCGTGGTGCCGGCGGTGGTCGGAGCGCAAACGCGTCGCTTCGAGGTCACTCCCGCCTTCGGCTACCGCTGGGGCGGCGACGTGAACCTCTACGAGCGGGCGATCACCTTCCAGGACTACGACCTGTCGATGAGCGCTTCGGGGACCTACGGCGTCCGCTTCGGCTACGCGCTGACCCCGACCGTCATCCTGGAGGCGACGGCGAGCCGGCAGGACACCCAGTGGAAGGACAACCAGTCGCTGTTCGGCGAAGTCCCGGGCGGGTTCGTCGAGCCGGGGGACACCGGGGTCCTGGACGTCGATGTCACCTACTACCACCTCGGCGTCGCCTTCGACATCGGCCGGGCGGCGACGCGCGGCTTCATGCTCGCCAGCGCGGGCGTCGCGCACGTCAACGCTGCGCTGCCGTTGCCGAGCGACACGAGACTCTCCGCGAGCGTCGGCGGCGGACTGAAGATGAATCTGTCGGAGCGTTTCGCCCTGCGCTTCGAGGGTCGCTACTTCTGGACCGACACCGATCCGGCAGCGAGCGCCACCTACTCTTTCGCCAACCAGGACTGTCAGGCGCCGTGCAGCTACACGTACCAGTACAAGCAGTCCCTCGACCAGTTCGAGGCGACGGTCGGGTTCGTGTTCCGCTTCTGACGGCGGCGACAGGTCGTGCGGCGTGCGCGCGGAGAGCGCGCCGGCCGGAGTCGAACCGGCCGGAGTCTCTCCGCGGAGGGCGCGGGAAGGTGAGCTGATGGAATTCGAGTCCGACAAGCTCGGCGAGGTTGTCGTGTTGACCTCCGTGGGACGGCTGGACTCCGCCGCGACGCAGGATCTGCAGCTGAAGGTCGGCGAGGTGCTCGATGGCGGTGAACGGCTGGTCGCCCTGGACATGCGACGCATCGAACACATCGGTGGCGCCGGTCTGCGGGCGCTCCTGATGCTCGATCGCAAACTCCAGGGTCTGGGCGGGGGTCTTGTCCTGGTGGGAGTCGGGGAGGCGTTGCGCGAGGCGTTCGAGATGGCGGGCCTGACCCGCCAGTTCACCTTCGTCAGGACCGTCGAGGAGGCGGCGGCGAAGCTCGCGTCGAAGGCGGGGGGAAAGCCGGCGGCCAGCCCGGTCGCGGAGGTCGCCGACCTCGCTTCGCGTCTGCTGGCGAAGGCCGCGGCCAGAGGGGAGAAGAAAGGTGGGGGCGGGAAGGCCTGACCGGCGCTGCGCTGGAGGTATCGCCGGGGGGTCCCGGGGTGTCGCCCGTTCAGCGCAGCCGGAAGCGGGTCGCCACCAGACCGAAGCGGATCTCGTCGCCGTCGTGCAGTTCGACGTCCACGCCGGTGGCCACCCTCTTGCCGTTGACGAATGTCCCGTTGGCCACGCCGATCTCCTCGCGCAGGAAGTAGGAGCCCGCGCGGCGGACGATGCGTGCGTGTCTCCGGCTGGTCGATCGCTGCGTGTCGATCGGCTTGAGGTCGACGTGGGGAACGAAACCGGTTGCGGCGTCGGGCCGGCCGAGGTGTGTCTCGGCGTCCTCGGAGAGGGGGAGTTCGGCGCCGCTCGCTTCGTGAATCAGAAGGGCGACCCGGGCGGGCGGCGGCTCCGGTTCGCGATCCTGCGGAGCCTGGGCGATCTGCGGCTCGGGGGCCGGCTCGGGTGGGGGCAGGACCGGCGCGGCGAGGGCCTCTCGGCGCGCGGCCTCGAGCCCGGGGACGGAGGCGGTCGGCACGATGGTCATCGAGGAGGGCGTTGCCTCGATGTTGACGACGTTGGCGTCGCGCAGGCGGCGCGAGAGCTTGCGCAGCATGCGCACCGGGATCTCCGGGTTATGCCGGGCCATCTGGTCGAAGGTGGTGCTGTCGATGGACAGGAGGACGCACGTCCCCACCGCGCGCGCCGACGCCACGCGCGGCAGGTCCTCGAGGATCGACATCTCGCCGAAGAAGTCGCCCTCGTCGAGCAGGGCGACGCGAATCTCCTGGCCGCCGATGTCCTTGAGGATCTCGACCTGTCCCTCCTGGATGATGAACATCTCGCTGCCGGGATCACCCTCCCGGAACACGTACTCACCGGCCTGAAGCGTGTGCGAGAACTGTGTCCCCTTCGAGTCGTCGGACATGGAACCTCCTCGCGTGGACCCTTCGAAAGGGGGGGCGCCACCTGGCAGGCTAACGGAGAGCGCGCGGCCGGTCAACGTCGCCGGCGCGCCGACCGCGCGGGGCGCGACCGTGGCTGACGCCGGAGTGCCCGGCCCGGCGGCCCGTCCGGGCAAGCCGACCTCGGAGCCTCTCGATGCTCCGGAGTCGCGCCCGTTCATGAGCGAGCTGGCGGTCGAGGTCGAACGCCTGTCCATCCACCATTGGGGCGTTCGCCGCGCGGTGTCGATGGTCGGAACCTCGACCGCGATTCTCGACGTCCATCGGGTGATCGGCAAGATCGCTCGGTTCGACGCCCCGGTGTTGATCACCGGCGAAAGCGGTGTCGGCAAGGAGAGCCTGGCGCAGTCGCTCTACCTGCTCGGCTCGCGCGTCGGCCGCCCGTTCGTCGCGGTCAACTGCCCGCAGTTCCAGGAAGGCAACTTGACCGTCAGCGAGTTGTTCGGCCACAAGAAGGGGAGCTTCACCGGCGCCATCGCGGACCGCCGCGGGTGTTTCGAAGTCGCCGATGGAGGGGTGATTTTCCTCGACGAGATCGGCGACCTGCACATGAGCGCTCAGACCATGCTGCTGCGGGCGCTGGCGTTCGGCGAGTTCCAGCCGCTCGGCTCGAACGAGACCCGGGTGGTCAACGTGCGCGTCATCGCCGCCACCAACCGCCCCGCGGACCAGTTGAGCGCCGGCGAATCGCAGTTCCGCGGCGACCTCTTCTTCCGCCTGCGCTACTTCCTCGTCAACGTGCCGCCGCTGCGGGAACGGGGAGACGACTGGCGGCTCCTCCTCGACTACTGGCTGGCCCGCCTGCAGGCTCAGTACGGCGTCGCCAAGCGCTTCTCCCCCGCTTCGATGGACATCCTCGCCCGCTACCCATGGCCGGGGAACATCCGCGAACTGTGCTCGATCGTGACCATGGGTTACGCGCTCGCCGACAGCACGTTGATCCGGCCCAACGACTTCATCAGTCTGTTGCAGTCGGGGGAGCGCCCGGGGGCGTGCGCGGATGAGGATCTGTACCGCCGCATCGCGGTCGATGGGCGCAGTTTCTGGGACGTGGTCCACGAGCCGTTCATGAATCGGGATCTCAACCGCGCCCAGGTGCGCTCCCTGATCCGGCGCGGCCTGGTCAAGACGCAAGGTTCGTATCGGGACCTCGTCGCGGAGTTCAACCTGCCGGACTCGGATTACCAGCGCTTCATGGATTTCCTTCGCCATCATCGGCTCAAGCCCTGAGCCCGGGTGCAACGGATGCCTTCCCTCGCCGCCGTGATCTTCGACCTCTTCGGGACCCTCGTGGAACTGCGCGACCGGTGCCTGCTGCGCGAGGTTCCCCGCCTTCTCGGTGTACCCGGGCGGCGCTGGGTGCACCTGGTGTGGGAACGCGTCTTGACCTCGCGCTTCGACGACGCCCGTTCGTTCGCCGAGTTCGTCTGCGTGGCGCTGACCGGGCGCGCCGAAGCCGAGCACGTCGCGGCCGTCGAGGCACTCGCCGTTCGTGAAGTGGCCAGCGTGGCGGGCCTGGAGGGGGTCGCGCCCACGATCCAGTTCCTGCGCCGGCGCGGCGTGCGCGTCGGCGTGCTCTCCAACGCCTCGAGCCTGCATGCGGAAGCCGTTCACCGCCTCGGTCTCGAGGCCCTGCTCGACGCGCAGGTCTTCTCCTGCGACGAGCGGCGGGCGAAGCCCGACCCGGCGCTCTACCTGACCGCCTGCGAGCGCCTGGGCGCCGAGCCGGCCAGGGTCGTGATGATCGGCGACTCGCCGCGCGCCGACGTCGAGGCTCCCGCCAGGCTCGGCATCCGATCGTTGCGGGCCGGCGGCGGCTCGCCTTCGGCGCCGGCCGTCGCGGGCTGGCTCGCGCTCGACGTCGAGGCTCCCGCCGCGTTGCTCGAGGTCGGTCACACGCTGAACTTCCTCGGCGAGCGGCTCGTGGTCCGCGGACTTGCTCCGGTCGCGGACATCGACCAGGGACGTTACAACCTCGTGTTCGTGGTGACGTGCTCGCGGGAGCAGGCCGGGGCGGGCGAAGCGAGACGGCTGTTCGCCAAGCGGTATCTCCAGCCCGAAGGCGCCCACGTCGAAGCCCTCGGGTACCTGCTGCAGGGCATGGCCGGCCTCCCGAGTTGCGCCGCGGCGGTGATCGAGAGCGCGCCCGAACCGTGGTTGCTGGTCACCCCGGCTCCGGGTGAGCCGTTCGCCGGTGACCTCGACCCCGAGGTTGTCGAGCGGATCGGCGCGCACTTCGCCTTCGGCTACGTGTTCGCCAACGCCGACCTGCGGCCGCGCAATGCGCTCCTCGACCGCGGCGGCGGCGCGGCGGTGATGACGATGGTGGACCTCGAGTACTGCTTCCTGAACCTGGCGATCCCATCGGCGACCCTGCCCGACGCTTTCGATCGCCCGGCGGTCGAGGCCCTCGGGCGGGAACGACTGCGCTCGCTGGTCCGTCGCCGCGTCCTGACCGACAGGACACTGCCGAGGGCGCGCGCCGAGTTTCTCGGAGCGGAGGACCGCGGCGCATGGGAGCGGGCGGCGTTCACTCGCGGGTTCCTCGCGGCCTTCGAAGTCCTCCTGGCCCGACGGAGCGAGCTGATCGGCGAACTCGAGGCCCGCCTCGATCGGCCTCCCTGGCTGGTCATCGGCACGCACGCCTACCGGCGGGCCATGTTGAGCCTCGATGTCGAGGACATCCGCTCGCGGCTCGACGAGAATCCACGGGACATCGTTCGCCGGATGCTGGAGTGATGGAGCCCCGCCTCGGGGGAGTGGAGTCCTGACTCCATGCGACTCGCCGGCGAGATCGAGAGGATACAGGCACCAGCTGGCTCCTACCCTGTCGCGATACCTGGCACAGGCCTTGCTGTCACTCGTGGTGTTCGCGCACAGCGTGGTCGGAACCGATGCAGTGAACGGGCGATCGCCCTCGACCGAAAGGGAGGACACTATGGGAGAGAAGCTGACTCGTGGACAGATCAACGACCTCATGGCCGGTTTCGCGGTCAAGAACCCCGACTATCGTCGGGCCCTGCTCTCCAAGCCGAAGGACGTGCTCGCCGCCCAGCTCGGCCAGACGTTGCCTCAGTCGCTGAAGGTGGTCGTGATCGAGGAGAAGCCCGACACCTTCCACCTGATCCTGCCGCACGTGGTGAAGGAGGGCGAGGAGCTCTCCGACGCGGATCTCGAGTCGGTGGCCGGTGGCTACAAGGACGAGTACAGGTGCGAAGCCAACAAGTCCGGCTTCGCGACCCGCGTCGAGATCAACGCCAGCCTGTTCTGAGCGACCTTCAGACCGACGAGCATCACGCCGTGCGCTCCTCTTCCATGCCCTCCCTCCGCGGGGAGGGCAGTCTGCTGTGCGCCGGGATGCCGAGCCGGTGAGCAGACCGCGCCATCCGGGGACGAACCGGCGACCGACCCGGCGACTGCGAACCCGGTTCGCCGAGGCGGAGCTGGACTCGATGGAGGCTCGGGCTCGGACTCTCGACGAGCGGCTGGCCGTCTCCGGGGTCGGTGGCTCGCGCGCGCGCGGGCGCGCCGGCAGGCACTCCGGTGTTCGAGATCCGCGCCTCGATCGATGGGCGCACTGGTTCGCCGGTGGGGACAGTGCGGCTCTGGACCGCCGCCTGGCCTGGGATGGCCTGTCGGCCGCGGTCGTGCTCGAGGCTCTCGACCGCGCCGGCGTCGGGGCTGCGGAGCCGGCGGGGGGGCGAGGGACTGGCTGGACATCGTCGCTCGTCCGCGCCACTGGCACGGGCGGCGCCCGGACGCCGGAGACGATGCCCGCAGGGGAGGGGGACCCTCCTTTCGCGCCGATCTGGACACAGTGGGCCGCAACGGCGAGGCGCCGGTTGCTCCGCGAGTGCCCCGCCGCCAGGGAGCAGTTCGCCCCCGCCGCGCTCTGCGGGCTCGAGCGTGCGCTGGTGCGGCAGCTGTCCGGGGTCTCCGCCGTCACCCTGATGGAGCGCTTCGAGTCGGTGCGCTCCGGACCTGACGATTCCCCGAGTCACGGGGTGTTCGACGCCTTTGTCGGCCGGGTGCGCAACGGGATACTGTGGGAGCTCCTCCTCGATCTTCCGGTCCTCGCACGGCTGCTCACGCTTCTGGTCGAGACCTGGGTCGACACGTGGTCCGAACTCGCTCGACGACTCCGGCGGGACCGGGTCGCGCTCCAGCGCGCCTTCGGCGGGGGACGATCCCTGGGGCGCGTGGCCAACCTCGAGGCAGGGCTCTCCGACAGGCACGCCGGAGGACGCCAGGTCGCGAGGCTGCGCTTCGCGAGCGGCGTCGAGGTGATCTACAAGCCGCGGGAGATGCGACTCGAGGCGGAGTTCCACGGGTTCCTCCGATGGCTCGCGGCAAGAGGGGCGGAGCCGCCGCTGCCGACTCTCAAGGTGATCGCGCGCCGGGACTATGGCTGGGCGGAAGTCGCGCACCAGGTGGCGCTGCGGGGCGAGGCGGAAGCGCGCGAGTACTTCCGGCGCGCCGGCGCCCTGCTTGCGGTCGCACACCTCCTCGGCGCCTCCGACCTGCACATGGACAACGTGGTCGCGACGGAAGATGGTCCGGTTCTGGTCGACCTCGAGGCGCTGTTCCAGCCGGACCTGGTGTCCGGCGTCCGCGCGAGCGCAGGTGGTGGCGCGGGGACACGCGGTGAAAGCGCTCTGCGAACAGGCCTGCTCACCTTCCCCTGGTCGGATCCGCAGGGCTGCTTCGTCGACATCGGCGGTCTGCGCGGCACCGGAGGGTACCTCGTCGCCGAACGGGCCAGATCGTTGCGCGATGTCAACTCGGACAGCATGACGCTGACCGCGGGCGCAATGCTGGGTCCCCCGCAGCTCAACGACGTGTGGGTCGGCGGGCGGCGCGTCAGCCCCGGCGAGCACGCGGCGGAGATCGTCGAGGGTTTCGTCGCGATGTACCGGTCCTTGCTGGCGTTGCGTCCGGCGCTCGCCACCGCTCGCGGCGGGATCGGGCGCTTCGCCGGGGCGCGGACGCGGATCGTCCTCCGTCCGAGCCAGACCTACGCCTCGCTCCTGGTCGGCCTGCTCGCGCCGCGGTACCTCCGGGACGGTCTCGAGCGGAGCCTCGCGATGGAGGTCCTGCACCGGGGGTTCGCGGCCTCGTCGACTCGACCGCTCCTGTGGCCGCTCGCGGTCGAAGAGCGGCAGGCGCTGGAAGGGCTCGACATCCCGGTCTTCCTCGTCGGTGTCGACGAGGTCGTCCTCACCTCGCGTTCCGGCGAACGGATCGCCGGCGCGATCTGTCGCAGCGGGCTGCGCGGCGCCAAGGAGAGGTTGGCTACTCTTTCCGAGGAGGACCTGGAGGCGCAGGTCACCCGTGTCGGTCGAGCCCTGCGGCTGCCCGAGGGGCGCCACTCGTTGCGCCTCGGCGGGGACGGGCCTCCACCCAGGACCGATGGGCTGGCGAGCGCGCGAATCCCGCGCGACCTTCTGCTCGATGTCGCACGCGATCTGGCGGGCGATGCGGCGCGCTCTCTGCGGAGGTCGCGACGAACGGATCTCTATGGAGGCGCGCTCGGTACCGCGCTGTGCCTGGCGGCATGGTCGGCGGTCAGCGGTGACCAACGGCACCGTGACGCCGCCCTGCGCGCCCTTCGGCGCGTCGAACGCGAAGTCGGCTCCGGCGAACGTCCGGAGTCCGCACGCCTGGGTGCGTGCACCGGTCTGGGCGGCACCGTGTACGGCCTGGTCGCCTCCGGTGTGCTGCTCGAAGAGGCGGAACTCGTCGCCGGCGCCGCGCGTCTGGCGGCGCGGATCAACCGGACCAGAATCGCGGCGGACCGGCGTCTCGACGTGGAGGGAGGGGCGGCGGGGGCGATCCTCGGATTGCTTGCCCTCCACGCCGCCGTGGGAGGCTCCGACCAGATCGAGCGGGCTGTGGCTTGCGGCGAACACGTGTTGCGCCGCTCCCACGTCCCGGGCGACGGTCAACGCGCCTGGCGCGGGGCGGACGGCGTCGCGAGGACAGGATTCGCGCACGGCGCCGCGGGGATCGCCTGGGCGCTCGCGGCGCTGTTCGGTGCCACTCGCGAAGCACGGTTCGCGACCGCGTGCCTTGAGGCGTGCGCGTTCGAGCGGGCGGCCTTCGACGCGACGCTCGGGAGCTGGCCTGTGGCGGCTGGCGCGCACCCCTCGGCAGCGGGCCGGCACGTGGCGATGAGCGGCTGGTGCCACGGCGCCGCTGGGATCGCCCTCGCACGTGCCGCGATCCTCGCTCAGGTGTCCGCCCCGCCGCTGTTCGAGGATCTGCGCGTGGCGACCGAGATCGCGTGGAGGTCCCGCCTCGGTGGACTTGACCACCTCTGCTGTGGTAGTTTCGGAACCACAGAATCCTTGCTGACGATCGGACAGCTGGGTCACCTCGCGGATGCCGTCCCGTTGGTTTCGTCGAGAGTGACTGCGCTGGTGGGGAGGGCGATGACCGGGGGGGCGTTCAGCCTGAGCCGGGGGCGGACCGGAAGCCCCGTTGCCGGACTCTTTCACGGGGCTCCGGGCATCGGCTATGCGCTGCTCCGACTCGCCGCGCCCGACGTGGTGCCGCCGCTCCTGGTGTTTCTCGGGCGGTCGCCGGTGTCGCCATGACTCGACTGGAGGTCCTTCTCCCGCCGGTGCCCGCGGAGCTGCAGCGGATGACCTTCCCCGCGTACCGTCATCTCCTCGGCCTCGAGCCCGCACGGAGGCTTCCCGCGGAGGCGGGACGGCCTCCCATCCAGCCCTTCGCGCTCGCCGCGCTGGACGGCGGGGAAATCGCGGGACTGTTGCTCGGCGAGCTCCCGATCTCGCGTGAGGGAAACGCGGAGGTGCTCTCGGTGTTCGTGGACGCCCGGTTCCGCCGCCGTGGAATCGCCACCCGCCTCCTCGAGGCGTGCGAGCAGGAGGTCGCGCGGAGAGGCCACGCCGAGCTCGCCGTCGTGTTCACCGCCGGCGCCGTGGGGACACCCCACATCGAACGCATCCTCGACCGGCTCGGCTGGCCGCCTCCGGTCCAGCGAACCCTGTCCGTCCGGTTCACGGTGGAGCAGGCGAGGAGCTTTCCCTGGCTCAATCGCTACTCGCTGCGCGAAGGGGCGGAGATCTTCCCCTGGCGCGAACTGCAGGCCGAGGAGCGCCGGCGTCTGGTCGACTCCCAGAGCGAGCGCGGCTGGATCGCAGAGAACCTCGTCCCGTGGCGTTACGACGAGGAGGCGTTCGAGCCGGTCACGAGCCTCGGCATGCGGCTGCAGGGCGAGGTCGTGGGCTGGGTGATCAACCACGCCACCGGTCCGCGAACGCTGCGCTTCACCTGCGCCTACATCCGAAAGGACCTGGGCCGGCGGGGTCGGCTCATGCCGCTCGTCTCCGAGTCGATCGACCGGATCGAACACACGCCGTTCACCGACTGCACGTTCGTCGTGCCGCTCAAGCACCAGACGATGGTGGCGTTTGTCAGGCGATGGATGGAGCCGTGGGCGGGCCAGGTCACCGAAACCCGCGGCTCGACCAAGCGGTTGGACTCGGCCGACTCGGGACCGCCGGTCCGGGAGCCGCTTGTGGGCCGTGCCGCCGGTTCAGACCCGGGCGACCACCATGAACGCGGGACCGCCCGCGAACACCGAACGAACCCGAAGCTGCGAGGTGAGAGATGATCCGACCCATACTCCGTCCATCGTGTCTGGGGATGCTCGCGCTGGCGTGCTTCCTCTCCGGCACTTCCACGCCCGCGGCCGAGCCCCCCGTGCCTGATGCGACGTACCGGCCGCCGTTGTTCGGACGCCCGGAGATCGGGCTCCTCGAGGCCCTCGAACTCACGTTGGAACACGCCCCGGCAATTCGCCTCGAAGCCGAGTCGAGTCGGGCCAGCAAGGGCCTGGCGCAGCAAGCGGCCGGTCAGTTCGACCTCGCGCTGCTCGGCGACGTGAGCTATTCCTTCGACCAGAGCGAACTCTCCAGTGCCGCGAAGCAGGAGATGGCGAAGAAGCGAGCCGACATCGCCGAGGACATCGGCAAGGCCGAGGAGCGGGCAGCACAGTACGATGCCCAGCTCCAGGAGTGGAACCGGGCCCGAGGACTGGTCGGCGGCGGGAACTTCTCCGGAATCTCCTTCACCGATCCGGTGGATCAGTCCTACTACGACCTGTGGCTTGCGGCCTACAACAGCGCCACGCCGCAGCAGCAGGCGCAGATGGTTCAGGATCTTCTGGCGTGGATCGAGACCAACCGCGGCGACCTTCAGGTGGAGCGCGACGCCGAGTTGCAAGGGGCGGAGGCGGACCGCGAGTCGCTGCGCAAGCTCGGGGCCGTGCCGGAGGTGGAGCAGAACTACGAGGGGACGCTTTCGCTCCAGCTGCTCAAGCCGTTCCGCAGCGGGGTGATCGTCACGCCGTTCCTCGATCTCACCGGCAGCGGAAGATCGTACCGGCACAAGGAGAAGAGCGACGAATTGGGTGGGCCGGGAGGCGTGGACAGCTACACCTCGTCTGTCGGCTTCACCGTCGACATCCCGCTCGGGCGCGGGCGGGGCGAGGCTTCGACGGGTGCGGCGGAGGCGGCCGCGGGCATCGACTACGACGCCAGCGTTTCGGCTCTCAAGCATCAGGCGTCGGACAGCCTGTATCAGACGCTGCTGGCGTACTGGGCGCTGGTCGCGGAGCAGGAGTCGGTGAAGGTCTACGAGCGCACGCTCGGGCTGCAGGCCACGCTCGTCGAGCTGAGCACGGCGTTGGTCGAGGCCGACGAGCTACCGCGCGTCGAGATGGCCAGGGTCCAGGCACGAGAGGCCGAGGTTCGCGGACAGCTCGACGACGCCTATCGCAGGCTCCACGAGGCCCGCATGGCGTTGAGCGAGGCCATCGGACTGGAGGTCAACGAGACGGCCGAGGCGCCTCTGGCCGCCGATCCGTTCCCGCTTGCGCCGTCCGAGGACGACCTTGCCGCACTTCCGGTCGCGACCCTGGCCGGGGAGTCGGCGGAGCGGCGGTACGACGTCCGGGCGGCACGTCAGCTCCAGGAATCCGGCCGGGTGCTGTGGCGCGCGGCGTACATCGACCTCAAGCCCCGTGTCGACCTGCAGCTGGAGTTCTCCTACGCCGGCCTCGGCGAGGACGCCAGCGTCCGCGAGGGAATCCAGGGCGCGCTCGGCGGAAACTGGACGGGTCCTGCGGGCCGGGTCGGTGTGACGTTCGAACGGCCGATCGAGAACAACATCCAGCGGGGACTCCTCGAACAGCGGGGCGCGCTGGTGACGCAGCGCGCGATCAGCGCCATCGACCTCGAACGTTCGATCAAGACCAACGTCGTGCTCGCCGCGGGGACGCTGACGCAAGCTGCGCGCCAGCTGCGACGTTACGCCGCCGCCGCGGAGTTCTACCGGCAATCGTACGAGTCCGAGCTCGAGAAGCTCCGGGCCGGGACCGCGACCGTCATCGACACCGTGACCACCGAGCAGCGGTGGGTCGACTCGCAACTCGCGTTGGTCGGCGCCCAACAACAGATGGCGACCGCGCTCGCGCAGCTCCGCTTCGAGTCGGCGACCCTGCTCGCCGACACGCCGGAGGGCGCCCGGATCACGCGCGACGCGGCGACGACACTGCCCGGCCCGGGCGAGTAGGCGGGGCGAGGGGAGAACGTCATGGTCACCCACCTCTCGGCCAGGTTGGCAATCGCCGCCACAACCGCCCTGCTCTCGGCGGCGGTCGGTTTCCCGGCGGTCCCGCCGGAAAGCCCGCCGCTGGCGTACGCGCCGGGACGGTCGACGACGGCGACGGTTTCCCTGAAACAGGCGATCGAGCTCGCGTTGGAGCACGATCCCGCACTGCGGCTCTCCGAGGAGTCGGCGCGGCTGTCGGCCGCGAGCTGGCGACAGAGTCTCGGGCTGTTCGACCACGCGGTCACCGCGGGCGCGCACCTCGAGAAGGCATACTCCCTCGTGACGACCGGCGAGATGGGCGCCCAGCTGCAGCGCAGGATGGTCGCCTCGGCGGCGGCGGAACTCCTCCAGAAGGTCGCCGACGACATCACGCGACAACTGCAGTCCGAGGGCATGCCGGTCGGGATCGAGTGCCCGGCCGGCACCGACATCGTTCTTCCGGACGGCACCTCGATCTGCTTCTCGGGCCGGGCGGCTTCCCGCGACCGGCTCCTCTACGACATCTCGCAATCCCTCGACCAGGGCGACGTCAGCGAGGCAATGGAAACCTGGCAGCGGCTGCAGATGGAGACGATCCGCGACATCACGGCGCTCGCGGCGTACGCGTCGAGAGAGATCCTGCGCGGACTCGGTGTGCAGGCGACCGTCGCCGATCGCACGGCCCTCGGCTTCGACCTCGGATTGCTCAAGCAGTTCCGCTCCGGGCCCAGCCTCACCACGCAGCTTCAGTTCGAGGGCGTGCAGGACACCTACCGCGGAAAGCCACTCAATCCGGCGTTGGGCGGACGCGGGGTCCTGAACTCGTACCGGAGCACTCTCGGGGTCTCCCTCGACGTGCCGCTCGGGCAGGGTCGGGGGGTGGTATCCACCGGGGCCGCGGAGCGAGCCGCGCGCCTGAGCCACGAGGCCAGCCTCGACAGTCAGGCCCACTCGGCCGCGGAAACCGCTCTCCAGACGACGCTCGCCTACTGGAACCTGGTCGCCGCCCAGGATCGACTGGCGCTGCTCGAGAAGTCGGTGGCGACCGAGGAGCGGCTCATGGAAATGGGTCGGGCCCTCGTCGAGGCGGGAGAGCTGGCGCCGGTCGACCTGGTCTACCTCAACGCCCGCCTCGAGGCGACGCACGGCAGCGTCGAGAGCGCGCGGAGCTCGCTGCTCGAGGCGCGTCTCGCCCTCGCCAACAGTCTCGGACTCTCCGTGGAGGAGGTCGGTGACGCGCCGCTCGCCGCGGAGGGCTTCTCCGCGCCCGTCGATCGCGCCACGCTCGACGGCTGGCGGGCAATGAAGCGCGGCGGTGAAGCGCTGGATCGCCGCGGCGACGTGCAGGCGGCGAAGCGTCTCGAAGAGTCGTCGAGAGTGCTGGCGGAGGCGGGCCGCGCCGACCTCACGCGGCGCACCGACCTGAGCTTCAGCGTCTACTACTCCTCGCTCCACGAGGCCAACGAGTCGGCCGACCTGGATTCGACTTGGCGCGGCGTCCGGTACGGCCTCGGCGGCTACTACACCGGGCCGAGCGCCGTCGTTTCACTGAAGATCGACTGGCCGTTCAAGAACAACCTGTCGCGAGGCCGGTTCGAGCAGCGCCTTGCGCTGCTCGAGCAGAGCCGCATCGAACGTTCGGACCTCGAGCGCGTCTCGTCGTTGCGCGCCGAGCAGTTGTTCGGCGCCCTCGAGCGGACCCTGGCCGAGGTCCGCAACTCGGAGGCCGCGGTCTCCTACCATCGGCAAATGCTCGACGCGGAGCTGGAGAAGTACCAGCTCGGCGCCTCGACCGCCATCGACGTCGTGCTGACCGAGGAGAACCTGATCAACGAGTCGGTCAGCCTGATCCTCGCCCGGCAGAAGGCGGCCGGTCTCGAGGCCCGCCTGCGCTTCGAACTCGGCGGGCTGGTGCGCTACCGACTGGAGGACGACCGCGTGGTCATCGAGGAGGTGACGCCGATCGGCTAGCCGCGCCACCGCGAGTGTAAGATATACAGAGTCTCTTTGCAGTCACTGGAGCGGCGGGCGCCGCCCGCGAGGGGGAGGGGATGGAGCAGAACAAGCTCTTCCGCAAGTCAGCGCTCGAGAAGCTCTCCTCGCCGGAGCGGCTCGACGTTCTGATGAAGGTGACGTCGCCGGCAGGCTGGATCGCCTTGTGGGCGATCGGCTTCCTGCTCCTCGCGCTGGTCGTCTGGAGCGTGGTCGGCAGCATCGCGATCAAGGTCGAGGGCAAGGGGATCCTGATTCGCGGCGGCACGGTGCTCGAGGTGGCGTCGCTCGGAGCCGGTCGGATCAACGAGCTGCGGGTCAAGCCGGGCGACGTGGTCAAGCCCGGCCAGGTGGTGGCGACGCTGTCGTTGCCCGACCTCCAGCAGCGCATCGCCAACACGCGCGAGGAGATCGCCTCGCTCACCGGTCAGGGGGTGAGTCAGCGCGCCGCCCAGTCGGCGATCCAGGGGCGGCTGCAGCGACAGGCGGCGGAGCTGCGCGAGAAGATCGCGCAGCAGGAGAAGCTCGCGGCGCGCGGGCTGATCACGCGCAACCAGGTGATGGCGACCCGCCAGGAGCTGACCTCGACCGAGATGCAACTCGCTCAGGGGCAGTTCACCGAGGCGGGGATGAGCAACCGGCTCGACGACGCGCGCCGCCAGCTGCGCGAGCTCGAGACGCAGTTGGCGACCAACGCCGAGGTGAAGAGTCCCTACGAGGGACGGGTCATCGAACTCGGCGTGAACCCGGGCGACCTCGTCTCGGCAGGGACCGGCGTGGCGACGATGGAACCGGTGAGCGAGGAGATCCGGGTGATCATCTACATCCCGGCACAGGAGGGGAAGAAGGTGCAGCCCGGTATGCGGGCCTACGTCGCGCCCTCGACCGTCCAGCCGGAGGAGTACGGCTTCATGCTCGGCGAAGTGAAGGCGGTGTCGGATTACCCGGCCTCTCCTGAAGCGCTGCTGCGCGTGCTACGCAACGCCGCGCTCGTCGAGACGCTGACGGGAAGGAACGCGCCGATCGAGATCACGGCGGCGCTCCTGCCCGACTCGTCGACGACCAGCGGCTTCAAGTGGTCGTCCTCGAGCGGACCCCCGATGAAGGTGTTCTCGGGGACGATCTGCTCGGCCTCCGTGCAGGTGGCGAGCAAGCGGCCGATCTCCTACGTCCTGCCGATCTTCAAGCGCGCGGTTGGGGCGAGCTGACGATGGCGGCGCAGCCACAGGACGCCACGCCGAAGGCGCCGTTGAAGCCGCCGCCCAACCGCCGCTCCAAGTGTCCTACCGTGTTGCAGATGGAGGCGGTGGAGTGCGGCGCCGCGGCGCTCGCCATCGTCCTCGGGCACTACGACTGCATCGTGCCCCTCGAGGAGCTGCGCGTCGAGTGCGGCGTCTCGCGCGACGGATCCAAGGCCAACAACGTCGTCAAGGCCGCGCGCAAGTACGGCCTCGAGGCCAAGGGCGTCAAGTACGAGAACCTCGAACGCCTGTACGACCTCGAGTACCCGTGCATCCTGTTCTGGAACTTCAACCACTTCCTCGTCCTCGAGGGGTTCCAGAAGGGAAAGGCATTCCTCCAGGACCCGGCGGCTGGCCCGCGCATCGTGACCATGGAGGAACTCGACAGCTCCTTCTCGGGCGTCGTTCTCACCTTCAAACCGGGGCCCGACTTCAAGCCGGTCGGCGAGAAGCCGAGCATGCGCGTCGCGTTGCGCAAGCGGCTGGAGGGGAACGAGAAGGCTTTGCTGTTCGCGATGCTGTGCGGCCTGTTCCTGGTCATCCCGGGCCTGGTCGTGCCGACCTTCTCGCGCGTGTTCATCGACGAGTACCTGGTCGGCGGACGCAAGAGCATGGTCATGCCGCTGCTCGCCGGCATGGCGTTGACCACGGCGATCAGGCTGGTCCTGACCTATTTGCAGGAGTACTACCTGCTGCGCATGGAGTCGAAGATCGCCCTGGTGACGTCGTCGAGTTTCTTCAACCACATCCTGAGACTGCCGGTCTCGTACTTCTCGCAGCGCTTCGCCGGCGAAATCGGTTCGCGCGTGCAGATCAACAACAAGGTCGCCAACATCATCTCCGGGCGCCTGGCGACGACGCTGCTCGACTGCCTGTTGGTGGTGTTCTACGGCCTGCTGATGCTGCTCTACGACGTCGTCCTGACGGTCGTGTGCGTCGGCATCGCCCTGCTCAACATCCTCGCCGTGCGCTTCGTCGCCCGCCAGCGCGTGGACGCCTCGCGCAGGCTGCTCCTCGACCAGGGGAAGCTGACCGGCACCGCGATGTCCGGCCTGCGCATGATCGAGACGCTCAAGGCCTCCGGCTCGGAGTCGGAGTTCTTCTCCCGCTGGGCCGGGTACCAGGCGAAGGCGCTGCGCGCCCAACAGGAACTTGGGCAGCTCACCGAGTTCCTCAACGCGGTCCCCCCTTTCGTCAACACGCTGACCACCACGCTCATCCTGCTCCTCGGCAGCCTGAAGGTGATGAACGGGGAGCTGACCGTCGGCATGTTGGTGGCCTATCAGAGCCTGATGGCGAGCTTCGCCAAGCCGCTCAACTCGTTCGTCACGTTCGGCTCGACGATGCAGGAGCTGGAAGGGGACATGAACCGGCTCGACGACGTCCTGCGCTTCCCCGCCGATCCGCAGTACACGCGCGAGGAGCCGGCGCCGGCCAAGACGACGCACAAGGGCGTGGTCAAGCTCTCGGGGGCGGTCGAACTGCGCGACGTGACGTTCGGGTACAGCCCGCTCGACAAGCCGCTCATCGAGGGGTTCAGCCTGAAGATCCAGCCCGGCCAGCGCGTGGCGTTCGTCGGGATGAGCGGCAGCGGCAAGTCCACGGTGGCGAAACTGGTCTCCGGCCTGTACCGGCCGTGGAAGGGCGAGGTCCTCTTCGACGGCGTGCCGATGGACGAGATCCCCAACTCGCTCCTCCGCAACTCGCTGGCGGTCGTCGACCAGGAGATCTTCCTGTTCGGCGGCTCGGTGCGGGAGAACGTGACGATGTGGGACTCGACGATCCCGGCCACCTCCATCACCCAGGCGTGCCGCGACGCGGTGATCGACCACGATGTCCAGGCCCGACTCGGCAAGTACGACTCGCTGGTCGAAGAGCACGGGGCCAACTTCTCCGGCGGCCAGCGCCAGCGCCTGGAGATCGCGCGCGCGCTGGTCGGGAGCCCGACCGTCCTGATCCTCGACGAGGCGACCAGCGCCCTCGACCCCCCCACCGAGATGCTCTTCGACGACGCGGTTCGGCGACGCGGGTGCACGTCGATCATTGTCGCCCATCGCCTGTCGACCATTCGCGACGCCGACGAGATCATCGTCATGGATCGCGGCAAGATCGTCCAGCGGGGCACGCACGACGAACTCAGGGAGCAGCCCGGCCTGTACGCCGAGCTGATCAAGCACTGATGGCGCGCGGGGATATCGGCCGTGGTTGACCGTGACGAGGGAATCCGTCCCGGGGCCGAGGCCGGGTTCAACCTCGAGGTCCTGACCGCGGACGGCACGCCGGATCCGCGGGGACCGATTGCGCTTTCCGCGGATGTCGTGCACCTGGGCAGGGGTGACGACTGCGACGTCGTTCTCGCGTCCTTCACCGTCTCGCGCCGGCACGCCGAGATCCGCCGCACGCCCAAGGGGTACTGGCTCGTCGACGTCGGCTCCTCGAACGGGGTGTGGATCGGGGAACAGCGTGTACGCGAGGTCGCGCTCCAGGACGGGCTGGAGTTCCGACTCGGTGGAGTGACACTGCGCTTCCGGCTGCCCGCCGCCGGCCAGGAGTCCTCCGCAGGACCTGCCGCACAGAGGTCCGAGACGGCGCCGGCCGTCCCCGGACGGCCGGTCGTCACAGCGGTTCCCTCGACTCCGGCGCAGCCGCCTGCGGAAGCGGCCCCTGCACCGGTGCCCCGGACTCCGGAGCCGTCGGCGCCGGCGCTGCCGGCGACACCGGAGAGCGGATCGCGGTCCGACCAGTCCGTCACGCACAGCCCGGGAGCTTCCCGGCCGAGCGCCGAGTCGGCGGCGACCGCGGCGTCGGCACGGACACAGCCGCCGCCCGCAAAGGCTCCGGAATCGCCCGCAGGCCCCGCGAAGCAGCTGCCCGGGGATCCGGTCTCGCCCGACCTGGAGCGCGCGACGGAGAGGCCCCTGGTCGAGGCGCTGCGCCGCGACGGGGAATTGGTTCACGCGAGCGGCAACCGGCCGTTCCTGCTCGAGCCGAAGGACACGGCGTGGTTCGTCGAGTCGGGGAAGGTCGAGATCTTCACGGTCGCGCTCGACGCCGACGGGGCACCGACCGGCGCCCGCACGCACTTCTGCTCCGTCGAGACCGGCGCACTGATGATGGGGATGGACTTCAAGGGCTACGCGATGGGGTCCGGGTTCCTGGCGGTGGGGCGCATGGGGACCCGGCTGCGCCGAGTCGGCCTCGGCGTCCTCCGCGCGCTGGCCGCCGACCCGCGCTGCGGCGCCGAACTCGCCGAGGCGGTGGACGGGTGGATCGGGACGCTCTCCCGCAGCCTCACGGCCGCCATCACGCCGGGGCCGATCGTCGACGTCAACCTCGCCGAGGACGAAGAGGCGACTCTCGAGAATCAACAGAAGGCGCGCTCGAACAAGGGCGTCGTGTGGCTGGACGTGGTCGAGGGCAACGTGCTGTTCGTGGGCATGGAGGAGCTGGTCTTCCAGAAGGAAAAGGCGAAGGCCAGCCCTGCGGCGCACTCCATGCTCGTCTCGCTCAAGGCGCTCTTCGAGGAGGCGCAGCAGCAGCGGGTGCTGTTTCCGGTCAGCAGCGACACCTGGGTCGAGGCGTCCAACGCGCGCGACCTGACCACCCGACTGCGCAGCCACGCGTCGGCATCGGTGGTTGCCGAGGGGGGGTTCTGGCGAGGGCTCGAGGTGTTTCACCAGACGCTGTGTCAGTGCGAGTTCATCAACAAGCGACTGGCCACCCTCGACGAGTTCAACCGTCTGCGGACCAAGGCCGAGTACTCGGAAGCGGCGCGCGAGGCCGGCTACCGCGAGATCGCCGGCGTGTTGGAGGGCGCGGCGACGGGCAGGTTCGCGACGGCGCGCGGGGACGGCGCGGATCTGGTCTTCGAGGCGGCGCGGCTTGTCGGCGACGCGCAGGGCCTGGCGGTCAAGCAGCACCCCGAGGCCAACCGGCGCGCGAATTTCGGCGACCGCGTGGCCGCGATCGCCAAGGCCTCGCAGTGCCGCACCCGCGCGGTCATGCTCCGCGACGACTGGTACCGTTCCGACGCCGGTCCGATCCTCGGCCGGTGGGAGAAGACGGGCGATCCGGTCGCGTTGCTCCCCGAGGGTCCGACCGCGTACCGCGCCGTTGACCCCAGGTCGGGTGCGTCGAAGAAGGTCGACGAGCAACTGGCCGCGGAGCTGGCGCCGTTCGGCACGGTCCTTTACCGCCCCTTCCCGGAAGGGGATTTGAGCGCGCTCGGATTGATCCGCTTCGGCGCGCGCGGCCTCGGTCCCGACGCCGTCACCCTGGTCGTCATGGGCGTCGCGATGGGGATGTTGGGCGCGATCACGCCCTACTTCACGGGCCGGATCTTCGACGGCGCGATCCCGCAGGCGGACAGGAACCTCCTCGTGCAGTTCACACTGGGCCTGTTCGTCGGCGCCCTGGTGTCGACGGCGTTCAAGCTGACACAGAGCTTCGCCCTGATGCGGATTCAGGGCAAGATGGACTACTCCATTCAGGCGGCCCTCTGGGACCGCCTCATGAACCTGCCGTCGAACTTCTTCCGCGGCTACTCCGCGGGCGACCTCTCGGACCGCGCGCAGGGAATCGGCCAGATCCGCCAGTTGATCGCCGGCGCGGGCGTCGGTGCGATCCTCGGCTCGCTGTCCTCCGTCTTCTACGTGTTCCTTCTGTTCAAGTACAGCCTCGTGCTCGCCTTCGTCGCGATCGGCCTGACCATGCTGTACGTGACCTTCACGACCACCTGCAACTACCTCCAATTGCGCCACGAACGCCACCAGATGGAGGTTCGCGGCAGGATCACGGGCCTCGTGCTGCAGTTCATCTCCGGGGTCGCCAAGTTGCGGGTCGCCGGGGCCGAGAACCACGCGTTTCGCGTCTGGGCCAGCCAGTACGCGAGTCAGCGGCGCATCGAGTTCAGGGTTGGTCGGATCAAGAACGCGGTGCAGGTGTTCGGCGCGGGATTCCCCGTCCTCTCGTCGATGGCGATCTTCTACGCCCTGGTCAAGATCCAGGAGGCGGCCCTCGCCAAGGGGCAGACGCAGCCGATGACCACCGGCGACTTCATCGCCTTCAACGCCGCCTTCATGGCGTTTCTCGGCGCGACACAGGCACTCGGCGACGCCTCGCTCGACATGTTGCGCGTGATCCCGATCTTCGAGCGCCTGCGCCCGATCATCACGACACCGGCGGAGCTCGACGAGAGCAAGACCTACCCGGGGCGGCTGAAGGGCGGGATCGAGGTGTCGCACGTCTCGTTCCGCTACTCGGAGGACTCGCCCTGGATCCTCGACGACCTGACGGTTCGCCTCGAGCCCGGCGAATTCGTCGCCTTCGTCGGAGGCTCGGGGTGCGGCAAGTCGACGCTGATGCGCCTGCTGCTCGGGTTCGAGACGCCGCAGAAGGGCGCCGTGTTCTTCGACGGGCAGGACCTGGCGAGCCTCGATTTGCGTGAGGTCCGACAGCAGATAGGAGTCGTCCTCCAGACGTCGAAACTGCTGCCGACGGACATCTTCCGCAACATCATCGGCTCCACCGACCTGGGCATCAACGACGCGTGGGAGGCGGCCACTCTGGCCGGTGTCGCGGACGACATCCGGCAGTTGCCCATGGGCATGCACACCTACATCTCGGAGGGTGGCGGAGGCTTCTCCGGAGGCCAGCAGCAGAAGCTGCTGATCGCCCGGGCGCTGGTCCGCAAGCCGAGGGTCCTGATCTTCGACGAGGCGACCAGCGCGCTCGACAACAAGTCGCAGAAGACGGTGACCGAGAGCATGGAGCGCCTGCAAGCCACGCGCATCGTCATCGCCCATCGCCTGTCCACGATCATCAACGCCGACCGCATCTGCTACCTGGAGGGCGGGAGAGTGATCGAGATGGGCACGTACGACGACCTCATGAAGTTGGACGGGAAGTTCGCGCTGCTGGCCAAGAGGCAGATGGCGTGAGCCCCGACGGGCCGGCGGAGGAGCGCCAGTCCCCGGAGGCCAAACGGGCGTGGGGCCGGTCGGTAACCAGGGATCGCGCGTCCATCTTCCCCTTCGACCGTTATCCCGAGCTCGTCGGCGCCGTGCGCGAGCAGCTGCCCGAGCACGGGTTGGTTCTGCTCCTCGGCGGCGGCCGCGGCTACCTCGGTTCCATGCTCGCGGCTCCGGGCAGGACCGTCTTCAACCTGGATCTCGCTCCCGGCGGCGTGCCGTTCGTCCCGTCGGCGATCGCGGACATCGAGGCTCCGCTTCCGGTGCGGCCGGGCCGCTCCGGCGGCGCGACGACGGCGGTCGCCGCGTTCGCCCTGGAGTACACGGACGTCCGTGTCGCGACGTCCCGGATCGCCGACGTGCTCGCGGCAGGGGAGCGCCTCGTGTGGATATGCCACCACAGCGATTCCGCCATCCTCCGCGATCTGCGCGCCGGCCGATCCGCCGCGCGGCTCGCCCATGAAGCGGTGCGGCTGGCCGACTCGGGCGTGACGGCGGATCGACTGTGCGCGCTTGCGGCGGACCTGGCCGCGCAGGCGCGCGCGGCGGGGGATCCCGCGCGGGAGACCGAGGTCGCGCGGCTGACGGCGCTGGCCGCCGGGATGGCGACCAGCCCCCGCGCCGACGGACAGGCGCGGACGAGACTCGCGGCGCTCGCCCGGCGCCTGAGCAGGGAGGCGGAGATGTCGGAGGCGGTCGTGTCCAGGCCGATGCGGTCGGCACGGGATCTCCTCCCGCTCGTCGACGAGCGGCTGACGCCTCGCCTGGGAGGGTGCGTCCGTGTCGACGGCGCGCCGCTCGGCATCCTGACCGTGTTCGTCAGGGCGTGAGGGTTCGGTTCCTCCCCCCCGGACCGGTGTCTTCGAAAGCAGTACCATGCCCGGTAGTGGCCACATCACATCCGAGCGTCGCGTGTCGAATTTCGGGTGGAGGCCGGGCGGGCGGAGCCGAGTCGTGCAGACGCCTCGCTGCCGACGTCCCGCCCCGCCAGGGGAGGGTCGAGTGCCGCCGGTGAGCGCGGGTGCCCGGGGAGGAGCCGAGGTCGGACCCGGTGGTCCGACGCCATCACCGGAGACCGTGCCCTTGCCGGTGGACCCGGCCGTCGAGAGTGCGACGCTTCCCTCCGGCGCGATGTGCTGGGCCAGGCGCCACGCCTACCCACCGGGTTCTGTGGCGCTGTGCCTGCGCATCGCCGTCGGTTCCCTGTGCGAGGCCGAGGACGAACGCGGCTTCGCCCACCTGCTCGAGCACCTCGCCTTCCGCGGCACGGCCCACTTCCCGCCAGGGGCCCTCGAGGCGTTCTTCGCCTCGCTCGGCACGCATCTGGGCAGGGATCACACGGCCCAGACCGGTCTGGACCAGACCACCTTCACGTTGGTGCTGCCCGGAGCATCCGCACCGGTCGTCTCGCGGGCGATGACGTGTCTCGCCGACTTCGCTTTCCGGCGGCGGTTCAGTCAGGAGGATCTCGACTCGGAAAGGCGGGTGGTGCTCGAGGAAATGCGTTCCCGCTCGGGCTTTCGTGCCCGTCTGCGCCGCGACGTGCTCGCAGCCCTGTGGCCCGGGTCGCGCGCCGCCGACCGGCACCCTCTGGGCACCGAGGAGTCTCTCCGCGCGGCCAGCCTCGACCGGCTCGAGGCGTTCTTCCGGCGCGAGTTCCGCCCGGAGCGCGCGGCGATCGTGGTGGTCGGCGACATCGACCCGAAGGGCGTTCTCGAGTCGGCGGCGCTGCACTTCGCCGGTTGGCCGGCGGGCACCGGCGCACCGTCGTCGTGGAGCGATCCGGAGCCTCCGGAAGGCGCCCTCTCTCTGGTGGTCGCCGACAGCGAACTGCGCGAGGCCGAGGTCGGCGCCAACTGGCTGGTCGCCGACGAGCCCTGCCGCGATGTCGCCGGCTTGCGCGCGCAGGTGGTCGAGTCGCTGGGCGTGTGGGTGCTGAACAGGAGGCTCGCGACCGCCATCCAGAGCGGCGAGGCGCCGCTGCGCTTCGCGCGCGCCGGGGTCGCTTCGCTCGCGTCTGGTCGTGCGATCGCCAGCGTCACCGGAGCGGGGGAGGCCGGACAGGCGGTGAGTGTGGCCCGATCGCTCGGAGGGCTGATCGCCGATCAGGCCGGTTCCGTGCACGCCGGCGAGGTCGAGTTGGGAGCGAGGGCCGCGCTCACCGAGGCGAGGCAGGCCGTTGTCGCGGAGCCCGCGCGAGACTGTCGGTCGGTCCTGGCCGATCTCGTCCGGTCGCTTCCCGGCGGGAGGACGCCGTGCTCCAGGGAGCAGAGACTCGAGATTCTCAAACCTCTTGTGGGCGAGATCACCTCCGAGGAGGTGCGCGCGACTTTCGCCGAGCGCTTCGATGTCGGGCGCGGACTCGTGGTCGTGGCGCTGCCTGATCCGCTGCCGCCCGGAGACGGAGCCGAGGTCGTCGGGGCTTTCGCGCCGACTTCGAGTGCACCCGTGGCCACTCGGTGGGCGCCGGCGAGACTCGAGAGGCTGGCCGCGCTGCCGACCTCTCCCGGCGCCGTCGCCGCGAGGAGCGACGACCCGACGGGAGTGCGCTCGGCGTGGCTGGTCAACGGCGTGCGTGTGCACGTGCGCGAGATGGACGAGCGCCGGGGGAGGGTCTACGTGACGGCAACACTCGCCGGGGGACGCATCCGGGAAACCGCCCCGACCTGGGGGCTGACGAGCGCCGCGGTCCAGGCGCTGGCCGTTCCGGCGGCACGATCGGTCCGATCCGTCGAGATCCGCGACTTCCTCGCCGGCAAGGCCGTCGAGTTCCACGCCGCGGCGGACGAGGACTGCCTGAGGCTGACGTTGGCCTGCGACCCGGACGACGTCGAGGTCGGGTTCCAGCTCATCCGTCTGCTCCTCGCGCAGCCGCTCCTCGAGGTCGAGACGCTGCGTCGCTGGCGTGAAGCCCAGCTGAGTCGCTGGGACGAAACCGCCGCCAGCGTCGAGCTGCGCGTGGCGGAGCGCTCGCTGTGTCTGCTCTCCGGCGGCGACCTGCGCTTCCGTTTCCTCGACCCGGATCACGTGAAGGGGATCGATCCCGTCCGCGCCCAGACGTGGCTCGAGGAGCTCACCGGGGCTGGGCCGCTCGAGGTGGCGGTGGCAGGAGACCTTCCAGCCTCGAGCACCGAGGATCTCGCCCTTCGCTACCTCGGCTCGCTCCCGGCCAGGCCCCGCAGCGACCCGCGAATCGACGGGCTCCGCGAGCTCGCCGTCGGTATCGGTCCGTTCGACGAGTCGATCGAGGTGCCCGGTGCGCCCGACCGTGCGGTCGTGACGGTCGGTTGGCGCGCCGAACCGTGGCGCGACGCGGCGCGCAGGATGGCCACCCAGGCGGCCGAGAGGATCCTCTCGAGTCGCCTGCTCAGGGAGATTCGCGAGCGCCGGGGACTGACCTACACGCCGGAGTGCTCGTTCAGCCCGTCGAGGGCGTATCCGGCGGCCTCGGTGCTGACCGTCGCCTGCTACACGGCGACCGATCGGGCCGGCGAGGCGGCCGACGCGGTGCGGGAGACAGCGCGCGGACTCGCCGAGCAGGGGCCGACGGAGGAGGAGACGGCGGCCGCGCGCCGGCAGCTCTCCACGGTCGTGGAGCGGGCGAGGCGGGACCCCCGATACTGGTCACGGGCGCTCTCCGAACTGGATTTCCGCGGGCTCTCGATCGCCGCGATGGAGGCGGTTCCGGCCCTGGTCGAGGCGCTCGACGAGACCTCCATCCGGGACGTTCTGGGGACGATCGCCAGCGAAACCCGACGCATGACCGTGATCGGAGTGCCGGCCTGACGCTCCTCGCGCGGAGCGTCGCACTCGGGTTCAGCGCGCCGCTCCGGACCTACTGCCGAATCGAGAGGCGAGAAGGGAGTCGGCCCTATCCCGGAACCCCGGGGCGGCCAACTCCTCCAAGGTCACGGTCGTCAAGACGAAGACCAATTCCGCCAGAGCCTTGGGCGTGGCCAGCCGCTCGGGCCGGCGTTCCGCCACGGCGGCGAGGTTGCCGATCGCCGCGTGCGTCACCCCGGTGAGGATCTCGAAGGCGCGGTCGGAGAGCGGCGGCTCGCCTCGGTAGTTCTCGAGGCGGCCCCCGTCCCTGTAGATCGGGAAGCCCTCGAGCCCGAGGAAGCGGGCGGCCAGCTCGGGACGGTATGCCCCGAAGGCACGGACCAGGCCGACGAAGTCCGCCAGCAACTCTTCCAGTACGTTGTTGCCGAGGCGGCCGAAGGCGCGCAGCGTGAAATGATGCGTGCACTCGTGCTCGCGGCGCAGGACGAGGGAGAGCTCGCGCCACTCGCCCTCGGGCAGCCCGGTTTCGGCGGCCGGGACGTTGCTGTACGGCCCGCGGCTGAGGATCACGAAGCGGTCCTGATAGAGGTCCTTCCGGGCCACGAGACGGCGGAACTCCTCGTGCCACGCGGTGGAGTCGCCGCACCGACCCGGATCCTGCGCCTCCCATGACCGGCGATGAGCGGCGATGCGGTCCCAGTTGTTGAGGCCGGAGACGTGGCAGGCACCCATCGAGGGCGGCACCGGCCTCGGCTCGTTGCGCGAGGTGAACGCGCGGACCAGGTTCTCGAAGTCGCCTCGTGTGCCGGCGACGATCACCGGCACTCCGCCGGCCAGGGTGTCGTGGATCGCCAGTTCGAGCGCTCCGGGATCCTCGAGGCGGAGGTGCTCCACCGACTCGGCGGTTGCCTCGCCCTTGAGCGTCGCCGCCCGGTACGCGGCCTCGGAGCTGATGCCGGCTCGGATTGGGAAGCGGAGTTGGGGGAACACCGCGCGCAACGCCTCCCAGGCGCCGGTCGCGCGAGCCGCCCCGGCGTACCTCCGCCAGGCCTCGATGTGCGGCTCGTCGGTCAGCGGGAGAACCGGAGGATTGGCCCCGACGGGGGGCCCGGCCGGCACGCTGTTGCGCGCGAGAAGTTCCTCGACGACCGCGCCCTCGGCCCCGAGGGCCGCGAGAACGCCCGCCCGCTCCTGATCGTCCACCTGCGCTCCTTTCGATCCGGCCGGGTGATCCTGGCGGAGGATGGCCCGGCGGATGCCGGCGGGGGAGCCTGTTCAGTCCTTCCGGGCCGAGATCTGCCGCCTGAGGAACTCGTTCTCGAGCGCGACACCGGCCTGGGTCGTGGCCAGTTCGAGGATGTCGAGGTCCTGGATCGGTTCCTCGCTGTCGCCGTTGTCCGCGTACACCACGGCGATCACTCCCTGGGCGCCGAGGAGTGGGAACACGGCGACCTGGCCGGTTCTCGGCCGGCCGAGCAGTGTCTTGAGCGGGTCCGGAAGATTCGCGTCCTCGAAGGACAGCGAGGAAATCTGGCCTGTTCGCACGGCGACCGCGAGCGCGTGATCGCCGTCGAGGGTGAGCCGCAGGCCCCGGCTGACCATCGCGAGCATCCTACCCTGGCGGTCTCTCCCGAACGCTCCAAGCGAGGCGAGCTGCTGCCGGTTGACCAGGAACAACACGGCGCGTTCGACGGACTCGGAGATCACGTGCATGAGGTTGAGCGCCATCGTCGCGGACATCATCCCCGAGCGGAGGTCGCCGAACAGGCGGCGGAGCCGCTCGAGTCCGGATTCGGGCTCCGGACCGGACCGGCCGCGGACCACGTCCCTGCGGTTGGAGATGATGTTGGCGATGCACGCCTTGAGGGCCTCGAGATCGGGTGGGACGGTGGCGAGTGCGCCGGCCTCGTAGGCCTCGGCGACCTGTCCGCCCGGCTCGACCACGGCGATGAGCGACGCCCGCGGGTGCGTGTCGTGGATTGCCGCGACCACCGACGCGCCGAGTCGTCCACGCCTCAGGTCGACGAGGACGAGGGGAAGGGGCGCGCCCATCACCGCCTCTCCGGCGTGTTCGGGGAGCACCTTGCGTACCTGGGCCAGTTCGTGCTTGAGAGTGGTCGCCAGCCGGTTCGCCAGCCCTTCGTCGGGGGAGACGACCTGCAGCTCGAGAAGGTCGCCGGCGGCCCGAGGGCCGCCCGGCTCGAGACCCTGGAGGGCGTCGTGGAGTTCCTTGGCGGTGAGCACGAAGTGCTGGTTCTGCGTTGCCGTTGCGGGCTCGCTCGGTGGCGCGGGCGTTGCCTCGCGCTCCTCGGCTCCGGCCGCCTCCGTCTCGCCCTTGCGCGCGCGTTCGTCGAAGATGCGCGACGCCTCGAGGAGGACCATTTGGGTGTTCACCTCGGCCACGGGCAGCACGTCGCTGGGGTGGAGCACGACGTCTCCGGTCCCTGCGCGCTCGCCGAGGGCGAACTCGAAGTCACCGGAATCCCAGGTCAGCAACTCGTTGACCGCGAGCTTGATCTGGTCCTCGACGACCACGCGTAGCACGTCGGGCTTGATCCGTCCCGAGGAGGCCAGGATCTGACCGAGCGTCCGGCGCGCCGGGCTGCGCTTCTGGACCAGCAGGGCAGCCTCGAGGTGCATGGCCTCGATCAGCCCGCGCGACACCAGAAGGTCGCCGAGCCGGGGTGTGCCCGGAGCCTCGGCGCTGACGATCTTGCCGGCCTGGAATCCGATCGCCGCGCGTGTCTCGCCGCGCGAGAGCCGCAGCAGCCCCGTGCGCTTGCCCAGGTAGATGAACTGCATGACATCGGCGACGGAAACGTCCTTCAGACTGCCGGAGACGCCCAGCGCCTCGCTCATGGGCGGGCGGCCTCAGGGGCCCCGGGTCGAGGTCGCGGAAGGGTCATTCGCCCCGGGCGAGCTTGACCAGGCTCTCGAGCGTGCGCAACTTGCGGTCCTTGGTCGCGAACACCCTGGCGGCGAACAGCGCCGAGGCGGCGTGCGCCGAGAGCAGATCGAGAAGCTCGCGGTCCTCGGCGCGCAGCGACGGCTTGTGGTCGAACAGCTTGAGAATGACGATCGCGCCGACGATCTCGCCCTGGACGCGCAGCGGAACCGCCGCCAGCACCGGCGAGTCCTGCTGGTCGATGCGCAGGACGCCGTCGGCGAGCGTGCCGTCGACGAGAGGGTCGCCACCGGAATAGCGCTCTCCGGTGAACAGCGGCGGGTCGGTGCTCTTGAGCCCCTGGGAAAAGGAGATGAAGTAGTCGGTGGCCTCGTCGCGCCGGAGCAGGAGGAGGAACTTCTCCGCGCCGAGCAGGTTGATCACGATCTCGGCGATGGTCTGCTGGACCTCGAGCGGGTCGAGCGTCGCGTGCAACTGGTAGGTCGCGACGTAGAGGTTCATCAGGCGACTGGTCTGGCGCTCCGAGACGGACAGTTGCGAGGCCAGCTCGGCCATGTCCTCCTCGGTCCGGGCAAGGCGTCCTTCCAGCTCCCGGGTTCTGGAGCCGGCCGTCTTGAGCTCCTGTTCGAGCACCTTCTTGAGGCCTTCTTCGAGGATCTTCAGAAGCGAGGCCGCCCGGTCGAGGGTGCCGCGCAGCTCCTCCAGGAGTTCGGCGCCGATCCCCTGGTCGAACTCGAGGCGCGGCTGGCGATCATCGGGCGGGTTGGCGCTCATGTGCTGACTCCCGGGCCGCCCTGAGCGATGAGCGCGACGAGCTGCTCCCGGTCGAACGGCTTGGTCACGTACGCTGCGGCTCCCGCCGCCAGACCTCGGGCGACCTCGTCGTCGTTGCCCTCTGTGGTCACCACGATCACGCGCAGGCGGGGCAGGTGGCCGATCTCCCGCAGGCGTGCGAGAACGTCGAATCCGGTCATCTTCGGCATGTTGATGTCGAGGAGCACGACCTGGACGTCCGGATGTTCCTCCAGGCGTCGCAAGGCTTCTTCCCCGTCCGAGGCGAAGACAAGTGGATGGTCGCGGAGCATCATCTCGTACATTTTGAGTACGAGCTTCGAGTCGTCAACGGCGAGTACCTTTCTCGGCACGTCACAACCCCCCAGCCGGAAGTGTACTCCCCGCCACGCCCCGGCGGCGCGGCCGGATCCCCATCACGTCACCCAGGATAGGCCCGGGTGGGTAGGGTTTCAAGTCGCTCGACGTGTCCCCCATCGTCGGTTCCGGGCAGGTCGCCCGGGCTCAGCGCGATGCCGGCGCGCTCCACTCCTCCCGAATCTTCAGGAGACCGTCGATGTAGGCCTGCGGTGTCTTGCCGCGGGCGTCGGCGACGGCCTGATCGAGCGACGCCAGGGCCTCGGAGACGCGCCCCTCGCGGTGCAGGAGGCGGGCCCTGGTCTCGAAGGTCCAGAAACCAGGCTTGAGCGCGACGGCGCGGTCGGCCCAGACGAGCGATTCCTCCCGATGGCCGCCCTGCTGAAGGCTGTAGGTCGCCGCGAACAGGTAGTCGTCTCCGTCGGCGTCGGTCTCCGCCAGCTCGCCGAGGATGTCCTTCCAGACGATTCCGGGTACATCCACCTCGATCGGGAAGGCGACTGTGACCCTCTCCCAGCGCATCGCCACCTCGGCGACGTTCGGTCCCTTCGGCTCGATGGAGAAGCTCATCCACTCCTGGAACTCCGATGTCTCGGGGACGACCTCGAAGCGGACCAGGTCCTCGGCGGGCTTGTAGTAGAAGGCGCCCCACTGCTTCGGGCGGCTGTTGAGGATGACGGTCCAGGTCGACTTGCCGGGTATGGCGAACAGCGCATACTCCCCGGCCGGCACCACTTTGCCGGCGATCGTGGCCGCATCCGAGATCGCGATGGTCGTCGCGTCGTTCGCCCCGAGCCGCCACACCTGGTCGAACGGCACCAGCTCGCCCCAGACCGCTCTGCCCTTCACCGCCGGACGGTGGTACGAGATCTCGACGTCGGTGGTGCCGATCGTCAGGCTCACCGACGCCGGGGGGCTGACCCGCGGGAGTTCGATGTCCGCGTGGGCGGACGTGGCGGCCAGCGCGACCGCGGTGAGAGTCAAGGGGAAACGCCTCATGACCTGGACCTCCGTGACCGGGACAAGCCGGGACGACCCGGAATACATTCCCGGTGCCGGTGATCTAGAATACGGCCGTCATGCTGGCACGTACGACTTCTCCGGTTCACCAGGCGCGTCACCAGCGCGGTTCGGCTCTCACCGTGGTCGCCGTGGTGCTCGCCTTCCTCGTCATCGTCTCCGTTGCGTACACCGCCCTGGTGCTCACCTGGAGCTACTCGGAGGGCGAGCGTTCCGGACTCCTGCTCAAGTTCTCCAGGAAGGGATGGCTGTGCAAGACCTGGGAAGGCGAGCTGCACATCGTCACCTCGCCCGGCGTCATGCCGCAGATCTGGCACTTCACGGTGCGGGACGAGGTCGTCGCCGCCCAGGCGAGCGCCGCGCTGGGGAAGCGCGTCGTGCTCCACTACACCGAGCACAAGGGTGTTCCGACGTCGTGCTTCGGGGAGACCTCGTACTTCGTGGACGGCGTGAGAGTCGGGGAGTAGAACGGTTCGGGGGCGCCAGCGTCCTCGCGGATATGAGTCTCTCGACAGAAAGACCGTGCCCCCGGAGGATCTCCGGGGGCACGTGCGTCGGGACGTCGTCCCTCTTCAGTTCAGTCGCGTGAGCACCACGCGCCGGTTCTTGGCCCGTCCCTCCGCTGTCGCGTTGTCGGCGATCGGCGCATCCTCGCCGTAGCCCCTCGCGCTGAGCTGGCCGGGCTTGACCCCCTTGGACACGAGATAGGCGGCGACTGCCTTGGCGCGCCTTTCCGAGAGGGCCTGGTTGTGCGCGTTGGTGTGCGTCGAGTCGGTGTGACCGCCGATCTCGACCTTGACACCCGGGTTGGCCACGAGCGAGCCGGCGACCTTGTCGAGAACGTCCGTCGATTCCGGCATGAGGTCGGCGCTATCGCTGGCGAACACGACCCCTTCGAGAACGAGCGACTCGGGGATCGGCGGTGGCGGCGGCGGTGGCGGTGGCGGCGGTGGCGGGCAGCCGTTGGCGTCGACCGCGACGCCCTTCGGCGTGCCCGGGCACCTGTCGCGGTCGTCGGTCACGCCGTCGCCGTCGGAATCGAGCGGGCAGCCGCGCGCATCGACCTTCACTCCCTGGGGAGTGCCGGGGCACGCGTCGGCACCGTCGGGAACGCCGTCGCCGTCGGAGTCGAGGGGGCAGCCAGTGGAGTCGACGGGCCAGCCCTTCGGGGTGTCCGGGCAGCGGTCGATGCCGTCGTAGACGCCGTCGCCGTCGGAGTCGAGCGGGCAGCCCTTCGAGTCCACCACGGCGCCGCGGGGAGTGTCGGCGCAGGCGTCGTTGCAGTCCGTGACGCCGTCGCCGTCGCCGTCGGGCGGCGTCGAACCGAACGAGAAGCCGAACAGGAGCGCGGCGTTGGTGACGTCACGTCCGCCCAGGCCGCCCTTGGACAGGGTGTTCTCGCCCCGAAGCTCCCAGCGCCAGACGTTGTTGCCCTCCGTGATGAATCGCTGGCCGAACCCGAGTCCCGCGAATGTGCGGGAGAAGTCCTCGGCGTTCGACATGTTGACGTCCATGAAGCCGAGCGCCCCGGAGAGGAAGAAGCGGGAGTTCTTGGTGATCCGTGGGAGCAGCAGCTCCGGGCCGACGCGCAGAGAGATCGCGTCGGCATCGACGCCGGACTGGGCCGTCGAGTACCTGGCGTAGGTGATGTCCCCGAACAGCGCGAGTTTCTCGCAGAACAGGTAGGCGCCGCGCACACCGAAGACCGGGCCCAGGTTGTCCTTGGTCTGCGACTCCCCGGTCCAGGCCCGGTCCGGGGCGCCCCCTCCGAACAGCACACCGAGTTCGGTCTTCGGTTCGTCGGCCCCGAGTACCGGCGCCGCCGCGCCGATCGCCAGGGCGACCGCCACCCCGACGATGGTCCACATCCGTGCATTCCTCATTGCCTTCTCCTTCCCTTTCGAGAGTTGCGATTTTCGGATCCCGGGCTGCGGCACGCGGCCACTCCCGAGCCTGCGTTTCAGCGCTTGCGATAGAACGCGGCGACGACGAGCGACGTCAGGAACCCCGTCACTGTCGTGCCGATCAAGCCGAGGAGCGCCTGCCAGAAGGGAGTCTGAAGCGAAGCCCCGATCTGCTGGGTCGCCGCGATGTCGGCATCGCTCATGCCCCGGGCCCTGAGCAGTTCCGCCTGGACGGCGCGGATCTCCTCGAAGTACTGCGGAAAGGCGACGGTGGTGAAGACCAGGGAACCGAGGAAGACGATCACGCCGGCCAGCGCGGAGGCCGCCGTGCCGGCGCCGACCTGCGGCCAGTAGCCGAGTGTCGTCGCGGTCCGGCGAAGGCCCCAGATCAGGCAGGCGATCTCGATGACCGCCACTACCCAGAACAGGTTGAGCATCGTCGGGTGCTTGTACCAGCCGGTGACACCCATGACGAACGTCCACCCGACGCAGAGCGCTCCAATCGCGAGCGCCGTCTTCACCGTCGTGTTCACGGTTGCTTCCTCCCTGCGCACAGATTTCTTGGGACCAGATGATAACCTGGCCAACAGGATCCGCAACGGGTAAGCGCGCTCGGGGCCGCGGAATTCCATGGCCCGGAAGGCGGTTGTCGCCGCCTGGCAAGAGTGATGCTCCCGAAGGCAGAACGCGGGGAAGGGAAGGTGTTCGCAATGCCGAAGAGTCGATTCGCGGTCGCCGTTCTCGTTGGTTTGGTGTGCATCGCCGGTCAGGCCGTGGCCGACGAACCGCCGCCGCCCTGGCAGAACACCGCCAGTCTCGGCTACCTGTCGACGAGCGGCAACACCGACACGCAGTCGTTCGCCCTGGAGTACTCCCTCAAGCACACTCCGGATCCCTGGGGGCTCGAGGTGCTGGCCAGGATGCTGCGAGCCGAGTCCGATGGAGACCGGACGGCGGAGCGGTACGAGGCGGGCATGAGGGCCTCGCGCGCGTTGAACCAGCGCTGGTCGGTTTACGCGGGAGCGGCCGCGCTCAAGGATGAGTTTGCCGGCCTCGACCTGCGCTGGGGGCTCGTGGCCGGAGCGGCGTTTCATCTGCTCCAGGGTCCGACGCACGACCTCGCGCTCAACGCCGGCCTCGCCTGGACGAGCGAGGATCCCACCGTGGGAAGCTCCTTCGACTACCTGGGCGCGGAGCTGGGGGCGGCGTATGCCTGGAACTTCTCGAAGACGGCGTCACTGACCGAGGCGCTGCGATTCAGCCCGAGCTTCGACGACACCGACGACTGGCGGCTGGTCTCGGAGACGGTGCTGAAGGCCACGTTGACGTCGGTCCTGGCGGTGAAGCTCGGATACGAGTGGCGTTACGACAACGAGCCGATCGCCGGCTTCGACTCGACCGACACGGCGACCACCGTGTCGCTGGTCGCGAAGTTCTGATCGCCACGCCACGGCGCGCGGACGGACTCGTGCGGGGGACGTGATCGCCGGCGAACCGGCAGCGGTTCGGGCGTGGGCGGCGAGGGCGGCGAGAGCGCCGCTCGAACCGTTCGAGTTCGCGCTCGGCGAGCTCGCCGCGGACGAGGTCGAGGTCGCCGTCGAGTGTCGCGGGATCAGCCACTCTGACGTCCGCCTGGTCGACGGCGAGTGGGGCGACTTCTTCCCGGTGGTGCCCGGCCACGAGATCGTCGGAAACGTGGTGGGGGGCGGCGCGATCCCGGTCGGCACGCGTGTCGGATTCGGCTGACAGCAGTCCAGCTGCGGGGAGTGCGAGTGCTGCAGGGCCGGCGAAGAAGAAATGTGCGCGCGCAGCGAGGCGACGAGCATGGGGCACTACGGCGGCTTCGCCGACCGGGTCCGCGTCGACCGCCGCTTCGCCTCCCCTCTCCCCGAGAGCATCGCCACGCACACCGCGGCACCGTTGATGGGCGCGGGCGTCACCGTCTTCTCGCCTCCATGCCGGCATGCCGCCGCGGGCAGTCGGGTGGCCGTGATCGGCATTTGAGGTCTCGGGCACCTCGCACTGCAGTTCGGCAGGGCTCTCGGCTGCGAGGTCTGGGCCTTCTCGAGCAGGAGAGACAAGGAGACCGAAGCGCTGGCCTACGGAGCTCACCGCCTCATCGTCGGGGCTCCTCCCCACGGCGCGTTCGACGTGGTGCTGAACACCGCGCATGGCGCTCTCGACATGGACCCGTGGATGGCCGGCTTGCGCCCCAAGGGAGTGTTCCGCCTGCTGGGCGCGACCGCCGAGCCCATCGCCGTAGCTTCGGCGCACCTCATCACCGGGCGAACGTCGGTCAGCGGCAGCGCGGTCGGGTCGCCGGGCATGATGCGCAGGTTGCTCTCGTTCGCCGCCGAGCACGGAATCGCGGCCACCGTCGAGGTCGCCCCGGTGGATCGCGCCAACGGCGCGCTTGAACGGACACGGCGCAACGCGGCGCGTTACCGGATGGTTCTCGCTCGCTGACGACGGGCGGTCCGCTCGGGTCGGGCGCGGGTAGATGGTCGCCGGTTCAGGCGCGCTCGGACGCCGCCGAAGCCATGAACCGCGAAAACGCCTCCGCCGGCATGGGCCTGGCTACCAGGTATCCCTGGATGAAGTCGCACCCGAGCCGGACCAGCGTGACGCGCTGGTCCTCGGTCTCCACCCCCTCGGCGACCACCGGCATTCCCAGGCCGTGCGCCAGGGCCACGACCGCCGCGACGATGGCCTCGTTGTCCGGGTTGTTGATCAGGTTCTGGACGAACGAGCGGTCGAGCTTCAGCTCGCTCACCGGCAGGGTGGAAAGGTAGGCGAGCGAGGAGTACCCGGTGCCGAAGTCGTCGATCGCGATCCCGACGCCGATGTCGCGAAGCTCCCGGAGGGTCCGCTGGGTGGCCTCGGCCTGCTCCATCGCCGCGTTCTCGGTGATCTCGACGACCAGGCGCTCGGGAGCGAGGCCAACCTCGGCGATGAGTGCCTGCACCCGTTGCGCCAGTTCGGGTCGCTGGAACCTGTGGGCCGAGAGGTTGACGGACATCCGCAGCGGGGACAGGTGTTGGTCGTCCCAGGCGCGCATCTGCCTGCACGCGGTGGTCAGAACCCACGACTCCACGGCGTCGAGGATGCCGAGCGCTTCGGCCACACCGAGGAACTCCCGTGGCGGCAGCACGCCGCGTTCCACGTGCTTCCAGCGAATCAGCGCCTCCACGCCGGCCATCCGGCCGTCGCGGGCGCTGACGATAGGCTGGAAGTGGAGGCAGAACTCGCCCCTTTCGAGTGCCTTGCGAACCTCCGCCTCGAGCGAATAGCGTTCGGGCGCGATTCCCACCATCGCCGGATCGTATTCGGCGAAACCGTCCCGACGGGTGGTCTGGACGGTCTGCATGGCCGCTTCGGCGTGCTGCACGAGGGTGAGAGGGTCCTTGCCGTGTTCGGGGAACAGGGCGACGCCCGCGCTCGCCGTCACGAGAACCTCCCGGCGCTGCAGCAGGAACGGACGACGCGTGCTCGCGAGCATGTGCGCGACGCGTTCGCCGTGGTCCGCCGGGTTGGCGAGCCGCGTGAGCAGGACTCCGAACTCGTCCAGCCCGACCCGCGCCACGACATCGCCGGGGCGGCACTCGGCAGCCAGACGTTGACCGAGCAGGCGGAGCACCTCGTCTCCGAAGCTGTGCCCGAAGGAAGTGTTGATGACTCCGAAGCGGTCGAGGTCGACGACGATGACGGCCAGCCTCGTACCCTCGGTGCGGCAACGCTCGAGCGCCAACTCGAGCCGTTGATCGAAGAGGAGCCGGTTTGGCAAGCCGGTAAGTCGATCGTAGTTGGTCAGGTAGTCGATGCGGTCGGTCGCGCGCAGCGTCTTGATCCGTTCTTCCTCGAGCTGCCAGATCAGCATGCCCATGCCCATCACGATCTGCAGCAGCAGGTCGACGAACCCGAGGTAGGCCGGGTAGAAGAAGTCCCTGGTGGCAAGCAGGCGGACGACCGCCAGGGCGAAGTAGTGCACTTGCTGGAAACCGTAGAGGAGCAGGGCGCCGCCGAGCAGCCGGGGACCCATGCCGCGGGCGTCGCGGTGCGACCAGATCCCGACACCGGCGATCAGGAACGCGCTGCCGGTTAGGAGACAGCGCAACCCGACGCGGACGAAATACCTCTCCGCGCCGGTTCCCTCCGTGGACGACCATGCCAGCGTCGCCAGGGTCGCAAGGAAGGTCAGCCCCGCGAGAACCGCGACGACGGCCTTGCGCGAGGGCCGGCGGCCCCCGGTCAGCTCGCGGGCACCGAGCACGAGCGTGGTCGCCTGGGCCAGCGCGGCCGCGAGCGAGACGAAGACCAGGAGGAGGCGGACGACGTGATCGGTCGCCAGCACCCTGAAGATGGCGAGATGGAAGCTCGCCCCGGCGGTCAGGAAGTAGACGGCGAGGGCCAGCCAGCTCCAGGCCCAGAGGAGGAGGTGCCGGCGCCCGTAGACACGGTAGAAGGCGACGAGCGTCGCCGCGAGCAGCAGTCCGACCAGCGCCTGCAGCGCGTAACTGGCCAGGATGGAGAAGTTCGCCATCGACATGCTGGCCCCATGCTAGCGCATGTCACCGGGCCGGCTACCCGCGGGCGGCGGTGTCCCGCGCCGCCTCGCGCGCTACGGCCCGAAATCGATGTTGACCTCGAGCGTCTTGGCCTTGGCGAGACCGTACCGGAGCGTCGAGATGGTGATTGTCTGGACGTCGTGGTCTTCCCGCTTGTCGAGGTCCTCGTCGCCCCTGTAGCCGTCGATCGCCACGCCGTCGGCGTCGAGCCACTCGATGCGTACGCGGACCTCCCAGTCGCGCGTGGTCGGATTGCTGTACTCGATCTGGAACTGCACGGTCTTCAGGTACTCGGCTCCGCTCGGCCGCGTGAGGTCCGACTTCGTGATCGTCCCGGTGACCTCGACGAGACGGACCCTGTGCACCGTCACCTCGCCGTCCTTGGCGTCGAGGTCCAGCCACGTGCCCAGCTCCAGATCGACGCTCTTGGTCACCGTCGCGGCATCGGACGGGACGGGCCATGCGGCGGCAAGGCCGAGAGCGAGAAGCGCTGTCAGGAGGTGTCGGCAGGTCATTGCTCAACTCCCTTCGTGGGGCGGCGTCGCTGTCCAGGCACTGTACTGTAGCACGAACAGGCCGGCCCGAGCCGGGAGGCGGAGTCCGGCCCGGCAGTTCCGGAAAGGGAAGGCCGCGCCCGGTCTGGACGTTCGACCTGCAGCGCCCGACCGAGGCGCGCACGGGAGAGTGAACGAATGAAGGCTCCGAACTTCGTGGCGACGGCGCTGGCGGTCGGTCTTCTCGGCTGCGCTTCGAGCCGTCCGGAAGCCGTGTCCGGGACGCGGGACGCGGCGCTGGCGGTCGCAGAGTCCGGGCGACTCGGGACCCAGGCGGACGACGCCGAGGCGTTGCGCGCCGCTGTCGGCCGTTTCCTCGCGGCGCTGCGCACGTACTCCCCGGAGGCCATGCGCGCATCGGCAGGGGAGCTGTACGCCGGCGACGCCTACTTCAACGACCAGATCAAGGAACTGCGCGGCGCGGTCGCGATCCGGGAGTACCTGGCGAGGTCGGCCGAGGCTTTGGTCGAACCGGTCATCCGCGACGAGCAGGTACTCATCGACGACGGTCACGTCGTGATCCGGTGGAGCATGAGCTTCCGGACGGAGCGCGAGCCCGACCGGCCTCCGACGGTCGCGAGGGGGGCCAGCCACCTGATCTTCGACAGGCAGGGGAAGGTGAGCTTCCACGAGGACTTCTGGGACGTGACGGCGGCGGTGTGGGAGCGGATTCCCGTGGTCGGCGCGGTCATCCGCAGGGTCAAGGGCGCGTTCTGATCCGACCCTGTGCTACGGTTCGCCCATGAGCGGCATCGCGGCCTTGTTCGCCTTTTTCGCCCTGGCCTGGCATCCGCACGGCACCGAGCAGCCGCAGGCCGCGGCGCCCGATGCCGACCTCGAACGGGTCGCAGCGTGGATGACCGGCAGCTTCGACACCTTCGGACAGGTCGAACGTGACACCGCCCAAGGCGAGGCGTACGTCCACCTGCGAGCCGTGATGCGCGTCGTCCCGGTGGAGGTCGCGGGACTCTCCGGTCCCGGAGCGCGGACGTTCTACGTCGAGCAGGCTGCCGCCGACAGCGAGGCCACGCCCTACCGTCAGAGGGTGTTGATGCTGACGAGGAGGGACGGAGTCCTGGTCAACCGGGTGTTCAAGCTCGTCGCCCCCGAGCGCATGGTTGGAGCGTGGGTGGGAGGGGAACGCCTGTCCGGCCTTGCTCGAAAGGACCTCGCACTCGAGGAGGGGTGCGACCTGGTCTGGACGAGGATCGACGACGGGCTCTACACAGGACTTGCCGGGCTGCACGGACAGTGCCGCTCGTCGTGGCGGGGTGGAGCCTACGCCGTCTCGCAGGTTCTGCTTCGGCCGGACGAACTGATCAGCCTCGACCAGGGTTTCGACGCGTCCGGTGTGCAGGTCTGGGGGCCGAAGCCGGGCATCGTCGGGCATCGCTTCGTGCGGCGCACGCGCTGAGCGAAGATCGGCGAGCCGGTCGCGGGGTCCGCCTCGGACAACGCGACTATCGTCCCGGCTGGCCCTTGCGGCTGGCGATCAGCCACTCCTGCGAGTCGATCGCGCTGCGCTCGCCGCCGACCTTGGGTCGCTCGTACACTCCGTCCGGACGCATCCTCCGCGCGCGCAGCGTGTCGGCCAGGTACGCGCCGAACAGCTCCTCGCGGACCTGCTTGACCAGGCGCGGATCCTGGACCGGGAAGAGCACCTCGACGCGGCGATCGATGTTGCGCGGCATCAGGTCCGCCGAGCCCAGGTAGATCTCCTCCTTGCCGCCGTTGCGGAACCAGTAGAGCCGGCTGTGCTCGAGGAACCTCCCGACGATGCTCGTGACGCGGATGTTCTCGGAGATTCCCGGCACGCCGGGCCGGAGCGAGCACATCCCGCGCACGAGCAGGTCGATCTTCACTCCGGCCTGAGACGCCTGGTAGAGCAGGCGAATCACCGCGCGATCGACCAGCGAGTTGACCTTGAACACCAGCTGACCGCGCCGTCCCTTCTTCTGGTGCTGTATCTCACGCCTGATCAGGATCTCGAGGCGCTCGCGGAGGTTCAACGGGGCGATCAGGAGCTTCCGGTAGCTCGCCTCGGCCGCGTAGCCGGTCAGGTAATTGAACAGCTCGGTGGCGTCCGCGCCGATCTCCTCGTCGCAGGTGAACATGCCGAGGTCGGTGTATTGCCTGGCGGTCGTGGGGTTGTAGTTTCCCGTGCCGAGGTGCACATACCTGCGGATCCGTTCTCCCTCGCGGCGGATCACCAGCGCGACCTTGGCGTGAGTCTTGAGGCCGAGCAGGCCGTACACGACGTGGACGCCCTCGGCCTCGAGCGCGCGCGCCCACTCGATGTTGGACTCCTCGTCGAAGCGCGCCTTCAATTCGACGAGCACGGCGACCTGCTTGTGCCGCTCGTTGGCCTCGAGCAGGGCTTCGACGACGGGGGAGTTGCGCCCGACGCGATAGAGCGTGGACTTGATCGCCATCACGTCGGGGTCGCGGGCGGCCGCGCGGAGGAAATCCACGACCGGTTCGAACGAGTCGAAGGGGTGGTGGAGGACGATGTCGCCGGACTGGATCGCCTCGAAGATCTCGCCGTTGCGTCGTCCGTCCAGGGCCGGCGGAGTCGCGGGCTGGAACGGCGGGAAGAGCAGGGAGCGCCTGTTGATGGTGGTCAATTGCATGATCGAGGACAGCCCCATCGGGCCGTCCAGCACGTAGACGTCCTTGCGGTCGACCTCGAGGTTGTCGATCAGGATTTCCCGAACCGACTTGGGCATCGACGTTGGAATGGCCAGCCGGACGACGGAGCCGAACCGCCGGCGACGGATGCTCTCCTCTATGGTGTCGAGCAGGTCCGAGGCCTCGAGTTCCTGGATCTCGGTGTCGCCGTCCCTGGTCACTCGGAACGGGTGCGCCTGGACGATCTCCATGCCCGGGAACAGCGCGCCGAGGTTGGCCGCGATCACCTGCTCGAGCCAGACGAAGTAGTGGTTGGAGGGGGTCGTGCCGTCCTTGCGGACACCGCCCGAGGAGCGTTTGATCGGGACCAGCCTCGGAAGCGTCCCGGGCACCTTGAGCCGGGCGAAGCGCTCCTCGCCGTCCTTGCCGCGGACGAGGATGGCAAGGTTGAGCGACAGGTTCGAGATATGGGGAAAGGGCCGGCCGGGATCGAGGGCGAGCGGCGTGAGGACCGGGAACACCACCTCCCCGAAGTAGCGCGTCGCCACCTCGCGCTGGCGCTTGGTCAGCTCGCTCCAGTCGAGCAGGAATATGCCGGCGTCCCGGAGCGCAGGCTGGATCTGTTTGAGGAAACAGTCGTTGGCATCGGCGAGCACGCGCTGTGCCGATTGGCGAACCGCCGCGAGCTGTTCGGCGGGAGAGCGCCCGTCGGCCGACGTCGACATCACTCCCGCCGCGATCTGCTGCCTCAGCCCCGCCACCCGGACCATGAAGAACTCGTCCATGTTCGAGCCGACGATGGCCAGGAAGCGAACCCGTTCGAGGAGGGGATTGGCGTGGTCTTGCGCCTCTTCGAGCACGCGACGCTGGAAGTCGAGCAGGGACAGCTCGCGGTTCAAGTACAGGGAAGGGTCGTCGAGACCTGCGGGCGCCGGCGGCGGCGCGCCGTGAACGGGAGCCGCCTTGCGAGTGGGTCGCTTCGCGGAAGTCTGCCGAGCGCCTGCGGGCGGGCGGTTGTTCCTGGTTGATGGGCTCACGACATCTCCTGAACGACTCATGATATCCGGTGGCGCTCTTTGCGGACAAGCTCGCCTCGTGCCGGTCTTCACACGGTCTCAACGCGGCCGCTGTCTGCTTGACTTCGTCGCTGTCGGGGAACGGTCAACGTCCTCCGTAACTGGGGAGTCGATGGACGCCGGCTGGAGTCTCTCGGTGCTGCCGAACGGCTCGGTACAGGGAGCTGCCGAGCCTCCAGGTGTGGCGGCCTCGGCCCGCCTGCCCGGGGAGTGGGAACGACGCGCGCGCGAACTGCGGTTCGCCTTTCAGCCGATCGTCAATATCCACACCGGGTTCTGCTACGGGTACGAGGCGTTGCTTCGCGGCCACGAGTCGGTCGGGTTCCGTTCCATCCAGGAGCTCTTCGACGCCTCGCACGAAGCCGGAGTGCTCGGCTCGCTCAGCGACGTGCTCCGCAGGAAGGCGGTCGGAGCGTTTGCCGGCACCGGACTGGCGCAAACGACCCGGCTGTTCGTCAACATCGACAACCGGGAGCTGGAGGATCCGACGTGCCAGCCGGGGGCGGCGGCTGACTGGCTGTCGGGGTATGGCCTTTCGCCCGAGTCGGTGTGTTTCGAGCTCTCCGAACGGCACCAGGTCGGCTCGTTCGAGGAACGGGTCAAGTCGCTGTCCCGATACCGGCGCAAGTCCTTCAAGCTCGCGATCGACGACTTCGGTACGGGGTTTTCGGGGTTGCAGCTCCTCTATCTGGCGGAGCCCGACTTCGTGAAGATCGACCGCTTCTTCATCTCCGAGATCGCGGCCGACCCGCGAAAGCGACTCTTCGTGGCCTCGATCGTCAACATCGCCCACGTCCTTGGGGTTGCCGTGATCGCCGAGGGCGTGGAGACGCTCCGCGAGTACCAGATCTGCCGCGAGGTCGGCTGTGATCTGATCCAGGGGTTCTTCGTCCAGAGGCCGACCACCGACATCTCGGAGTTGCTCGTCACCTACGCCGAGATCGAGGCGGCAAGCCGGACCGAGCGACGCAAGGGAGCCTCCGACGAGCGATTGATCCTCGAGCGGATGCAGGTGATCGAACCGCTCCTCGAGTCACAGGAGATGTCGAGCGTCTTCGAGCGCTTCCGGAACGACAAGGGCGCGACCTTCGTCCCCGTCATCAACCGCCTCGGAGAGCCGCTCGGGATCATCGGCGAGAGCACGTTGCGAGGCTTCGCGTACTCGTCGTACGGCAAGGACTTGCTGCGCAACCCGAGACTCTCGAAGATGCTCCCGCACTTCGTCGCAACGTGCCCGATCGTCGACATCAACGTCCAGGCCGAGCGCATCCTCGATCTCTTCTCGGTTTCGGGTCAGACCGACGGTGTCCTTGTCGTGGAGAACGGCCGCTACCTCGGGTTCCTTTCGGCCAGCGCTCTTCTCCAGATCATCAGCGACAAGAACCTCCTCATCGCCCGCGACCAGAACCCGCTCACTCGCCTTCCTGGCAACACACGGATCTACGAGAAGTTCTCCGAAGCGCTTCGCTCCGGGACCACTCCATGGGTGGTCGTGTACTTCGACTTCGATTCGTTCAAGCCGTTCAACGACATCTACGGATTTCGCATGGGCGACCGCGCGATTCAGATGTTCGCCGAACTCCTGCAGAAGTCGTTCCATCGAAGCGACTCCTTCATCGGGCACATAGGCGGCGACGACTTCGTCGTCATCGTGAGCGAGCGGGCCGAGAGCGAGGTCGTTGCACTGGTCGGGAACGTGGCCCGGCGCTTCACCGAGGACGTGTGCGCGCTGTACACCCAGCACGATCGGGCTCGGGGCTGGGTCGAGGGGTTCGATCGAGCAGGGAAGCGCCAGCGTTTCTCTCTCCTCTCGGTGAGTGCGGGTGTCCTGAGTGTCCCCCCCGGACCTCCGCGAGGCCCGCTCGACGCGATCATCTCGGGCCTGGCCGAGATGAAGCGGCGGGCCAAACACAACCGCGAGCATGTCTGCGTCGGGGCGCTCCTCGAGGACGGGACGGTCGACTTCGGGAGCGAGCCTGGAGGGTGATCAGTCGGTGGCGAACTCTACCGCCTTCCGGTCGTCCTTCCCGGAGGGGAGTCCCAGCGATCGGACCGCGAGGCAGAGCAGGCCCGCCGCCGTCAGCACGAAATCGCGTGCGTGCAGGACGAGCCCGATCGCCAGCGCCGCGGATTTGTCCACCGAGAAGCCCCCGAGGACCGCCACCGTCACGGCCTCCTGGGCGCCCAGACCGCCGGGAACAGGTATCAGCATCGACGCCAGCCGGATGAGGGCGGCCGCGGACGCCGCCGAGGCCGGCGCGATCGCCGAACCCGAGGCGTGCGCTACGACGGCGATCTCGACGCTGAGGGCCAACCAGGACGACCCCGACGAGGCCAGCAGCCACAACGACATGGCGGGGTTCCGCCAGGGCACGCGGGCCAGGCCCTCACGCACCGGCGCTCCGAGCCGCCGCAGTGCTCGAGCCGGTCCGGAGAGGGCCGCGAGAGGGCGCCCGATGAACGCGAGCGTCGAGCCGGCGACCAGGGCCAGCACGAGCACACCCGTCCCAATCGCGCCTCGGCCGGCGCCCGACAGGATGGCCGTGGCGCCGGCGGCGGACGGCCAGGCGATGGCTGCAGCTCCGGCTGCCGCAGCGAGTTCCACCGCCTTGTCGGAGGCCACACTTGCGACGGCCTCGCCGCGGGGGATGCCGTAGCGGCGCTCGAGCGTCACGGCGCGCAGCACCTCGCCGCCGACCTGGATGCCCGGCGTCACGAAGTTGACGGCGAATCCGGAAAGGCGCGCGCCGAGGAGGCCGGCAAGCGGAATTCTCTGCCGTCCCGGAACGAGCGAGCGCCACCGGGCGGTCTCGATCGCGAAGCGAGCCAGGCTGCACGCGGTCGCGGCGAGCAGCGGGGGCCAGCCGAGGGATACGATCCGCCGTCCCACGTCGGCGAACTCGGCGCTGCCCATCGCCTGCACGAGGACGAGCGACGAGCCCACGGCCAGCCCGGCCTGCGCGGCCCACACCACGGGCCGCGAGGTCGGCGCATTCAAGATCGTCCGACCCCAGCCGGTTCCGATCCGCGGCCCCGTTCTCTTCACCTGCACAGGGCCCTGACGAAATCGCCCGTGTACAGGGCGTTGGGCACGACCTCGCATTCGGCCCAGCAGCCGGGGCAGGCGTCGACCCAGCGCCGCTCCCGAGCAGCGTCGTCGCCGTGCCACACCGAGGCGAGCGACCGCTCCGCGAGGTTGCCTACGTCTTTGCTGTTGAACTGGCACACCGGAACTCGCCCGTCTGGCAGGATCCGCAGGTGTGAGCGCAGCGCGACGCACGCCGGTCGAGGAGCCGGCGGCACCTCTCCGAGCAGCCGCGAGGCGAGCCCGCGCAGGTAGTAACGCTTGCCGATCCGGACGAGCGGATCTCGGCCGCGTTCGGCGGTGACCCGCTCGCGCTCGACGAAGGCGAGCGCGTCGGCGCCCGCGAGTGCCGGATGCAAGGGGTACCCGACCGGGACGATCGCGTGTTCCGCTCTGGCGGACCGGTTTCCGGCTCCGTACATCGCGGAATCCGAGTAGGCGAGGACGGTGTGAAGCTCCACACCGAGGCGCCGTAGCTCGTCGCGAAGACCCCCGGAGTCCGCCATCGACTGCGGCGAGATGACGGTGTGGTTGGCCGTCACCGTCAGGCCCAGAGTCGAGCGCAGTCCGCAGAGGATCTCCACCGTCTCCAGCGCCGTGGCGAAACGCACCGACGCGCCGCGGTTGCGGTCGTGCTCCTCGGCGAGGCCGTCGAACGAGACCATGAAGCGGAGAGCGCGCGGCCGTGGGAACCCTATGGCGAATGCCGCAACCCGATCCGGGAGGGACCCGTTCGTCGTGACGTGCAGAACACCGGGGCGCGACGCGCGCCAGACCGCCTGTGCGAGTTCGGCGATGTCGTCCCTGAGAAAGGGCTCGCCGCCGGAAAGGCGGACGACATCGAGCCGGCCGATGTCCTGGAACACGCGCTCAGCGTCGGGGACCGTCAGCTCGCGTAGTCGAGGCAGACGCCAGGAGTCGCACATCCGACATCGCGCATTGCAGCGGTAGGTGACGAGGAAGGTGCACCAGCGGGGGCGGGGTACGGTGCCGGACCATCGCGCGGCGATCGCCGCCAGCACTCCTGTCGCGATCATGCGGAGCAGCATGCACGGGCGAGTTCGAAGCGGCTGTGAAGGGGATGTGGAGCGAGTGAGGGCTCTCTACGTGCGCCTGCGCCACCGACCTTCGCTTGAGACGATCTCCGGCTTCACGTCGCGGGGCGAAGGTCTGACGGAGGGCGGGGCACGGCGCCCGTCTTCGGGGGCGGGCGATGGCGCGCATCTTCTACAGTCTTTCCGGCGAGGGCCGAGGGCACGCGACGCGAGTTCGGACCGTGGTCGAGATGCTCCGCCCCGAGCACGAGGTGACGGTCTTCGCCTCCGGCGACGCACTCGAGATCCTGTCGCGGGCGTATCGCGACGCGGGGGTCGAGGTCGTTGCGATCCCGGGCCTGCGCTTCGGCTATTCGCGTTGGGGACGCCTGGCTCTGGCCCGCACCGCCCTCCAGTTCCTTCCCTTCCTGCGGGACTTCGAATCGCTGGTCGGGAGCCTTGCCTCGCGGATCCGATCGGATCGACCCGACCTCGTGATCACCGACTTCGAGCCGGCGCTGCCGCGAGCGGCCCGGCGATGCGGCGTTCCGTTCATCAGCCTCAATCATCAGCACTTCCTTCTCGCCGAGGATTTCGGGGAGTTCCCCTTGCGGTTGCGGGCGGCCACGGCCTTGATGGGACTGGTGGTGAGCGGCTACTACAGGGGCCAGCGCGAGACGGTCGTGTCGTCGTTCCACCACCTGCCGCTGCGCCGCGGCGTGAAGGGTGTCCGTCAGATCGGCACCCTGCTCCGCCCGGAGGTCTTGAACGCCTCGGCCCGGACTGGAGAACACCTCGTCGCGTATCTGCGTCGTTCGGCGCCGGATTCTGCGCTCGCGGCGTTGAACGAGTGCGGGCGCGACGTGCACGTCTACGGGCTTGGAGAGAGGCCCGCTGGGAGGCGTCTGGTCTTCAGAGCGGTCGACGAACCGACCTTCGTGGCCGACCTTGCGGGAGCTGCGGCGCTGGTGGCCACGGCAGGGAACCAGGTCGTCGGTGAGGCGATCCACCTCGGCAAGCCGGTGCTGGCCATGCCGGAGATCGGCAACGCCGAGCAGGAGATCAACGCACATCTACTCGCGCTCAGCGGGTGCGGCACCTGGGTGCGCCTCGACCGGCTGAGATCCGAGCATCTGCGGGGCTTCCTTGGCTCCCTGGACCACTATCGCCGGCGGGTGAACGCCACCGCGGTCGACGGCAACCTCGCTGCCTTCGCTGCGGTCGTCCGCAATCTGCCCGCACGTGCGAGGCCTCGTCGTTCGCCGCTCGTGCGGGCGCGGGGCCGCGCCCCCTTGTCGGCGGCCGCGTCGTTCTGAGCGAGTCCTTCCGCCGGCTCGGGAGTCCCGGACGGGAACCGCCACGTCGCCGGGGCGCGACGCCCATCGTCCAACGAAGTGCCTGGTTGGCGGCGGTCAGCCGTGGCGAGCGCCTGGATTCCGAACTCAGGGCACGGGCACGAGCGAGATGTCCACTCGGCGGTTCTCGGCCCGGCCTGCCGGGATCGTGTTGCTGGCGACGGGAGCGTCCGCCCCGGCGCTCTCGATCCGCATGGCATCGCGGGGCGCGCCGAGTCCTGCGAGCTCGTCAGCCACGACCCTGGCGCGGGCCAGGGCGATCCGCCGGTTGACTTCGGTCGGGCCCTTTCCGTCGGCGTGACCAGTCAGAGTGGCGCGGTAGTGACCGGCCGAGATCTTGCGAGCCACCTCGACGAGTCGCGCCTGGTCCTCCGGCCGCGGACGCGAGGAGTTGAAGGCGAACCTGATCCGAACCACCTCGGCGACCGCCGTGCCCGCGCTCGGCGTACGCGGCGCCGCCAGGAAGCCGGGCAGGGCGCCGGTCTGGTCCGGCGGGACGAACCCTTCGGCCTGGACCAGAGCGGCACCCTCGGTCGAGAGCACGAAGCGCAGGAAGTCGAGGGCTGCTGATGGGGCGTCCTCACGGACATACATGAGGAGTGGCCGGTACAGGGGATAGCTTCCCGCCCGGACGTTGGCCAGCGTCGGCTTCGCCGCTTCCTCGCCGCTTTGAGCGGCGACGGAGAGGGCCTTGACCTGTTGCCCGAGCCAGCCCAGGCCAACGTATGACACGGCGCGGGGATCCCCGGCCACCGCAGCGAGAATCGCGCCGTTCTCCTCGACGAACTCCGTGGCCGGTGCGAACTCCTCGGAGCCCTTGGCGTTGCCGCGCCTGACCACACGCTCCTTGAAGAACGCATGCGTGCCGGAGTACGAGGGACGGCTGATCAGCCGAACCGTGGAATCGACTCCTCCGAGCTGGCGCCAGTTGGTGATCGAACCGGTAAACAGCTCGGCGAGCTGCGCCACCGTGAGGGAGGCGATCGGATTCGAAGGGTGGACGATGACGGCCACGCCGTCGTAGCCGATCACGGCCTCGTTCAGACGGAGCCCGAGTTCTCTGGCGCGGTTCAGTTCCTTCTCGTTGACGGGTCGGGAGGCCGCGCCGATCTGGGCGCTGCCGTCGAACAGACCGATGAAGGCGGTCGAGGAGCCCAGTGCGTCGATCTCGAACTCCACCTCGGGCCGGGCCGCTCGGAACGCCCTGGCGAGCTCGGGGGCGAGCTTGCCGCCTATCGTGTCGGACCCCTTGATGCGCACGGATTCACCGGTGGCCACCGTGGCCGCGGCACCAAGCACGATTCCGATCGTCAGGACCAGCTTCTTCCACATGCTCGACCTCCTCGTGTCAGCGGAATGTGACCGGCAGGTTGACCCACGCCGCGACCGGGCTGCCTCCCCTGGCCGCGGGCTGGAACCGGAATGTCCGGACGGCCTCGAGAGCCGCCTCCTCAAAGGGAGCAAGGTCGAGACGCGAGCGGAAGACTCGCGCCTCCGAGACGTTGCCGTCGGGGCCGACGAGCACCCGAAGTGTCACGGTGGGCGAGAGGGCGAGGTCCGGCTGTGGCGACCGTGGCGCCTCCCCCGAGAGCAGCCGAGGCGCCGCGTCACCGGGACCGACAAGCGTGGACGCCTCGACGGCGGGAGGGGGCGCCGTGGGTTCCGTGGATGTCGGGGCCACACTCGCCGGCGCGGTTGTGGCGCCCCCGTAGCCGAGCAGCGACGCGGCGAAGTACCCGAGCGCAGCCAGGGCCGCCGCTCCGACGGCGAGCGCGGCGATCCTCCCTCCGGCTGCGCCGGATCGTCGGGACGTCGATCGCGCGGGAGCGGGGGAGGAGACGGCCTCGGTTGCGGTGGGCCGGGTCCGACCCGCAACGTCCGGCTGCGCTGCGGCGGGTGCCTTGAGCGGGGCCGATGGCGCCGGTTCGCCGAGCTTGACGACGGTGAGTGGGGGACGGGTGGCGATGGCCGGGAGAGCGCCTCCGTCCTCGCGACGCATCGCCTCGATGAGCAGGTGCTGCCACTCGTCGTGGATCGTCCGTCTGTGTGTGGTCATGCCGCTCTCGACGTGGAACGAGGAGTCTCGCGCGCTCAGCAGGGCGAAGAGGGCGTCGCGGCCGTCCAGCTCGCCGAACGCCGCATCCACGACGGCGCCCTCCTCCAGGTAGAAGACGCCTCGTCCCTGAGGTGTCGTGACCATCACGCGGCAGGTGTTCCGCCCCAGGGCGTTGGCCTGCAACAGGTCGGCTAGCGAGACGTCATCCGAATGCCCTGTGAGCGGCATCGACTCCTCCCGGCCTCGGCGAGCGGTCGACAGACCCGGAACCGGTCTGTGCTCTCGGCCGAGACCGAGGATCGCTGCGATTCATGAAGACCGGTTGAAGGCGGCGTGCAGCATGCGGTGCGCGCCCGGCAGGAGGGAGGTGCGCGGCGACCGCGTGGTTCCGCGTCCGGCCGGCGGGCAAGGTGGTCCTGGGCGCCGGCCGGCGCCCAGGACCGCTCCTCAGGTAGTCACGGCGCCGGAGTGGGCGTCGGGTCGGGGTGCTGCCGGACGCGGTCCCCAGCGTCGCGAACGATCGCCCGGTACCAGGAGTCGGGGTACTTGGGGTGTGTCACGTGCCCCTGTGCGTCGCGCACGTTCCCGTCGAGGTACTTCCAGAGGAGGAACTCGCCAAGCTTCCGCCAGCGCGCCACGACGTTCTCACCCTGCTCCTTCGAGTAGGCGGTCAGGTAGTCCCGAGCCAGCTGCGGCGACTGGCGGTGCAACTCGAGGGCGGCCTTCTCGACCGCCGGCTGGTTGGCGATGAAGGCGGCTTCCAGCTCCTCCTGAACCTTCTGTACGTCGACGATCATGTCGGAGTAGCGGGTGTAGGTCCAGTTGGTGACGAAGTTGAACACCCAGAAGGCGGAGTCCCAGCAGAACCGGTCGAAGGAGCAGGTGCCGGCCGCCCACGCGCGCGGCGCCTCGGACGTGGACGAGTAGAACGGCACATATACCGTCGAGTAGGTGTCGTCCACGCCGAACCACAGCACGCCCCCGATCGGGTCGGGGAGGTCGCGGCGCGACTGCGCCACGAACGAGAAGCCGGTCTGTTGCGTGGAGATCGCCCGTTCGTGGACGTACTTGCCGCCGTCCACCTCCCAGGTCATCGGCCGCCAGCGGTACGGGCAGGCGAAGGGTCCGGCGCCGACGTCCTTGGTCATGTCGAACGGCGTGCCCTCGAAGTGGTCACGCATCAACTGCATCACGTTGCGCACCGAGAGCTTCCTGTCCGGCTTGACCCACAGGGGCAGGCGCAGGTCGCGGCGCGAGCCGTCCACGTACTCCGGGCCGAGATCGAGCGACGGCGCGGCGCGTCGGAAGACGCTCCACACGCGCGACTCGCAGAAGCGCAACGCGCCGAAGTCGAGCGGCGCGTAGGTGTCGGCGAAGGAGAACTCCGCGTCCTTGCCTGCAAACCACCCCTTTTCGCGGGCGAAGGTGATGACGTCTCTGGCGTACATGACGTTGTCGGGGTCGTTGAGCGGGAACGTACGGATCCTGGCCTGGTTGGCGTGCCCGGAGATCTGGCCGTCGGGCACGCGGCGGGCGACCCACACGGCGCCCTTGGCCTTCTCGCCCTTGCCGATGATCTCGAAGATCCATGCCTCGTTCGGGTCGGCGATGGAGAACGACTCTCCGGTCGAGGCGTAGCCGTACTCGTCGACGACCTGGGCGATGACGCGGATCGCCTCGCGCGCGGTCTTGGCGCGCTGCAGGGCGATGAACATCAGCGAGCCGTAGTCGACGATCCCCGAGGGCCCCTCGAGTTCCTTGCGGCCGGTGAAGGTTGTTTCGCCCACCGAAACCTGGTACTCGTTGATGTTGCCGACCACGCGGTAGGTGACCGGAGCCTCCTTGATCCTGCCGAGGAGCTTTCCCGTGTCCCACTCGATGATGTCGCGCATCGTCCCCGGCCGGTGCACGCCGGGCGGGATGAGCGCCAGTTCTCCGTAGAATTCGTGGCTGTCGGCCGCGTAGGTGATCATCGTCGAGCCGTCGGCCGACGCGCCCCTGGTGACGATGATGTTGGTGCACGGGTACGCGATCGTGGGTACGGCGGCGAGCGCAAGGGACAGCGCCAGGACACGGTTCCTCATCGGGCGACTCCTTCCACTCCGCGGCCGGCGCTCGGCCGGCCCGGACCGCCGATGGTAGCAGGGGACAGAGGACGGGCGACAGCGGCATGGCGGCTGCGTGGGCCGGGGTCGGCGAGCCCTGGACCGAACGGACCGATGCGGGGGAGGGGTCAGGGGTCCGGGTACGGGAGCAGGGCTGAAGAGCGCGGTCTTCGGGTCGTCCTCCGGGAGTCGCGCGCCCGAAGGCGCGTCGATTGGATGCGTCTTCCGGTCCCGGGCGGTGTGCGAGTCAGGGATCTCGGCGCTCGACGCGTCTTCGAACGGCTCGCGGCGGGTCGATCCGCTCGGCGCTGACAGCCAATTCGGCCGCCAGGAGGAGACCCTCGCCGCTCGCGCCGAATGCGACGGAGGTGTGCGAGGTCCCCGGCGGTAGACGGTCCCGCACCAGCCGGACGGTGGCCGACGCCGGGAGCTGGCCCGTGGCCGGCACGACCTCGACCCAGTCGAGACCGGGCGTGGCGGTCCATCTCACGCCCGGCGGCCCGCTCAGGGCGACCACGGCGGTCTCCGAGCCGGCCGAGGCCGCGTCCGATCGCAGCTCGAGGACTGCCGGCGCGAGACTCAGCGCCGGCGGCAGCGCGTGCGCCGCCTGGAGCATGTCGTACGCGCCGGTACTTCCTCCCGGTCGATAGTCGAGGACGACAGTGGTGTGGATCTTGCTCCAGTCGTGCACGACGAGCGTCGGCGTGACGAGGGCGAATCCGGCGCTCTCCCCGGTGGCGAGGGGCGCTTCGACCATCGCCCACGGCGCGCCGCGCACGTACCGGCCGGTGGTGCCGACCCTCGCTTCCTCCCAGACGAGGGCGTGGACGGTCGCCGAGTTCTCCGCCGCGGAAAGTGCCGCGGCGGTTCGATTCGTGGCCCGCACCCAGACCCGCACCGTGTCGCCGGAGCGCTCGGCCCAGGCCTCGATGTCGGCGTCGGCGGGCCGGGCCAACTCCGCGTTGACCATCGTGCGGCAGACGCTCGTGAAGTTGGTCGTGCCGCTCGCGAATCGGTGGCCGCTGTCCGCCATGACGAGCGGCAGGTAGACCGTGCCGCCGGAACCGTACGCGGCCCACCAGCGGTCCTGCCGGCGGCCGATCCGCGCGTCGACGTTGTGCTCGAGAAACACCACCGGGCGCCCGGCGAACTCCTGCGCGAGTTGGTCGACCGCCTGACCGGCGGTCTCGCAGCTCCCTCAACCGGGACGCATGAAGCTCTCGAACACCACGAGCCGGCCGGTCTGCGCGGCTGCGGGCCCGGCCCCCAGTAGAGCGCCGAGGAAGAGCGTTCGAACGTAACGGCCGGTGCGCCTGCGGGGCGTTGATCCGAACACCGTGGCAGGATAGCGCAGGCGCTGGTCTCGGGAACGGTCGTGTGCCCGACCCAACGTGGGTCAGCCGACGCGTCCGAGGGCGAAGGAGAACCCCAGCGCGGCCGCGACCGCCGCACACAGGAGGCCGACGGCAAAACAGGTCAGAACGATGCGGGACAGACGGTGCAGGCGGTCGGCGGGGGCCCCCGCCAGTCGGAGTCGGTCGCGTCGCAGAACGACGGCGATGCAGAACAGGTTGACGGCGACGGCCAGCCCGGCGAACGAGAGCTTCACCGCGTGCGGCCGGGTGAGGTGGTCAGCGAGGATCGCCGCCGTGATTCCCGTGACGAGGACACCGAGAACGACCGGCAGCTCGACGAGCAGGTCGATCCAGTAGTGAAACCTGCTCGTCGCCTCGGCGAGTTCGGACCTTCTGTACGAGGCGACCTCCAGCACCGCCTCCGTGGCGACCACCCCGCCCCACATCGCGAGCAGGACGAGGTGCGCCATCGTCACCAGTGGAAAGGCCGACGCGTCACCCACGGCAGACCTCCTTGGCGGCTCTACTCGCCGACGGCGAGCCTCAACTCGGCGATGCGGCGGTTGACGTCGGCGATCGACAGGTTGCGGAAGCGCTCGGGCAGGAATCGGGCGTCGGTGCACTCCTTGACCGCGAGCATGTCCATCAGATCGAGCCGCTCGGTGTGCGCCGAAGGACGGAACTCGGCGATCACGCGCTTCACAGTTTCCGCGAAGAGCGGCGCCGCGGCCCCCCCTTGCTCCTGCCGCTCGAGCGCGGCCTCGTGCTCGCGCAGCGCGCGCACCAGCATCCCCTCCATCTCGTTGCCGCCGATCTGCGCGTCGTCGGGGAGGGCGGGGAGGTCGGCGGCCTGGACCGGCAGTTTGAGCTTGCGGGCCATCGCGGCGAACAGGCCGCGGCGTCCCTCCGCCGTACCCGGAGGGAACAGCGGGATGTGCACGTCGAGTCGGCCCTGGCGCTTGAGGTCGACCTCGAGCAGGTCGGGCCGCGAGGTGGCGAAGATCCAGACGATCTTGCCGCGGTTGCGCGTGTCCGACATCTCCTTGGCCAGCATCGCGTAGATCCGTCCGGACAGGCCGGAGTCGCCCCCGTCCGAACCGCGCTTGCCCGTCGCCTGGTCCGCCTCGTCGACGAACACGATCACCTGGCCGAGGGCGTGGAGGATGGTGAACACCTTCTCGAGGTTGCCCTCCGTGGCGCCGATCCACTTCTCGCGGAAGTTCTTCAGTTCGACGCAAGGGATGCCGATCTCGCCGGCCAGACACTCGACGAGGAAGGTCTTCCCGGTGCCGATGCGGCCGGTGAGCAGGTAGCCCATCGGTATCGCCGCCGTCCGCCCCCGACGGAGGAGCACCGCGTCCTGGCGCAACCACGCCTTGGCCTCGTCGTGCCCGGCGACGTCGTCGAGGGTGCGGTCGGACTCGAGAAAATCCAACCGGCCGAACGCCTCCTTCTCGATGAAGTCGCGCTTCATCCGAGTCAGGTAGGCACCGGTGATGCGCTGCCCGGACGAGAGGGCGCGCAGCACGAGCGCACGCACGTTCACCCGCGAGAGCCCGACCAGCTTCTCGGCGAGCACGTCGCGCGTCACCTCGCTGACTTCCGAGAAGTCGCCGACGTCCGCGGTCAGCGAGACGATGTAGGCGCGCAAATCGGAGGCGTCTGGCAGCGGGATCTTCAGCTTGGCGCTGTACGGGTTGGCGACCAGCGCCTGATTGAGGTCGGCGAGGTTCTCGGTGATCAGCGCGGTCGCCACGTAGGCCCCGGTGATCGCCGGGTCGGCGGACCAGTCGAGCAACTGGATCAGCGTCTGGGACAGGTCGGCGAGGTAGAGCGGGTCGCCCTGGGGTGCGATGAAGTGCGCGTAGTCGAGCACTACAGCCACCCTGAGCGGGTCGCCGACGGCCTTGCCGCCCTCGACGCGCGTGCGCGCCACGGCACCGCGCAGGAACCGGTCGATCAACTCGAGCGCCCGCTTCGGCTCGCGCGGCAGCAGGTTGCCGAGGTCGAGTGCCTCGACCTTCTCGGCGCCGGTGTCGGGAAGGGCTGCCCACGAGGTGCCCTGGAAGGTGTCGTACGCCCTGAGGAAGCGATGGAACGCGTCGCCCCCCTTGGGCACGCGGATGCCGCGGCCGCGGTCGTAGTGGATCACCACCTCGAACGGCGCGAACATCGTCTCGGTGAGGAATCGGCGCAGGGGTAGGAACGTGAACCCTCCGCCCGCCGGTGCCGGCACCAGGTCGAAGACGTTGCCGTGGATGACGAACTGACTGGTGCCGCCGGCCCGGAAGGTCTCCCTCATCTCGGCGGCCCAGGCGGGCAACTCGGGAGGGCTCGTGACTGGGACCGCTGCGCGCTCGTCTGGGGTCATCCGTCTCTCCTCGCTCGAAAACGGCTCCCTAGTTCCTCTGGCGGGCACGCGGCGGCGGGGGTGGCCTCGGCGACTCGACCGGCGCGGGGGGCTCGGGCAGTCGGGGCAGGGACGCCGCCTCGGCGGCGCCTTCGTCGGCGGACAGCGAGCCGATGAAGTCGGCGTGCTGGTCCATCCAGCGCGAGGTCTCGGCCAGCGTGCTGGACACCGCGTCGAGGCGGTTGGAGAGGATCTCCGGACCTCCCGACACGGCGGTCTCCTCGCGGATCAGTCTGACCTGTTGCTCGATGCGTTCGAGTTCGGCGTCGATCACCTCGAGGTTCGACTTCGCCTTCGTGAGGTTGTCCAGTCGACGGGTCTGGATTTCGAGCGTCGCCTGCAGCGAGCGGGCGAGGGGCGACTCGGCGGGCGCCGCGGCGAGACGCTCCTTGACGTTGGCCAGTTCGGCCTCTACGGCGCGCCGGTCCGTCTGGCTCAAGTTGCCGAGGATCAGCTCTCGCGAGGAGAGCAGGCGCAGGAAGAGCCAGAGCAGCTGGTTGAGCCCCCCGGCACGCAGGTCCTTCAGCGTGCCGCCGCCCTCGCCCTCGAGGCTCGGGACGATGCCGAGGATCTGGCCGCACTGTTCGAGCAGCCTGCGGTAGCGGTCCTTCGAGTCCGGCGTCAATCGGGCGAAGGCGGCCTGGACCTTCTCCTCCCAGCCGTGGGCGCGGGCGAGCAGGCGCTCGCCCTCGACCAGCTTCTGGAAGCGCGCGCTCGCCGAGCGGCCACCGACGAACGCGACCACCGCGGCCAGTCCGAGTAGCCAGAAGCCCGGGTTGAAGAACCCGGCCAGGCCGAACGCGGCCAGCAGCATCTGCGTGAGCGGCATCGCGCCGAGGATGCGCGTGCGCACCGGCCGCCAGAACGCAGCCTTGAGGATCTCCTTGAGGGAGGGGGGCGCTGCGGTCACCGGTCACGACCCCCCGGAGCGGAAACCCGCGCGCCGCGCCATCCACCGCGGACCGTCCCGGTCATTGCCCGGTCTCCAGCGCGCGGAACGCGCGCGCGACCTCCGCCACGACCTCCTTGAACGCCTTGCCGTCCTGCGTCGTGATCGGGTCGGCGTCGCGGGTGCGCGGCACCGTTTCGTCGAAGACCGTGCCGATCCTCCCCGGTGCCGGTGTCATCACCCACACTCGGTCGCCGAGGAATACCGCCTCGGAGATCGAGTGAGTGACGATGAACACGGTCGCCTCGACCTCGTGCCACAGCTCCATGATCAGCCGCTGCATCTCGTAGCGGGTCGGCTCGTCGAGCGCCGAAAACGGCTCGTCCATCAGGATGATGCGCGGCTTGAGCACCAGGGAGCGGGCGATCGCCACGCGCTGCTGTTGCCCTCCGGAGAGCTGGTGGGGGTACTTGCGCTCGTGCCCATTCAGTCCGACCTTGGCCAGCCATTCGGCGGCCAGGTCCTCGCGTGCGGAGCGGCCGAGGCCGTTCGTCGCGCTGTTCAGCTCGAGACCGAGTGTCACGTTGCCGAGAACGGTCCGGTGGGGGAACGAGCTGTACTTCTGGAAGATCATCCCGCGGTCGCTGCCCGGCCCGGCGACCTCCTCGCCGCGCACCAACACGTGCCCAGCGGTCGGGGGCGCGACGTCGGGGAACCCGTGGATGAGGTTGAGAATCGTCGATTTCCCGCACCCCGAGGGTCCGACGATGGCGACGAACTCGCCGTAACCTGGGCGGTCCTCAATGGAGAAGGTGATGTTCCTGATCGCGGTGAACGCCTGAGGTGTGCCGGCGTTGAACGTCTTGGTGACGTCGCGGAACTCGACTATGGGCAAGGCGGGTCTGCCGTCGGTCACCGCGGGCCACCTTTCGGCTCGGGGTGCGGCGAGACTCCAGGGCCTTCCGCCTCGCGGCACACGGCCCGCGGTCCACGGTCCACGCATCTCGGTGTCGTCATCGGCGCGCCTCGCGGTACGGGAACAGCCTGCGGCCGGCGGCGACCCACGCCTTGTCGGCGAGGAAGGCCACCGCCACGATCACCACCAGCACCAAATAGATGTGTTCTCGGGGGCCGCGCCGCTGCGAGGTCATGATGATCCCACCCAGCCCCTTGCCGATGTCGACCATCTCGGCGAGCAGGATGTAGCTCCAACCGACGCCGAAGGAGAGCCGCAAGGCCTGGAAGATGTCCGGCCAGGCGACGGCGAGCAGGACCTTGCGCACCGCCTGGGAGCGCGTGGCCCCGAGGGTGTACGCCGTCTTCAGGTAGATGTCGTCGACGGCGTCCACCGCCTGGACGACGAGCGGGAGCAGGTAGATGGCGAAGGCGAGGGCGAGGAAGAGCACCTTCTGCAACTCGCCGGTGCCGAACAACGAGAGGGTGAGAGGCACCAGCGTGGGGATCGGAAGGTAGGCGCCGAACACCGAAAGCGGAGTGAACGTGGCCTTCACCTTGGTGAACGCACCCATCAGGACGCCGAGGGGAAAGACCACGGCGACGGCCAGGACGAACCCCTCGACGACGCGCCCGAACGAAACGAACAGGTTGCGGGTGAGTGCGCGCTCGAACCACAACTGCGGGAACGAGCGAACCACCTCTCCCGGGCTGGGCAGAATGGTCGGCGAGATCATCCGCGACTCGGCGTCCGCGCCCGCCGTCACGCCGAACCAGGCGGCCAGGAGCAGCGCCACGGGCAGCGCGCCGAGCAGCCACGCCAGCCACGGCGGGACGCTCTCCCGGATGCGCAGCAGTTGTCGGCGCCCTGCCGGTCCGCCGGGCCCCGGCCCCCGGCCCCCGGCCCCCGGACCTTGGCTCACTTCGCCTCCGGCGGATACACGGAGATTTCCACCCTCCGGTTGAGGGCGTGGTTGTTCGGGTCGTCGGCGTCGGCCGGTTCGTCCCACGCCTTGCCCTCGACGCTGAACTTGTTGGGGTCGAACTTGTACTTCTTGACCAGCGCCTGCTTGACCGCCTTGGCGCGGTCGAGGGAGAGCTGGCGGACGTCCTCGAGGCGGGCCCCGCGCCCCTTCATCGACGAGTCGGTGTGCCCGACGACCGCGATCACGGCGCGCTCGTACTGGCCGGCGAGGCGGCCGACCTTCTCGAGCGTCGCCTCGACCGTCGGGTCGTAGAGGGTGTTCGGGATCGGCGAGCCGACGTCGTCGTGCTGCGGTTCGTAGATGTTCGCCGAGTTGGGGTAGAAGTTGATGCGGATCGTCTGGGTGACGATCGGCGCTTCGGCCGAGATCTTCTTGTAGCTCGTCGGGGCGAAGGTGGAGCGATACTCGTCTTTCTGGTGGCGGAAGGTGCCCTCGACGTCGAGTTGCTTGAGCACCGAGAAGTCCATCACCTCGTCGAAGCGCACCGGCGTGCCGATCAGCCCCAGCTCGCGGTAGACGAACGTGATGTTCTTCCAGGTGCGCTCGAAGTTGGTCGGGTTGTTGGCGTTGAGGAAGAAGTCCTTGTTCTCGGCGAAGTTCGTCGAGTGGGCGTCGGCGGCCATCGCCTTGACCTCGTCCGCCTGCATGCCGTACCCCTCGGCCATCCACTCGAACGCCTTGGCCTTGAAAGTCGGGTCGGCGAGCTGGTCCATGCCCTTGAAGATGCCGGCGACCAGCCCCTTGACGATCTGCGGGTGGTCCTTGGCGAAGTCGGCGCGCACGGCCCAGACGTCGGCGATCAGCTTGTTCGCCTCCGCGGTCGTGGTGAGGACTCGGGTTCCGGCCACCTTCTCGGGGATGGTGTAGATGTCGGGAGCCCACGAGACGCACGCGTCGATCCGCTTGTCCGCGACGAAGGCGGCCGCCGCCTCGAAGGCGGTCGCGGTGTATCTGTGGTTGACCTCCGAGGGCTGCATCCCGGCGGCGAGGAGCAGGTTGTTGATGAAGTACTGCGAGGGCGAATTCTGCGCGTAGACGACGGTCTTGCCCTTGAGGTCGCGCACCGAGCGGATCGCGCCCCGCACGATGATGCCGTCGCCGCCGCTCGACCAGTCGATCTGCTGGTAGACGCGCGGCGCCGTGCGCGAGTCGCGCATCAGGTCGGGGGCGAACAGCGCGATCATGTCGAGCGTTCCCCACAGGATGTGGCTCTCGCCGGCGGCGTACGCGTCGCGCGCCACAACCGGGTCGTCGATCAGCTTCAGGTTCACCTTGAAGCCGTACTCCTTGAAGAAGACGCTGTCGGCGTTGGGGGCGAATCCGTGGTTGGCCGCGACGATCGGCAGCCACCCGATCCACACGTTGATCGGGAAGTTGACCACCTTGTCCTGCGCGTTCCACGTGTACGCGGAAACACCCTTGACCGGCGGCAGTTTCTCCGAGGGCAGGTAGGTGTACTCGTTCACCGTGGTGATCCCCTTGGTGTCCGGGGCCTCCACCTTCCCCTGCTGCTGCTTGAACGCGTCGAGGTCGACGCCCTTGGTGCCGGAGTCCCCGCCCGGGAGCAGGAGATCGCGGAAGTAGTAGGCGGCTCCGGCGAGGCAGGCCAGCACGAACACCACCAGCACCACCTTGCCCAGCGCGGTCGGTCCCACCTTCTGAGGCTCAGCGTTCATGACGGACTCCTCCGGTCTGGTGCGGCCACGCCGGGCGACGCGGGTCCACGCTGGACGACCGCTCCGCCCGGCCAATCGTTGCTGTGCGCGGCGTCGCGCCTGCGCGGTGTCGGTTCACGCTCCGGCTCCGCTCGCCCGATCACTGCTTCTGGGCCGGGCCCATGTCCTTCGTCGGCGGCGCGGCCGGCTTCGCCTCCTCGGCCGCCGCCGGTTCGGACGCCGGCATCTCGAGGCCGTAGGCTGCCGCGAACTCGGTGAGCGCCTGATCGGCGAGCGCCTGCTGCTCCGCCTCCATCAGCTCGACCTTCGACGAGTCGATGGTGGTCGAGGCGACCCGGGCCTTGCCGGCGGCCTGATCTCGCCGCTCGGTGAGGTACTCCTCGACCCGGTTCAGCGTGTCGCCGCTGCCGCCGATCGAGGAGATCATGCCGTTCGCCATCTCCTGCAGCTCGGCCTGCGCCTCGAGCATCTCGGTCTCGGTGAGCAGCCTCTTCAAGCCCTCGATCTTGGCCTGGGCGTCGCGCACCGACACGTCGCGCGACTGGACCAGCTTCTTGTACGTTTCCTCGGCGGCCTTGAGCTGGGCGCGGTTCTCCTCGAGCTGTTCCTTGACGGTCTTGAGCTGCAGGGCGTACTGACCCGCCGCGCTGCGATTGCCGACCTTGAGATTGGCCGCCGCCTTGGCGGCCAGGTCGCGCTCCTGCGCCTCGAGGTTCTTGACCTGGCGCATCAGGCGTTCGCAGAAGCCGGCGTGCGCCGCGAGGTTCTCGTTGAAGCGGGCGATCTGCTGGCGGAGGTTCTCCTTCTCCGCCTCGATCAGGGCGCGCGGGTTCTGCCGCTCCAGCCCGGACACGAACAGACTCAGGAAGCCCCGCATCAGGTTGACGATCCGTTGCCACATGGCATCCCTCTCCTCTGGCCCGGTGGTACGTGCGGTGAGGCCGGCCGGTTGCAGACGCACTTCTCACGGGTTCACGTCGGCGAGCGTACAAACCCCTCCGGACCGTGTCAATGGCCGAAAACGGCGCTCCGAAGGGCCGAAGCGGGGCGAAGGGTCGTCGCCTCTGCACCCAGGCAGGCGAATGTTCGCCGCAACTCTCAGGCGCGCCGCGCGGCGCGCGACGCCAGGTGGGCGCGGATCACCTCGACGATCGCCGGCAACACCGAGATGACGATGATCGCCATGATGACGAAGGTGAAGTTGTCCTTGACCACGGGGATGTTGCCGAAGTAGAAACCGGCGAGGACGATCAGCACGACCCAGCCGATGCCGCCGACCACGTTGTAGGCGATGAACGTGCCGTAGGTCATCCGGCCGATGCCCGCGACGAACGGCGCGAAGGTGCGGATGATCGGTACGAAGCGCGCGATGATGATGGTCTTGCCGCCGTACTTCTCGTAGAACGCGTGTGTTCGCTCGAGGTGTTTCTTGTTGAGGAAGCGGACGTTCTCCTTGTGGAAGACCTTGGGACCGACCCAGTAGCCGATCCAGTAGTTGACCGTGTCTCCGAGTACGGCCGCCGTCGCCAGGGAGACCATCGCGACGGTGAGGTCGAGCGAGCCGCGCGCCGCGAAGGTGCCGACGGCGAAGAGCAGGGAGTCTCCAGGCAGGAAGGGCGTGACGACGAAGCCGGTCTCGCAGAAGACGATCCCGAAGAGGATGGCGTGCGTCCACGCGCCGTACTCGCGGATCAGCTGGTCGAGGTGGACGTCGAGGTGGAGCACGAAGTCCAGCAGCTGGTGGATCAGTTCCATGCGCTCAGGTCCCCTCCCCGGAACCGTCGGGACGGCTGAGGGTAGTGGGAAGGTCGGGCCGGGTCAATGAGGATGGGGACATGAGGAAGGGGACTTGGAACAAGGGAAGGGAAGCGGGAGGAGAGTGTTGCCTCTCACCGGACCCCGGACCCCGGACCCCGGACCCCGGACCCCGGACCCCGGACCCCGGACCCCGGACCCCGGACCCCGGACCCCGGACCCCGGACCCCGGACCCCGGACCCCGGCCGCGGCGCCCGGACATTCGCCGCTCGCTGCGGCCCTACCGGTGGTCGGGACGCCTAGCCGTTTCCGGAGAGGGCGGCGAGGAGCGCGTCGAGCGCGGAGACGCGAGCCGCGAAGGAACTCGCCTTGCCCTGGAAGATCCGGCCGGCTCCGCCGCCACGCCCGCCGAGCGCGTCCGCCACGACGGCGCCGAGCGACGAGAGCGCCTTCGGACACCGCTCGCCGGCGACCACGGCGAAGAAGTGCCCCCTCTCGTGCGCGGCGGTGAGGAAGGCAACGCGTCCACCGAGGTTCGGCGCGACGCGCCGCGCCACGGTCTGCAGGAACGAGGCATCCCGTCCTTCGTAGTGGGCTTCGAGCAGGATCCCCGGCGATGCGGCAAGCGCGTCCGCCTCCAGGACCGCGAGGTCCCCGAGCAGAGTCCCGACCTGTCGCTCCAGCTCCCGCGCCTCGCCGCGCCGGCGCTCCACCAGGGCGACGAAGTCCGACTCGGGAGCGTCCAGCGCCGCTCGGAGGGCGGCGTTGCGCTCCTCGTGCGCGGCCATGCGGCGGCGCAACCTCCCGCCCGCCACGAAGAACACTCGGGTGCCGCCACGCATCGGCTCGGTGCCGAGGAGCGCCAGTGCCTCGAGTTCGGCGGTCGAACGCAGATGGGTGCCGCCGCAGGTGTTGAGATCGACGCCCTTGATCTCGACCAGGCGGATCTCTCCTGCGAAACCCTCGGGGAGACCGCGTGACCGCACGGCGAGCGTGGCGTACTCCTCGGGCGTGACTCGCCGGGCGCTCACGCTTCGTGCGCCGCGAACCTGCGCGGCGACGGCCTCTTCGAGGGCGGAGAGTTGCGTGCGGGTGAGAGAGGGTGCGTCGAGCTCGATGTCGCTCACATCGGCGCCGAGGTGGAACGCGGTCGTCCGCCAACCGAATCGCTCGAGCGCCACGGCGGTGAGCAGGTGCTGGCCGGTGTGTTGCTGCATGTGGTCGAACCGCCTGGCCCAGTCCAGTCGGAGGCGCGCCGGGCCCGGCGGGACCGGGCGCTCGAGGTGATGGCGGATCGCGTCTCCGGACCGGCGCACGTCCACCACGGCGACCTCGTCCAGCCAACCGCGGTCGGCCGGCTGACCTCCACCCTCCGGGTAGAGGATGGTGTCGTCGAGGACGGCGAAGGGGCGCCCTGTGTCCTCTCCGGCCTCGACCACGGCCACCTCGAGTTCGGTTCGATACGGGTCGCGTTCGTACGCCGGCATGACCTGCATTGCGCAACGGTATCAACCCGCGCCCGCCAGGCAAAGGGCGGGAGTGGTCCTGCGTGATCGGTTGCTCGCTTCTGCTCGTAGGAGGAAGCCTACAGTGACGTCAGTCACTGACTGATCGCCCGGCGAAGCCGATGTTGGTCGCACGGAGGTGAAAGATGATGAGCCTCAACGTGCAGCCGGGAAGGGTTCGCCTCGCCGTCGGGTTCGTGCTCGCACTCGCGATCGCGGCGTGGGCACCACCGTGGGTCGCCTCGCCGGCCGAGGCCCAGGAAGTCGGGGTTGTCACCGTGGCGGGCGTGGTCCTCTCGGCTCCGGAAGGCGGAGGCGTTGGCACCTGGCGGGTCGGGCCGTACGAGGTGCGGGTGTTCGCGGAAACGCGGTTGCGCCAGGACAACGGCCGGATCCGAGTCGGAGCCGAGGTCGAAGTACAGGGGATCCTGCGCGAGCGGCGCACGATCGAGGCGCAGGCGATCTCGTCCTTGCGTACGGGGCGAGAGACGGCGAAGCTGGTCGGGCTCGTCGAGGCGCTGCCGGCCGAGGGCCTGATCGGGACGTGGGCCGTCTCCGGAGCCTCAGTGCTGGTCACGGAGTCCACGGAGGTCGTCGAGGCGAAGGGCGCCGTCGCGGTCGGCGCGCTGGTCAAGGTTGAAGGCGCGGCGAACGAGGATGGCTCGATCACCGCGTCGTCCGTCACCGTCCAGCGCGCCGCCGGGATCAGGCCGGCGACGTGCGAGTTCATCATCCTCAAGCTGCGACCGCCGGCGGAGAGCGGGGGGACGGGCGAGGGGGTGGTGCTGTGGCGGCACCGCGCGTGGAGCGACGGCAGGGAACAGATCGACGTACGCGTGGCAGCCGAGGAACTCGCCCCGGAGTCCGAGTTCTCGGTGAGCTTCGACGCGTTCGAGGCCGGCACGATCCTGACCAACGACGCTGGTGAGGGGCGGGTGTGGTTCTCCACGGAGCCCAGGAACGACGCGCTGCCTCTGCCCCCGGAACTCGAGGACCTTTCCGGCTTCGCCGCCGCGCAAGTGGCCACGGAGGGAGGGGAGGTGGTGCTCCGGGGCGCGTTCGCCGAGGCCCGCCACGAGGAGTGCGGCAAGCCCGGGCTGGACTACCTGGCGGTGGCTCCGCTGATCGATGCCGAGGGTCGTCTGGTCGGGTCGGTCGCTGCGCGCGTGACGACCGAGGAGCAGAATCTCGACGCGATGGCCAGCGGATTGACTCCGCTCGCGGCCTACCGCCTGGTCATCGACGGCGTGGAGGCCGGCTCGGCTGTGGCTCGCGACTGCGGCCACTGGTCGTTGCAGTTCTCGACCGCCGCCAACGGAAGGGAACTCCCGCTTCCGGACGATCTCGATCCGGTGAGTGGGCTGCTGCATGTGGAGTTGCGCGCCGTCGAGGGTGACGTGCTGGCCGGCGAGGGTTCCTTCGCGCCGGTTGTTCCGGTCGGTCCGGTCGCGAGCGGAGGACCGGTCCGCAAGCGCATCGGTCGCTGAATCCGGCGTGGACGCGTGGTCCGTGCCCCCGCCCGCGGGCGGGGGCACGGTCCGGCCGGGCCGCGTTGTCTATACTCGGCTCGCGTGCTGTACGGGCGGCGACAGCGTGACCGGTGAGATGGACTTCTCCAGCGGCGCCCCGACGCCACGAGTGGGGCGGGGCGGCGGGTCGTGAGGCCGGCGTGGCTGGCGCTGCTCGCCGTGCCCCCGCTGCTCGACACCGCCTTCCGCTCGATCCTGGCCTGCGCCTCGCGGCGGAGTCGTCGTGCGAGTCCTGAGGAGGCCCGCTGGCTCGTGCTGGTGCCCGCACGCGAGGAGGGGCGGGCGGTCGAGCCGACACTGGTCTCGATCCTGGCGGCGGGAACGGGGCATGATGTTCGCACCGTGCTGGTCCTCGACGGTGACGACGCCGCGGCCGCCGCGGTCGCGGCGCGCCTCGGCATCGGCGTGAGGGTCAAGACGCCGGCGGGGCCCTCCAAGGCGGCGGTCCTGGCCTGGTGCGCGCGCGAACTCGAATCGGACCTCGGCTCCCGCGACGCGGTGCTGGTGCTCGACGTCGGTTCTCTCGTGAGCGAGGACTTCTTCTCGGGGTCGTGGCCGCGCGGCGCGGACGCGGCGCAGGCGTTCCTCCGGGGAGGAGGAGACGGGCCTGGGCGGGCGATCGCGCTCTCGGAGCGCCGCGCCCAGGAGCGCGAGGACCTCGGGCGCGAGGCGCTCGGTTGGGCGGTGCGGTTGCGCGGAACCGGGACCGCCCTGACGCCCGCGGCGTTCCGCTCGATCATGCCGCAGCTCCGGACGAAGGTGGAGGATCTCGAGGCGTCGCTGCTCCTCGCGGCGTCCGGCGCCAGGGTCGTGATGATGCCCCCTCGCGCGTGGGTCGGCGACGAGAAGCCGGAGCGCGTCGTCGTGGCGGCAGGGCAGCGTGCCCGGTGGCTGGCCGGCCGTATCCAGGTGCTCGGGCTTCGGGCCCGAGCGCTGATGCGCCTGGCCTGGGAGCGCCCGCTCGAAGGCGTGGCGTTCGGGGCCGAACTGCTCGGGCGACCGCTGTCCCTGACTGCGCTGGCGCGCATGATCGTCGCTGCCGTGCTCGCGGGAACCGCGGTGTCCGGCAGCGGGGGCATGGCGGAGGTCGCGCTGGCCGCGCTGCTCGTCGCCACCGTCGCGGCCGACGCTGCGCTGGTCGGCGCCGGGGACGCCGTGTCCTCCGCGTGGTCCCTCCTCGTGTCGTGGCTCGCGGCGCTGGCGCTCCTGCCTCGCGCGTTCCTCGGCTGGATCAGGGGGCGCAGGTCGTGAGGGTGCTGATCGTCAGCTCGCGGTTTCCGTGGCCGCCGTACACCGGGGACCGCCTGCGCGCGTGCGTATGGCTGCAGGCGCTCGCCGGGCGCGCCTCCGTGACGCTCGTGGCTCCGCCCGGAGTCGTTCCGGCAGGGGTGGGCGGGTTCACCCATGTCCGGGCGCCGGCCTCGGTGACGGCGCTGGTCGCCGCGGCCGCGACGTCGGTGGGGCGTGGACTCCCGGCCACCGCGCTGCTCGCCGCGGGTCGCGACTGGCGGAGTGCGCTGGCTGCGGCCGATGCGGTCGGGGGGCCGTTCGACGTGGCTGTCGTCCTGCTCGCCAGGACGCACCCCTGGGTGTTCCGGCACCTGCGCGCGCGGCGCGTCGTCCTCGACGCCATCGACGCTCTTGGCGCCAACCTCGAGGAGCGCGCGCGCGCCGCGGGCTCCGTCGCGTCGCGGCTCTGGAGCGTGGAGGCGCGCCGGACCATGCGCCTCGAACGCGAGGCGGCGCCCCGCTACGAGCGCGTGCTGGTGGTCGCGGAGGACGAGCGCGCCGCCTTCGGCGGCAACGCCGAGGCGGTTCCCCACGGCGTCGACGTGCTGCCGATCACGGACGGCCAGCGCGACATCGACGTCGCCTTCTGGGGGAGATTCGCCTACTTCGCCAACCTCGACGCCACGCGCCTGTTGCTCGAGGAGATCTGGCCGCGTGTCCGCGCGGCGCGAAGCGGTGCGACGCTGCAGCTCGGGGGAGCGCAGGCGCCCGGCTGGATCCGCGATCTGGACGGGAGCGAGGGCATCACCGTGCTCTCGCCGCTCGGGGACCGTGCCGCGTGGCTGCGCAGGGTCAAGGTCGCCGTGCTTTCCATGCGCTACGGCACCGGGCAATCGAACAAGGCCATGGAAGCGGGCGAGGGAGGCTGCGCCATCGTCTCCACGTCCGCCGGAGTGCGCGCGTTGCCCGATCTGGCCGCCGTCTCGGCCCTCGCGGACGATCCCGAGCGAATCGCGGCGGAGATCGTCGCGCTGCTCTCGGACGACGCGCGTCGGCGGCGGGCCGGCGGGCAGGCGCGACGGATCGTGGAGACCGTCTACGACCGAACGGCCGCCTGCGCGCGACTCGCCGCCCTGGCCCTGGGGGAAGACTGACGGAACAGGGACCTGACAGCGGTGAACGACGCGTCGAAGCCGTGGGCAGACGACGTGGCCTCGTCCACGCCGGGCCGCTGCGCCGCTCGTGCGCTCCGCTCTCCTGCCCCATGGTCCCTCTCCCCGCCCGGAACGTGTGCGATCATTCAGGTCCGCGGAGGCGAGGAATGGACGGAGCGCTGCCGAAGGCGCTGGTCGTGGTCGGTACCCGGCCGGAGGCGATCAAGCTCGCGCCGGTCGTCGAGGCGCTGCGCCGCGACGGTCGCCTGGAGGCCGTGCTGGTCGCCACGTCGCAGCACCGCGAGATGCTGCGCCAGGCGCTCAGGCCGTTCGGTCTGGTGCCCGACGTGGACCTCGACGTGATGACCGCCGGCCAGACGCCGACCCGCGTCGCGGTCGAGGTGCTGCGCCGGTTCGAGCCGCTGCTCCTCGAGCACCGCCCGGCGTGGATCGTCGTCCAGGGCGACACGACGACCACCTTCGCCGCCGCTGTGGCCGGGTTCTATGCCGGCATCCGCGTCGCGCACGTCGAGGCCGGACTGCGCAGCTTCCGGATCGACGCGCCGTTCCCTGAGGAGTTCAACCGGCGCGCCGCCTCGGTCGCGACGACGCTGCACCTGGCGCCGACCGAGAGGGCGGCCTCCAACCTGCGCTCGGAGGGGGTGGACCCGGGCACGATCCTGGTCACGGGCAACACGGCGGTGGACGCGGTGCTGCGCATCCGCGCCGCGAAGACCGCTCCGCCGTCCGACCCGTCGAGACCGCTGGTGCTGGTCACACTGCATCGCCGTGAGAGCTTCGGCGGGCCGATCCGCCGCGTTCTCGGCGCGCTGCGCACCCTGGCGGTCGAGCGCGCCGGTCGCCTGCGGCTGGTCTACCCCGTGCACCCCAACCCCAACGTGGACGGCCCCGCGCGCGAGGCGCTCGGCGGTCTGCCGGGCGTCGAGCTCGCCCCGCCGATGGACTACCCCGAGTTCCTCGAGGTCTTCGCGCAGGCCCGGCTGGTGCTCTCGGACTCCGGCGGGGTTCAGGAGGAAGCGCCCACGCTTGGCGTTCCGGTCCTGATCCTGCGCGAGGTCACCGAGAGGCCCGAGGTGGTCGAGAGCGGCTGGGGGAAGCTGGTCGGAACCGACGACGCGCTGCTGCTCGCGCACGCGCGCCGGCTTCTCGACGACGACGCGGCGCTGGCGGAGATGAAGGCCGGACCGAATCCGTTCGGCGACGGCCGCGCCGCCGAGCGCATCGCCGCGGCGCTCGCCGAGCGATCGCCAGACTAGTGCGGGACGGTCGCGGCCTCAGCCGAGCGACCGCAGGATGGCGGCCAGGACGGATTCCGATTCGGTGCCGAGGTGGAGGTGGAGCGCCTTCCGGCCCACTTCCCGGAGCGCCGCAAGGTCGCCGATGGCCTGAGCGTAGCGGAGGGCTCCGAGCGAGAACCTGCGGCCGGGGATGGTCACGTCGGTCGCCGCGTCGCAGGTGAGCACGATCGGGACGATGTGGGTGGGGCCACCCTTGTGCAGCTGGCCGGTCGAGTGGAGATAGCGAGGTCCGAACGCCGTGGTGACCGGCGCGCCCAACCGTGCCGCCAGGGCCTCGCCGAGACGGTCGAGGCTCGCTCCGACACGTGGGTTCTCCGGCAGGTAGGCGAGCAGCGCGATGGCGTCCCCCGCGCCGATGTCGCGCAGGTGGTCGAGGAGAGCCGCCGCGGGCTCGGATGGTGTCGCGGGTCGCTCGTGCCGGCCTTCGGACAACGCGGCGCGTGCGCGTTCCTTGGCGCGCACCACGTCGGGCTCGTCGAACGGGTTGACTCCGAGCAGGAGTCCGGCGAGCGCCGTCGCCAGCTCGAGCACGGCGAACGCCTCGCCGAGCTGGTCGCGGCGCAGGCGCCACCTCAGCACCGGACAGTCCCGCGCCGTCAACCGGTCGAGCGCCGCATCCAGGGCCTCGGTGTCCTCGTCGGCGAATCGTGGCGAGAGGAACAGCGTGTCGGGCCACAGTGACAGGGCCGTTCCCGGTCGCACGAGCACCGGCAGGACGCCCTTTCCGTCCTTCCCGGTGCTCTCGGCGATCAGCTGCTCGGCCCAGGCGCCGAGGGGGTGAAGGTCCGGCGAGGCGGCGATCGCGAGCCGGCTCCATCCCGTCGGAGAGACGCCGGCCAACACCGTCGCCAGGTCGACCGCAGGGTGACGCGCTCCCATCGACTCGAGGGCGCGCCGACCGCCATCGAGTAGCGCCTCGGCGTCGAGGCCGAGCCACAGCGCGGGCAGCACGCCGACCGAGGTCAGCGCCGAGAACCGACCGCCGACGTCCACGGGGTGCGGCACCGTCGCGCGGTACCGCCGCTCGACCGCGAGCGTCGCCAGAGGCGTCGCGGGCTCGGTGAGCACCACGAATCGGCCCGTGGCGCGTTCGCCCAGGGCGGTTCTTTGCCGCTCCCAGAGGATCTCGAGGAGGGCCGACGTCTCCGCGGTCGTACCCGACTTCGACACCGCCAGCACCGCCGTTTCTTCCGGGGAGACGGCGGCCAGGGCCTCGCTGACCCGCTCCGGATCGGTGGTGTCGAGCACGACCAGGTCGCGCCCGGAGGGGTTGCCGCCGACGCTGCGCAGGACGTGCGGCGCCAGGCTCGAACCGCCCATGCCGAGCAGGAACAGCGTCCGAGCGCCGTCACCGGCGAGGGCGGCGACCAGCCTGCGCAGAGCCGGGAGCTCCCCCAGCGTTCGCGCCGGAGCGTCGAGCCACCCGAGTCGGCGCGCGACGTCGCGCGCGTGGCGCTCGCCCCACAGCGAGGCGTCGCGCGCGGCGAGCCGCGACTCGGCGTGGAGCGACTCGAGGCGGGCTCTCCGGCCGGCCACCGCTCCCTCGACCTTCCGGGGAACGGCGGACGCGATCTGCGTGGGTTGACGCTCGGCGACGGCGCTCCGCACCCGCTCGACGATCGCCTGCGGCGTGAACCCGAGGCGAGCGGCGACCTCGTCGCCCGGGGCCGAGGCGCCGAAGCGTTCGATGCCGACCGCCACACCCTGGGCTCCGACGACACCGTGCCAGCCCTGCGGGTGAGCCATCTCAACCGCCACCCTGAGGGCGTCGGAAGGTCCGGTCACTCCGTCGCGGTACGACCTGTCCTGCGCGGCAAACAGCTCGAGCGAAGGGGCCGAGACGACTCTCGTCGGCACCCCCGACGCCTCGAGGAGGTCGCGCGCCGCGAGCGCCAGGGCGACTTCGGAACCCGACGCGAACAGGACCGCCTCGGGCACGCCGGACGACGCCTCGGCGCGCACGTAGGCGCCTCTGGCCAACGCCCCGGGCGTCGGGCGATCGAGTACCGGGAGCTTCTGCCGGGAGAGAACGAGCGCGGTCGGCCCACCGGTGTGTTCGAGGGCGAACCGCCACGCCTGCTCGGTCTCCCAGGCATCGGCGGGCCGCACCACCGTCAGCCCGGGGATCGAGCGAAGTGCGGCGAGCTGCTCGATCGGCTGGTGCGTCGGCCCGTCCTCGCCGACCGCCACCGAGTCGTGCGTGAAAAGGTAGATCACGGGGAGTCGCATCAGGGCGGAGAGCCTCAGCGCGGGCTTGAGGTAGTCGGAGAAGATCAGGAACGTGGCCACGTAGGGGCGGAAGCCGCGATGCAGGGCGATGCCGTTGGCGATCGCCGCCATCGCGTGCTCGCGCACGCCGAAGTGCAGGTTGCGACCGGCGTAGTCGCCCGGGGCGATGCTGGCCACTCCCTTCAACGTCGAGCTGTTCGATCCGGCGAGGTCGGCCGACCCTCCGGCGAGTTCCGGGACATGCGCGGCGACGGCGTTGAGCACCGCTCCGGATGCCTCGCGCGTGGCGGCGTTCCGGACGGCGCCGAACTCCGCGAGCGCGGTGGGAAGGGGAGGCGGCTCGCCCCGCCAGCGTCGTTCGAGCTCGGCGGCCAGGTCCGGGTTGGCGATGCGAAAGCGCTCCAGTGCCGCCGACCAGCGCTTCCGCTCCTCGCGGCCCGCCTCCGCCTGTCGCCGCGCATGGTCGAGGATCTCGGCCGGCACCGCGAACGGCTCGGCGAGCTCCCAGCCGAGCGCCCGCCTCGTGGCGGCGGCCTCCTCCGTGCCGAGGGGAGCGCCGTGCGATTCGGAGGTGTCCTGCTTGTGAGGGCTCCCGAAGCCGATGTGGGTGCGCACCTGAACGAGCGCCGGTGCGTCCTCGGAGGAGGCGGCGCGCTCGAGCGCCTCGCCGATGGCGACGAGATCGTTGCCGTCCTCGACGCGGAACACCCGCCAGCCGTACGCGGCGAACCGGGCGCCGACGTCCTCGGAGGTGGCCAGCGACGAAGGTCCGTCGATCGTGATGCGATTGTCGTCGTGGAGGGCGACCAGCCGGCCAAGGCGCAGGTGACCGGCGAGCGACGCCGCCTCGTGCGAGATGCCCTCCATCAGGTCGCCGTCGGAGACGATCACCCAGGTCCGATGGCCGACGACGTCGGCTGCCTCGGATCCGAAACGCGCGGCGAGCATCCGCTCGGCCAGGGCCATGCCCGTGGCGTTCGCCAGTCCCTGCCCGAGAGGTCCGGTCGTCGTCTCGACCCCCGGCGTGTGTCCGTACTCCGGGTGACCGGGTGTGCGGGAGCCCCACTGGCGGAAGCGGCGCAGTTCGTCGATCGGCACGTCGTAGCCGAAGAGGTGGAGGAGCCCGTAGAGAAGCGCAGAGCCGTGCCCGGCCGAGAGCACGAAACGGTCACGACCTGGCCAGTCGGGGGCCGAGGGGTCGTGCCGGAGGAACCGGCTCCACAGGGCGTAGGCCATCGGCGCGGCGCCGAGCGGCATTCCCGGGTGCCCCGAGCGGGCCTGCTCGACCTGATCCACTGCCAATACGCGCAGAGCCGTGACCACCCGCCCGTCCATCGCGTCGAAGGCCCGCATCGCACCCTCCCGACCGTCGGTGGATTGTCGCGTATGCCCGGACTGCCGACAAGGGCAGCCGGTCGGCTGCGCGCCCGCTATCCGCCCACGGCCCACGGCTTTCTTGCTACAATCTCGCGCCGCCCCGGGAGCGGGGGCGTGGCCGAGAAGGAGCCCAAAGATGAATCGTACTCTCAAGATCGTCGCAGCGGTTGCAGTGGCGTTCCCTGCGCTCGTCGTGGCCCAGGAGGCACCGAAGCTCGAGATCGCGGTCATCGACGTGCAACGGATCGTCGAGGAGTCCGCGGTCGGCAAGGAGGCGCGCGCGCGCCTGGTCAAGGCCCAGGAGGAGAAGTTCACTCAGGGCAAGAAGATGGCGGACGACCTCGAGGCGCTGCGCAAGCAGCTCACGACCCAGGCGGCGACGCTCTCCGACGTCAAGCGGGGCGAGCTGCAGAAGCAGATCGAGGACAAGCAGGTGCAGTTGCAGCGTTTTCAGTCGGACGCGCAGCAACAGCTCGACGAACTCAAGCGGAACGAGCTCGAGGCGCTCGAAAAGCAGGTCATGCCCCTGATCAACGAGCTCGGCCGTGAGATGAAGCTGAAGATGATCTTCAACAAGTTCCAGTCGGGACTGGTGTACGCCGACGACGCCGTGGACGTGACCGACGAAGTGCTCAAGCGGTTCAACACCAAGGTCACGAAGTGACGCGACCCCGAGCCGCTGATCGGCGCCGCGTTCTTCGGCGCGACGGGCCACGGGGCGAAACGGGACGGTCGGGCGGGGTGTCGCGGCGGGGGAAGTCGGCGTGAGTCGGTACACCCTCGGAGACCTGGCGCGCGCGGTCGGGGCGAGCGTGGTCGGCGACCCGGGGCGCATCGTCACCGGGCTGAGGCCGCTCGACCAGGCCGGGCCCGAGCACCTGAGCTTCTACCACAACCGACGGTATCTCGACGCGGCGAAACAGTCGCGCGCCGGAGCGCTGCTGGTCGCCGACGCCGAGCCGTTCGGGGGCCGCGATCTGATCGTCTGCCGCGACGCCTACCCGGCGTTCGCCACGCTTTCGCAGATGTTCAACCCCACGCCCGCGCCGGTGCCGGGCGTGCACCCGAGCGCGGTCGTGTCGGCCTCGGCGCACGTCGACGGGGGCGCTTCGGTCGGGCCGTTGGCGGTCGTGGGCGAAAGGGCGACCGTCGCGCGCGGGGCGGCGCTCGGGCCGTGCGTCGTGCTCGGCGACGACAGCGAAGTGGGAATCGACAGCACCCTCCATCCGCACGTCGTGATCGAACCGGGGTGCCGGGTCGGCGCGCGCTGCATCATCCACGCCGGGGCCGTGATCGGCTCGGACGGCTTCGGTTTCGCCACGATCCGGGGCGAGCACCGGAAGGTGCCGCAGGTCGGCATCGTCGTGGTCGAAGACGACGTCGAGATCGGCGCCAACGTGTGCATCGACCGCGCCACTCTCGGCGAGACGCGGATCGGACGCGGCACCAAGACCGACAACCTGGTCCAGATCGGCCACAACGTCCACGTCGGCGAGCACTCGCTGCTGGTCGCGCAGGTCGGCATCTCCGGCTCGACGCACCTCGGTCACCACGTGGTCCTGGCCGGGCAGAGCGGGGTGGCGGGCCACCTGCACCTCGCCGACGGGACGGTGGTGTCGGCGCAGTCCGCCGTCATGGCCGACACGAAGGAGGGGGAGACCGTGATGGGGTCGCCGGCCCGGCCGCAGCGGGAGTGGATGCGCGCGATGGCGAATCTCCTCCAGCTCGAGGCGCTGAAGCGACGGTTGCGCGCCGTGGAGGAGGCGGTCGCGAGGTTGGGGGGGAAGGCATGATCGACATCCAGGGGATCCTCGACATCCTGCCGCACCGGTACCCGTTCCTCCTTGTGGATCGGGTCCTCGAGCTGGAGAAGGGGCGCATCCTGGCGCTCAAGAACGTCACCTTCAACGAACCGCACTTCCCCGGACACTTTCCCGGCGTTCCGGTGATGCCCGGCGTGCTCATCGTCGAGGCCATGGCCCAGGCGGGTGGCGTGATGATGCTGCAGGACGTCCCCGACCGGCACTCGAAGCTGATCTACTTCACGGGGATCGACAACTGCCGCTTCCGCCGCCCGGTCGTCCCCGGCGACCAGCTCCTGCTCGAACTCACCGTGCTCAAGTCCCGTCCGCGCTTCGCCGTCCTCAAGGGCGTCGCGCGGGTCGGCGACGCCGTGGTCGCCGAGGCGGAGTTGTCGTCCGCCATGGTCGACCGTCCGGTCATCGAGGAGGCATGATGGCGCACATTCACCCCACCGCGGTTGTGGACCCGCGCGCGCGGATCGCGGCCGACGCCGTGATCGGGGCGCACGTCGTGATCGACGGCGAGGTCGAAGTCGGAGCGGGCTGCGAGATCGGCCCGTTGTGCCGGATCGAGGGCCCGACGACGATCGGCGAGGGTAACCGCTTCGTCTCGCACTGCTCGGTCGGCGCGCCGCCCCAGGACATCTCGTACAGGGGCGACCCCACCCGGCTGGAAATCGGCGCGCACAACCTGTTCAGGGAGTTCGTCACCCTCCACCGCGGCACCGTCAAGGGCGGCGGCGTGACCCGGATCGGCAGCGACGGCCTGTACATGGCGTACGTCCACGTCGCCCACGACTGTCAGGTCGGCGACCACGTCATCTTCGCCAACAACGGCACGCTCGCCGGGCACGTCGAGGTCGGGGATTTCTCGCACGTCGGAGCGCTCTCCGCCGTGCACCAGTTCTGCCACGTCGGCGAGTACGCGTTCATCGGCGGCGGGACGATCGCGACCAAGGACGTCCTGCCGTTCATGAAGACGGTCGGCAGCAGGCCGGCGCGCTGCTTCGGCCCGAACACAATCGGGTTGCAGCGCAAGGGGTTCTCGGAGGAGCGGCTGGACGCGCTCAAGAGGGCGTGGCGCCTCCTCCATCATCCCAAGCTGACGACGACGGAGGCGGTGGGCCGGATCAGGGAGGAGCTCGCCTCGGCGCCGGACGCCGTGCGGGTCGTGGAGTTCATGGCTGCCTCGCAACGGGGCGTGATCCTGGCCCGAGGGTGACTCCGACGAAGCGGGGCCCGGGGTCCGGGGTCCGGAATCCGGAGGCCGACCAGGTTGCCCTTCCGGAGTACGTGGAGCCGCTGCCCGGCGGCTGTCGCCTGACGGTCAAGGTGCACCCCCGCGCCCGGCGGGAGCGGATCGCCGGCGAGGTCGGCGGCAGCCTCAAGGTCGAGGTGACGGCCGCGCCGGAGCGCGGCGCCGCCAACGAGGCTGTGGAGAGGCTTCTCGCGGCCGCCCTCGACGTGCCGCGGAGTTCGGTGCGCGTGGTTTCCGGTCACGCCTCCCGCGCCAAGAGGGTCGAGGTCGCGGGACTCACCGCGCGCGGGGCCGCGGCCCGCATTTCCGAATCCGGGTAGGCGAACCTCCCTTTCGAAAGATCGCTCTCGGGCGCCAGAACCCCGCAGCGAAAAAGGAAAAGGGGCGGCCGAGACCGCCCCTCGATCTACCGCCGCGTGTCGGGTCACATCCTTCCGATCATCCCCTCGAGGCGCGCGATACGCTCCTCCATCGGCGGGTGGGTCATGAACAGGCGGGTCAGGCCGTCGCCGGCGAAGGGGCTGGCGATCATCATATGCGCCGTGTTCGGCCTCGCCGAGTGCATCGGCACCCGCCCGGAGTACGCGCCGAGCTTGCGCAGGGCCGAGGCGAGCCCCTGGGGGCTGCCGGCCAGCCTGGCGCCTCCGGCGTCGGCGGCGAACTCGCGCGAGCGCGAGATGGCGAGTTGGATGAGCGTCGCGGCGATCGGCGCGACGATCATGAAGAAGAGCCCCCCGAACGCGCCGCCTCCCTCCTCGCGGTCCCGGCCGCCGCCGAGCATCGCCGCGTAGCCCGCCATGTGACCGAGCGTCGTCAGGGCGCCGGCGATCGTCGCAGCGACCGAGGAAATGAGGATGTCGCGATGCTGCACGTGCGCGAGTTCGTGCGCGAGCACGCCCTTCAACTCATCGCGGTCCATGGCGCGCAGCAGTCCTTCGGTGACCGCGACAGCCGCGTGACTGGGCGAGCGTCCGGTGGCGAAGGCGTTCGGTTGCGCCTCGGGGATCACGTACAGCCGGGGCATCGGCATGCTGCCGCGCTGGGCGAGTTCGGCGACGATGCCGTAGAGCTGCGGCGCGTCGGCCTCGGAGACCGCCTGGGCGCGATGCATGGCGAGGGCGATCTTGTCCGAAAAGAAGTACGCGACGAAGTTCATGACTCCGGCCATGACCAGCGCGATGACCAGACCCTGGCGGCCGCCGAGCATGTCGCCCACCCACAGGAGCAGCCCCGTCAACAGGGCCAGCAAGATCGTCGTCTTGAAGTAGTTACCCATCGTTCAACCCCTCTCGTGCCCGGGTCCTCTCGAGTTCGTTGCCGGGCGCTCCGTCTCACGGCCGGCCCGAACCGGCCGGCCACATTCGTGCAAACGCCGTGCCCCGGTCGTCATTCCTCGAATCGCTCAGCGGCCGGCCGGAGCGGTGGGCGTCGGTCGCGCGCCGCCGTCGGGGCCGACGTTGAGACGGCACGATCCCGGCGAGGCGAGAACCGCGACGACGAACGCGACCAGTGCCAGACCGAGCGCCGCGAGGAAGTACTCGCCGGGCGAACGGCGTGGGCGGCGGCGCGACTTCATGATGCGATTCTACATCCGGCGCCGGGACTTCTCCGTGTACATCACGCGGTCCACCTGGGCGATCAGCTCGAGGATTGACGGAGAGTTCCACGGGTCGAAGCGGATGGCACCTGTCGACAGGGACAGCGAGTACGGGCGCCCGGGCGAGGTGGTTGCGACCCGCAGGTTCTCCTGCAGGCGAGCGACCACGGCGTCCGAGGAGATCCCGGTCGGCTCGAACGCCAGAACCACGAACTCGTCGCCGCCGAGCCGAGCCACCACGTCCGAACCGCGGAACGTCCTGCGGAACGCCTCCGCGGTCTCCATCAGGGCGATGTCGCCTTCCTGGTGGCCGAACTGGTCGTTGATCTGCTTGAACCCGTCGAGGTCGGCGAAGATCAGCAGCAGCTGGCGGCGCGTCCTCTGGGCCATCTTGACCTGATGCTCGGCGAGAGTGCGAAAGCCGCGCCGGTTGTAGAGTCCGGTGAGGTCGTCGATCATCGCCAGCCCGCGGAGCGCTTCGAGCAACCGCTGCCTCTCGATCGAGTAGCGGATCGAACGCACGATCAGGTCCGGTGTGACCCGATTGCGAACGAGGAAGTCCTGGGCGCCGAGCTGGACCGCGCGAAGGCCGGTCTCGTCGTCGTCGCGCGACGTCAGCACCACCAGCGGCAGTTCCGGGGCCAGGTCGATCAGCTGCCTCACGGTGGCGAGGCCGGCGGCTGCCGGCATGTCGATATCGAGGACGACGACATCCACCTCGCGCCCTTCGATCAAGGGTACCGACGTCGCGAGGGAGTCGCTCCACGTGACGTCGAACGACGACTCCCTGCCGGAGACCAGAGCCTCTCTGAGGTCGGCCGCCTCCGGCGCATCGTGCTCGATCAACAGGACCCGGACCGGTGTTCCGTTCATGCCGCCGCTCCCCTGCTTTCCCTATGGTTGCACTATAAACCAACCGGCCGCCGGCGGCGGGGGGATCAGGGCGTTTCCGGCGCCACCACCACACAGTTGCGGCCGGCAGCCTTCGCCCGGTAGAGGGCCGCGTCGGCGGCGGAAAGCAGGGTCTCGGCCGTGCTCCCGTGGTGGGGAAAGACCGCCACGCCGATCGACGCCGTCACCGGGTCGAGCAGGAGACCCTCGTGTTCGACGCGAATCGCGCTGACCGCCTCCCGCAGCTGTTCCGCCCGCCTGCGCGTGTCCTCGGGCGACGCGCTCGGCAGGATCACCGTGAACTCCTCTCCTCCGTAGCGGCACGCGATGTCCTCGCCGCGGAATTGCTGCAACAGCGCGGCGCCGAGTTCGCGCAGCAACTGGTCGCCGGCGTCGTGACCGTGCGAATCGTTGAAACGCTTGAAGTGGTCGAGGTCGATGAGCATCAACCCGACGGAATCCTGGCCGCGCGCGGCTCGCCGGAGGTCGCGGTCGAGCGAGGACTCCATGTACCTCCGGTTGTACAGGGAGGTGAGCGGATCGCGGATCGACTGCCCCTGCAACGTCTCGCGGAGCTTGATGTTGGACAGCGTGAGGGCGAGGTGCTCGGCGACCATGCCGGCCATGCGCTGCGTCGCCTCGCTCAGTTGCGCGGGAGAGCCCTCCATACCCTGCGGCGACTGCAGGAAGAGCACGCCGAGCGACTCGCCCTGCGCCATCAGCGGGACGCACAGTGTCGAGCCGGGGGGGTGTTGGCCCAGATGCTGGCAGATCAGTCCAGTTCGTGTGTTGCGCACGAGGTGGGTGCGACCACGGCGCAAAGCCCAGCAGGCCTCGGGGCCGAAAACCCGTTCGGTCGGCGGCGGCGAGCCCCACACCGCCGCCGCCTCGAGGAGATTGCGCGACGTCGTGAACAGGTAGAGCGCTCCGGACTCCTCGCGGAACAGTCTTCGAGCCGTCTGAGCGACGATCGGCGGTGTCTCCTCGACGCGTTGGCAGATCTGGAGCGTGCCGGACATCTCGGTCAGCTCGCGGATCTGCTTGTTGTGGCTTTCGAGCTCGCCGACCCAGCGCTGCAGTTCACGGTTGGCGTTGTTCAGGGCCTCGTCGGTGCGGTGACGCAGCATGGTGTTGCCGACGATCGAAGCGACCATGCGCAACAGAGCGACATCCTCCTCGCGCCACGAGCCTGAGGACACGACGTCCTCGATGGACACGACCGCGACAAGGCGCTTCTCCTCAAGGACCGGCTGAGCCAGGACGGAGCAGATGTCCTGGGACTGCAGGAACTCCCGGTCACTCACTGCCTCGTCCGGCATGTCCGCGACGTCCGTGATCTGAAGCAGTTCGCCGCCCCCGAGCCGGGAGACGAGCCACGGAACCGCCGAGGCGGGAACGGAGGCGAGGTTCGCGATCTGTGGTCGGACGTCCTCGGCGCACCACTCGTGTCGCTTGGTCAGGTACCCCGGCTCTCCTTCGAAGACGTAGAACGAGACGCGGCTGGCGCCGGTCAGCGCGCCGATCTCGGAGAGCGAGGCCTCGACGGCCTTCTCGAAGTCGGCGGGATTGACGAACCGGGCCGAAATCGTCGAGATGGCCGTCTCGACGCCCAGCCTCTGCCGCAACGCCTCCTCGGCCCGCTTGCGCTCGCCGAGTTCCTGGCTCAGCTGACGGTTCAGCTCCTGGAGTTGGCCGGTGAGCTCGTTCACGCGCTCGTCCGGCGCCGGTGATGCGGGCGGCGCCGGCGCCGCGACAGGTACCTCCCGTGGAGGCCGGGCGCTCGCGCTCTCGCGCCGGGACGCCTCCGCGTCACGCTTGATCTGGCGGCGAATCTCGGCCACCCGATATCCGAGATCGTCGGCCAGTTCGCGCGTCAGCTCGATCTCGTCCTGGCTCAGCGACTCCTCGGGCGTCGAGAACATGACCAACGCGCCCAGCGCCTCGCCGCGAACGCTGACGGGGATCGCGACCGCCTGCTCGAAGCCCAAGCGCACGGCCTCGGCCGCCCATGGGGCGGCCAACCCGCCTGGGGTAAACGTCTCCACGACACAGGTCTGACCGGTCTGCGCCGCTGTCTCGCCGACTCCGCCCGGACGGCTCAGGTCGAGTCGGGCCAGACCCTCGGCCTCGATTCCGGCAGAGCCCGAGGCGTGTGCCGCGAGCACGAGTTTCCCTTCGTCGAACAGGGCGAGCCAGGCGACACGCCGGGGACTCGACGCGACGAGCGACATGCAGACGTGGCGCAGCACCGACGCCTCCTCCTGCGAGCGGAGGAGGAACCGGCGGGCCTGATTGAGGCCCGTGATGAGCCTGACGGAGCGTCCCTGGTCATTCGTGCGCATGGCGCCTTGCTCTCAGCCTGAGCAAAATAATAGATATTGAGCATCGGCAATGCAAGTGGTGTATGCCGGGTCCCGCCATCACACTGCAAGATAAGATGTTCCAACTCATCACGACCGGCCCATTTCCGCCAAACCGTCCGCCGTGACGGCCGCACCGACGACCGTGAGCGTGATCGCTGCGCCTGGTAGAACGGCAAGCCACCAGGCATGGAAGACCTGCGCCTCGGCTTGAGCGACCATCCCCCCCCAGGACGCGAGCGGCGGCTGCACCCCCAGGCCGAGGAAGGACAGCGCCGCCTCGGCGAGGACCAGGTCGGCGAGTCGCAGCGCCGCATCTTGAGCGAGTGGTGTCAGGAGGTTCGGCACGAGGTGTGTGGCGGCGATGCGGCTCGGCGAGGCGCCGATCGCGCGTGCCGCGAGGACGAACTCCCGCTCCTTGAGAGTCAGGACCTGACCGCGCACGAGTCGCGCCACGCCGGTCCACGCCGTGAGCGCGAGCAGGAGCACGAGTGCCGTCAGTGAGGGGCGAAAGAGCGCGGCGATGATGATGAGCAGGAAGAGGACCGGAACGGCGAGGAGCGCGTCGACCAGGCGCATGAGCACCCCGTCGAGCAGCCCTCCGCGCCACCCGGCCGCCAGCCCGAGGCAGGTGCCGACCCCCAGCGCGAGGAGCAGCGAGGTGAGGCCGATCGCCAGCGTCACCCGTCCGCCGCAGAGCAGTCGGGCGAGAACATCTCGACCGAGGGCGTCGGTCCCGAGCCAGAACCTCACCGAATCGACCCTCTCGACGTTGGAGACCGTGACGGTTTCGGTGACCCCGAGGCGGAGGAGCACGAGGGAGTCGTGCTCGAATCGAAGCTGCTGGCCGGCGAGTGTCGCGCCCGTGCGCAGCCTCACCACCGATCGCATCGAGCCGGGGGGCAGGAGCCCGGCCTCGGGCGGGTCCGTGATCCGATTGGGGTCCTGGCTCGCGAGCGGACCCAGGATCGCGGCGGCGGAGAGCGCCAACATGACGAGGAGCCCGGCGCGCAGACGGGGAGAGGCGTCCCCGAACGTCGCCGAGAGGCTCACAGCCTGATCCTCGGATCGGCGGCGGCGTAGGCGATGTCGGCGACGAGGTTGCCGACGACGACGGCGACGGTCGCCACGACGGTGCCGCCCATGAGCATCGGAACGTCGCGCGCGAGCGCCGCGTTGTACATCGCCAGACCCATCCCGGGCCACGCGAAGACGACTTCGACCACCAGCGAACCGGAGACGAGGAAGGGGATGGACAGCCCGACCATCGTGATCAGGGGCAGCAGGGAGTTGGGCAGCGCGTGCACGAGCGTGGCGCGCCACTGGCTGCAGCCGCGAGCGCGAGCCGCGACGATGTACCCTTGCGTCCGCTCGTCGAGGAGCGAGCCGCGGACGTAGCGGGCGACCGCCCCTGCGCCGGCGACGCCGACCGCCACGGCGGGGAGCACCAGGTGGTGCAGGAGGTCGGCGACTCTCCGCCACCCGGTGGCCATCTCTCCCTCAGGGGAGAGCAAGTGCGACGCGGGGAACAAACCCAGGCGGAAAGAGAAGAGATAGACCAGGCCGAGCGCGACCACGAACGTGGGCATCGCGTACGCGGCCAGGGTGACGACCGTGATCGTCCGGTCGGCGGTACCGTGCGGCCGGCGGATCTGCGAGAGGGCCAGCGCGATCCCGCCGGCCAGCTCGAGCAGCAGGCCCACCGAGGTGAGAAGGAGCGTCCTCGGGACCGCCTCGCCGAGCACAGCGCCGACCCCGCGGTGGTGGAGCCAGGAGGTCCCGAAGTCTCCCCGAACGGCCGCCCCGAGCCACTCTCCGTACCGCTCCGGCCACGGCCTGTCGAGCCCGAAGTGCTGGCGCCATCGCTCCCGGGCGGCGGGCGGGATCCGCGGGTCGGAGAGTCGTGAGGCGATGTCGCCCGGAGCGAACGAGACGAGCGCGAAGGTCGCCGTGGCGACGAGGAGGAGAAGGAGCGCTCCGGAGCCCAGCCGGCGCAACGCGAAGGCAAGGAGCGGGTTGTGGCGCCGTGCGCCGGACCCCCCATCCGCTCCGCCGCCCTGTCTCACGGCGAGTCTCCCGGCAAGGGGCGGTTCACGGCGTCAGGTACCAGTCCTGAACGTTGAAGAACACCGAGAGCGGGTTGATGTCCGCACCCCCGACCCTCCGGCTGATGGCGGTGAGCTGCTGTGCTTCGTAGAGGAACGTCACCGGCTGGTCGTCGACGAGGATCTCCTGGATCCGGTCGAGAATCACCTTCGCCCTGGTGTGGTCGGACTCCTCGCGAGCCGCAGCGATCAGGCGGTCGACCTCCGGGTTGGAATACGCCATGAAGTTGTTCGACCCCTGCGTGGCGCTGGGTGTCGTCCAGGCCGACGTCAGATCGATCTTGGTCGCCTCAGACCAGGCGGTCACGGTGGCCTGGAAATCGCCGCTCTCCTGGCGCGCCAGCAGCGACGTGAACTCGACCTGTGTCGGGCGGCACGCAACGCCGACCCTCGCGAGGTCCGCCTGCGCGAGGACGGCGATGTCGTGGCGGATCGGGTTCGACGAGGGGTAGAGCAGGTCGAACTCGAGCGCGCGTCCTCCGCGATCGAGGACACCATCCGCGTCCGAGTCCCGCCAGCCGGCCTCGGCGAGGAGTCGCCTGGCCTGCTCCGGGTCGAAGGGGAGCGGTTGGATGGCCTTGTTGTAGGCCCACATGGACGACAGGATCGGGCCGTTGGCGACCTTCGCGAAGCCGTGATAGGCGGTGTCGACCAGCGCCGTGCGGTTGATGGCGAGCGACATCGCGCGGCGCACCCGCCGGTCGGCGAAGACCGGGTCCCGGTTGTTCCAGCCGATGAAACCCCAGAGCAGGCCGGGCTGCGCGATGAGTTCGAGGTCGGGGTGGGCGCGTACGCGGCCGGCCTCGCGCGGCGGGATCAGCTCGAGGAGGTGCAGGTCGCCGGAGAGGAGCTGGTTGAGCTGGCTGGACACGTCGGGGATGACGCGGAGCACCACCCGATCGAGGTTGGGGCGAGGACTGCCCCACCAGTCGGGGTCGCGCTCGAGCACGAGAGTCTGACCGCGCGAGTGGCTGGCCAGCCGGAACGGTCCCGAGGTGACCAGGATGGGCTCGAAGTCGGTCGATTCCCACTTCTCCAGCGGCACCTTGCCCCAGGCGTGCGCTGGGATGACGTGGCCGTCGTTGGCGTCCATGAGCTGGTACGGGTAGACACGGGAAAAGTGGAACTTCGCCGTGAACCGGTCGATCACCTCCACGTCGGTGATGAAGTCCTTGATCTCGAGGCCGGGAGACGAGATGCGGGGGTCCTTCTGGACCAGGTAGGTGAAGCGCACGTCCTCGGCGGTGACCGGCGTTCCGTCCGACCACCGCGCGTCCTGGCGGAGGTGGAACGTGACCACGGAGTTGTCCTGGGAGAACTCCCAGGCGCTCGCAAGGGAGGGCGCGAACGACGGGGGGTGCAGGCTGTAGTCGGGTTGCTCGACCATCAGCGAAGGGAACATGAGGCCGATGATCTGCAACTCGTAGGAGTCTCCCGACCACTGGTACTCGTTGAACGTCGTGACGTCCTGCACGATGCCGACCACGACCTGTCCGCCTGATCGTCCGGCGGGCGGCTCGACGGTGGCCTGTCGCGGGCGGGAGTCTCGGCATCCGGGGGCGAGTGCCACGACGGCTACGGAGAAGGCGACGCGGGGGAGCAGGGAGCTTCGGAGCATGTCTGCCATTCTAGCGTCTGCCGGTTCCGTGCGTGCGCGCCGCGGCCTGGCACAGTGCTCGCATTAGAATGCCGCCGATGGCCACTCGAGCGCCTGAGTCCCGCCGGCAGTACGCAGTGGCGGCCGTCGTCTTCGTCGGCCTGCTGCTGGCGGTGTTTGCCCTGTTCGCCGAACTGCTCTGGCGTCAGCTCTCCCGTTCCTATCTCGAAGACGTGCTGCTCTCCGGGCGAGTTCAGGCCGAGGAGATGGCCGGACAGCTCCAGGGCGAGGGCCCGCTGTACAAGGTGGTTGAGAGTCGCCGGGAGGCGCTCTCGCGCCTCTCCGCGGCGCTCGCGCGGCAAGAGGTCGTGGAGTCGGTACGGGTGTACGACGAGCGCGGCAGGCTGGTGTGGCAGACCCAGACGCGCACCGAAGGAGTCGCCGGCGGCTTTCCTTCGGGCGATTCCGAACTGGTCACGCCGCCCTCCGAGCCGCGCGTCGTCGAGACCTCGAACAGCTACGAAATCCGGGTGCCCCTCGAGGAGATCGGCACTGTCGTCTTCACCCAGTCGAAGCCGGCGATCGCGGCCAGGGTCTCGCTCCTGCGCCGCCGCCTGCTCCTGCACACCGCGGTCGCCGCCGGGCTCGCGCTGGTGGTGATCGCGGCGGCGGTCGCCTTCATCTGGCATCTCGTGAGGCGCAACGCCGAACTCGAGCGCAGGCGACGGCTCGACGAGGACCTCGCCGCCCTTGGCGGGCTGGCCGCGAATCTGGCGCACGAGATCCGCAACCCCCTCAACGCCCTGTCGATCAACCTCGAACTACTCGAGGAGGACCTGGCCGGGCGGCGCGTCGCCGCCGACCCGGTCGGTCTCGCCCGCCGAGAGGTGGGCCGCCTGTCCAGGCTGGTCAACGACTTCCTCGTTTACGCGCGCCCGGCGCCGCCCGCCCTCGAGCCCTGCGATGTGGCGGAGCTCGTCGACGACGCGGAGAAGCTGCTCGGCCCGGTGTGCGATCGCGCCGGCGTGACGCTGGAGGTCGCCGCCGGATCCGCCCCGATTCGGGCGGACCGCGCCCAGCTCGGCCAGGTGCTGGTCAACCTCGCGCTCAACGCGGTGCAGGCCATGGAGCGGTCGCCGGCCCGGAGGCTCAGGCTGGAATCGGGGTCCGCCGACGGGCGGGCCTTCCTCGAGGTAGCCGATTCGGGCCCGGGCATCCCGCCTCGCGATCTGCACCGCGTTCGCGAGGCGTTCGTGTCGTTTCGCAAGGGCGGGACCGGTCTCGGACTGGCGATCGCCGACCGGATCGTCACGGCGCAGGGAGGGATCCTGGCGCTGTCAAACCGCGCGGAGGGCGGGCTTGCCGCCCGCGTCGAGTTGCCGCTCGGCGCTGGGGCGGGCTCGTGACGACCTCGTGTCCTCGCCGGTGGGGCGGACCCGCGCGATGCCGGAACCGGTGTCCGGCGATTCCAGTAGAGCGACCGCCCGCGCCGACGCGCGGGCCTGGGGTAGACTTCCCCACGGAGGTGTTCATGAAGGCTCTGTCCGTTGCGCTCGCCGGGTTGGTTCTGTGCGCCGGCAGCGTTCTCGCGGAGTACCGCGCCGCCGACCTGGTCGTCGTGCCCGTGACCGCGGCGCTCGCCGGTGTCAACAATTCGCAGTGGAGAACCGACGTCGAAATCGTCAACGTCGACTCCGTGGCGATCGACGTGTTGATCATCTTCCTGCCCACCGGTGGCGGCAGCAACAGGGTTTGGTTCTCCAACATCGACAACGCCCTCGGCGGGCGGACCGAGGACTCGTTCGGGCACATCGACGCCGCGCTGAAGGACATCCAGCCGGGCGAGCAGATCCTCGTCCCCGACATCATCAAGACCGTGTGGGGGGACAACAACCGCGGAGCGCTGCTGGTCTTCGCCTACGAAGCCGGGAGCTTCCAGCAGACCGACCCTCCCGGGGGACGGCCCAGGAGGATCGTCGTCACCTCACGGACCTACACGCTGGGCAAAGACGCCGACAATAACGACGTCACGTACGGCCAGCAGATCCCCGGCCTGCCCTGGTACACCTACCTGGATCCGCATCAGAAGACCAAGGGGTACGACCACGCCATCCTGACCGGCATCCGCGAGGACGCCGCCTACCGCACCAACTTCGGCATGGTCAACGTCTCCGACCCGCTGACGACCCTGGAAGTCGAACTCACGTTGACGCTCGAGAACGGGACCGAGGTCAAGGACCTCGGAACGACGGTCAGCCCGCTCTCGCATCAGCAGTACGACCGGGTGGTGACCGGGTTCTTCGCGCAGCCTGCCGACCCGGTGACGACCAACGCCCGGATCACCGCTGCCGTTCGGGCGTGGTCGTCCCAGGCCGAGAATCCGACGCCGGGGCTGATGATCTACGCCTCCAGAATCGACAACCGGACGAACGACCCGGTGTACATCGAGCAGGCCTGGACGGTGGAGATGCCCTGGGACTGCGTGTTCAACGGCAACTGCGCCAGCCTGTCCGCACAGTCGACGGAGCGCGGCACGCCCCGCAGGAGACCTCTCTCGCCGCCGACCCCCTGATCCGAGGAGGGTGTGCTAGTATCTCGGGCCGACTGCCGGCCGGGTCGCGCCGCGCGAGAAAGGAACCCCACGATGGCCAACAAGGATGACAGGATTCCCGAGAACGCCCCGGGCACGTGGTACGTGGACACCAGTTGCATCGACTGCGACGTCTGCCGTACGACGGCTCCCAACAACTTCAAGGCCAACGAGGACGAGGGCTACTCGTTCGTGTACAAGCAGCCCGAGAACGCCGAGGAAACGTCGCAGTGCGAGGAAGCGAAGGCCTCCTGCCCGGTCGAGGCCATCGGGGACGACGGCGAATAGGCCCCTGTATCGACGATCGACCTCGGGCCGGCCACGCGCCGGCCCGTTTGCTTTGCTGCGCCGGTCGATGCAGCGTTGCGCGAGGCCCGTGGCGGGGCCACCGTACCGGGACGGCAACCGACCACCGCGCTGGGCCACGTGCCGCGGGCCACGCCCCTGGGACTCTTGGAAGACGGGCGGCGGTCCACGGACAGCGGCCCTCACTCCTCGCTTGACACTGTCGGGACCGCTCCCTACGCTGACCATTCGACTGGGAGGTGAGGCGTGAAGATCGAGACGATCGGGGTCGTCGGCGCGGGCCAGATGGGCAACGGGATCGCCCACGTCGCGGCGCTCGCCGGGTACCGCGTGGTGCTATCCGACGTGTCCAGGACACTGGCGGACAGGGCCGTGGCCACCGTCACGAAGAACATGGAACGGCAGGTCGCCAAGGGAACACTGACGGCCGAGGCGAAGGACGCCGCGCTGTCCAGGATCGTGCCCGCCGAGGGCCTCGCGGCGCACGCCTCCTGCCAGCTCGTGGTCGAGGCCGTGGTCGAGGCGTTCGAGCCGAAGGCCGCCATCTTCAAGGAACTCGACGCGATGTTGCCGCCGGACGCGGTCCTCGCGTCCAACACGTCGTCGATCTCGATCACCCGCCTGGCCGCCGTGACCACGCGGCCGGATCGCTTCATCGGCATGCACTTCATGAACCCGGTGCCGATGATGCAGCTGGTCGAGGTGATCCGCGGCATCGCAACGTCGGACGCGACGTTCGAGGCGGTCGAGGAGACGGCGACGAGAATGGGCAAGACGCCCGTTGAGGTCAACGACTTTCCGGGCTTCGTCGCCAACCGCGTCCTCATGCCGATGATCAACGAGGCGATCTACGCGGTGTACGAAGGGGTCGGCACCGCGCAGGCGGTGGACACCGTGATGAAGCTCGGAATGAACCACCCGATGGGACCGCTCACGCTCGCCGACTTCATCGGGCTCGACACCTGCCTGGCGATCCTCCGCGTGCTCCACGACGGGCTCGGCGACCCCAAGTACCGCCCCTGCCCGCTCCTGGTCAAGATGGTCGACGCGGGGTGGCTCGGCAGGAAGAGCGGGCGTGGCTTCTACACGTATTGAGCCGTGAAGCAGGCGATGTCACATTCCGGCGGAATGGCGTCTCTGGCCCAACGCTTCGGCGCAGGGGAGAGGGGAGAGGGCAGAGGGGGGAGCCCGCCCATCCGATTTCGTTCGTCACCCTACCGTTTCTCTCGCCGCTCCCCGCTCTTCCCTCTCCCCTGGGCGGGAGGAGGGGAGTGACCGTTCTCTGCCAGTGGTGCGGGGCGTCCAATCCGGACGGGCGGGAAATGTGCGTGCGCTGCAACTCGAAGCTGCTCGTCGTCTCCGGCGCCGACAACGACGAAGCCGCCGACGCTGCATCCGAAGACGAGGCCCTGGAAAACGAGAGCACGGCGTTCGACGAGCACCTGCTCGAGCGGCTCTCGGCGTCGGAGGAGGGGATCAAGAGGATCCACAGTCTGTACGCAGCGGTCGAGAGCAGGGTCGAAGAGCTGGAGCGCTCGGTTTCGCTCCTCGACGCCGGAGTGCAGGCGCTCGTCGAGATGCTCGACCGCCGCAAGGTGTTGCGCGAAGGCGAGGTGATGGCGGCGTGGGAGCGCGCCGCGACCTCGGAAATGGCGCGCGAGGAGCTTCTCGACAAACTGCGCGGCCGCCGGGAGGCGATCGTCTCGCGGGCTCGTACGCAAGGTCCGGCCGCGGCAACCACCTGCTCGCGGGCCCTGCAGTCGGCTGAGCTGGCGCTGCTCGCCGGTCAGCCGTCGCGCGCCGAGGACCTGCTCGCCGGGGCGCTGCGCCGCGCGCCCAGGAACCCGGAACTCGCCGGGCTGCTCGGCGAACTGGCGTTCGATCGCTCCGACCTCGGCGGCGCCGAGGGCTTCTTCCGCCAGGTGATCCGTTGGGATTCCGCCAACACCGAGGCGCACATCTACCTCGGCACGATCCTCGCCGATACCGGGCGCCCCGAGGAAGGTCGTGTCGCGCTCGAGCGTGCGTCGCGCCTGGCGCCCGACAGCTTCCTGCCCCCGTTCGCCCTCGGCGCCATGCACCTCACCGCCGGTGAACCGGCCGCGGCGCGCGCCTATCTGCAGAAGGCGGTTCGCCTGGAGCCGATGCCGCAGGCGTTCTTCCTGCTCGGCGTCGCCGAGCTGGACGGAGGCCGCCCCGGGGCGGCAATCCGCGCGCTGACCCGCGCGGTCAAACTCGATCCCGAATTCGAGGAGGCGATCTACCACCTCGGGCTCGCGTACCTCGAACGCCGGTGGCACCGCCAGGCGCTGGAGTGCTTCCGCCGCGTCCTCGAGATCGACCCGCAGCGCCTCGCGTATCAGGAGGCCGTGCGCCTCGTCGAGGCGGCGGGCGCCGGCACCGCCGCCCTGCCGCGCGAGGCGCAGCGTATGGTCGAGCGCGCGTCCCGCGCCGTCGAGGCCGGCGAGGCTGCGCGCGTGCTCGACCAGCTCGGACGGGCAATGCAGGCCGCGCCGCAACCGTCGGTGCTCGCCTCGTTCGCGCTGCTCGCGGCGGCGGCGGGCCGCCACCGCGACGCCCTGGCGGCGGCGCACAGGCTGCTGCGTTCGCAGCCTAGCGGAGCTCCGGCGCTGGCGGCGTGGACGGCGCTGCTCGAGACGCTCCGGGCGACCGGACGGTGGCGCTCGGTGGAGCGCTGGGGGCGCCGCCTGCGCGAGCTGGGGGCGGGGCCGATGGAGAGGGCGATCGGCGCCTACGAACTCGCGATGGCCGAGTTCGAGCGCGGCGGCGACGCCGCCCGTGCGCTCGAGCTGGCGCACGGAGCGCTCGAGGAGATGCCCAAGGAGCTGCGCCAGTACGCGCTCGCCGCGATCGGCCGCATCCACCTCTCGCGCGAGGAGTACTCCGACGCGGTCGACTACCTCGAGCAGGCCGTTGCCCTCGCGCCGACGCACGCGGTGCTCACCCAGCTCGGCCTCGCCCTTCTGGCGATGGGCGAGGGCGACCGCGCGCGCGACGTACTGCAGCGTTCCCGCCAGGGGGCGTCGCGCGACCTCAAGACCGACGTGCTCTCTCACCTCGCCGAGGTAGGATTGCTGGCCGGCCGCGGCCGGCGGAAGGGCTAAGCATGCGCTGGAGCCGCTATTTCGTCTACACGTTGCGCGACAACCCCTCGGACGCCGAGGTGATCTCGCACCAGCTGCTGGCGCGGGCCGGGATGATCGACAAGGTCGCGGCGGGAATCTACACCTATCTGCCGCTCGGCTGGCGGTCGGTCGAAAAGCTGGCCGCGATCGTCCGGGAGGAGATGAACGCCGCCGGTTCGGTCGAGTTGATGATGCCGTGCGTCCAGCCCGCCGAGCTGTGGCAGGACTCCGGCCGCTACTTCGCCTACGGCAAGGAGCTGTTGCGCATCAAGGACCGGCACGAGCGCGAGTTCGTCTTCGGCCCGACCCACGAGGAGGTGATCACCGACGCGGTGCGCCGGCGCGTCACCTCGTACCGGCAGCTGCCGGCCAACCTGTACCAGATCCAGACCAAGTTCCGCGACGAGATCCGTCCGCGATTCGGTCTGATGCGCGGCCGCGAATTCATCATGAAGGACGCCTACTCGTTTCACACCTCGGCCGAGAGCCTCGACGAGGCGTACCGGGCGTTCGAGAAGGCCTACCGGCGCGTCTTCGATCGTTGCGGCCTGTCCTACACCGCGGTCGAGGCGGACACCGGCAACATCGGCGGCAGCGAGTCGCACGAGTTCATGGTCCTCGCCTCGACCGGCGAGGACGCGGTCGCCGCCTGTGCCTGCGGTTACGGCGCCAACGTAGAGAAGGCGACCACCGGCCCGCTGCCCGTGGCGCCGCCGTGGCCCGGCGTGCCGCCGGCCGCGCCGGAGAAGGTGCACACGCCCGGCACCACCTCGGTGCCCGACGTGGCGGCGTTCCTCGGTCTCGATCCGGCGCACTTCGTCAAGACGATGATCGTCGAGACCGACAAGGAGTTCGCCGTCGCCCTGGTGCGCGGCGACGACGAGGTCAACGAGGTCAAGCTGAAGAACGTCCTCGGCTGCACTCACCTCGCGCTCGCCTCGGAAGCCAAGATCGAGCAGCTCACCGGCGGCGCGATGGGATTCTCCGGACCGGTCGGAATGTCCGGCGTGCGCGTGGTCGCCGACCCGGAGGTGATGCGCCTGACCGTGTCCGGCACCGGCGCCAACGAGAAGGACCACCACCTCGTCGGTGTCGTGCCCGGCCGCGACTTCACGCCGACCGTGGTCGCCGACGTCCGGGTCGCGCGCGCCGGCGACCCCTGCCCGCGCTGCGGCGCGCCGCTCGACGTCAAGCGCGGCATCGAGGTCGGCCACATCTTCAAGCTCGGCGTCAAGTACTCCTCGAAGATGGAGTGCAACTACCTCGACGAGAAGGGACAGACTCACCCGATGATCATGGGGTGCTACGGCCTGGGCATCGGCCGCACGGTGGCCGCCGCGGTCGAGCAGAACCACGACGAGCACGGCATCGTCTGGCCGCGGCCGCTGGCGCCTTTCGAGGTCGAGCTGATCGCGCTCAACCCCGACGTGCCGGCGGTGCGCGACGCGGCCGAGGCGATCTACGCCGACCTGCAGGCCGCGAGCATCGAGGTGTTCTACGACGACCGGGACGAACGCCCGGGAGTGAAGTTCAACGACGCCGACCTGATCGGTTTCCCGGTCCGCGTCGTGGTCGGCAAGAAGGGTGTCGAGCAAGGACAGGCGGAGGTGTCGCTGCGCCGCGACCGGGCCAAGCTCGCGGTGCCGCTCGCGGACGCGGTGGCGAAGGCGCGCGACCTGCTGGATCGCGCGTAGCGTTCGCGAAGCCGTTCTCCGCCGTCCCGGCGGGAGGCGTTCAGTCGCCGACGGTGAAGCTGCCCGAGCACGGCGGCAGCGGTGTGGTCGGGCTGAACGCGCCAGAAGCCTGCTCGGCCGAGATGGCAATGCGGGCGGTGCCAGGGACGCCTCTGAGCTTCACCGTGCTCGAGCACTCGACCTCGAGGTTCTGCGCCGCACCGGGCTTCCAGGGGAAGGCCGCCGGCGGCTTTCCGGCCCGCGGTTTCGGCAGGCCGCTCAGGCAGCCGCACTTCGCGCCACCCGCGGTGAGTTCGAGCCCGTAGACCCGCACGAGGGGCGCCGGGGTGAGCGTGATCGTGCCGCGGTAGCGGAAGGGCGATGGCTCCACGCCCCGTGTTGCCGGCGGCGCGAGGCGCAGCGTTCCGGCGACCGTGCACGGTTGCCGGACGATGGCGCCCGGCGCGGCCGGGTTGCCGGCGAGCAGGGGTGTGGCGAGTGTCGCGGCTGCGGCGGCGACTGCTACCAGTCTCTCCTTGAAGGGCACGGGATCCTCCTGGCCGGTGTCAGCGGAAGGCCAGCGGGCTGCCGGGACCGCCGTTGGGCAGCACCCAGGAGTTCGACTTCGGGTCGAGGCGGGCGTTGCCGCCGAGCAACCGGCCGAGCAGCGACAGCGGCATCAGCGGGTTGGGCCGCAAGAGGATGAACTCGAACTCCTCGAACATCACCTGGCTGCCGTTGAGCTGGAGGATGACTCCGGTCTGGCCGGCCGCCAGACCGGCAGCAGCGTCCGACCTCGAGAGCATCGGGGAACGCGGATTGAGCTTGAGGGCGCCGGCCCGACCCGGAGTGATCCTGAGCAGCCGCCTTTCGAGGTTGACCTGGAGGGTGCCGCCGAGCGCCCTCGCGACGTCGGCGAGAGGGATGCAGGGCACGCCACGCTCCACGATCACGTCGGCGCTGAGAAGCGACACCGGCCTGTCCTCGACGATGATGCCGGCTGCAGCCGGAATCGACGCCGCGACGGCCGCGGCGGCGGTCAACACGATGGAGCACCGTCGGCGACGCGGGTTGCGTGCGAACATGAGTGGTTCTCCCTTCTACGGGAGACAACGCCTCCCGCGGTGGAAACCGCACGGAGAACACGGTCCGCGCGGCACCCCGGCTTCTCGCTTCGAGCGATGCCGGCGCACGGTCGGGCCGGCGTGGCGGCCGGATGGCGCGGGAGGACTAAGATGTCTGGAATTTCCGCTTCGGGAGGCATTGAGATGCCGATCGTCGTCGCACTCGGGCTCCTGGGACTGGCCGCCGGGGCGGCGGTGCTGGCCGTCTCGATCCGCTCGCTGGTGCGTGTGGTCAAGGCGAGCGTCGTGTGCAGGGCGCCGTTGGCGCCGCGTCAGGAGGTGCGCCTCGACGAGCCCGGGGAGGTGCTGCTCCACCTCGAGGGGCCGCGCTTCTGTCGGTTGCTCGCGCTGCCCTGGACCGTCGACGGAGCGAGCGGGCCGCGGTTCGCGGTGCGCGACCCGGCTCTCGGCTCCGAGGTGCCTTCCCGCCCGTCGCTGCTGCGGCCGCGCGTCGCCGGCTTCGGCCGGGCGCGGTTGGGGATCCGCTTCTTCACGGCCGGCCATCGAGGTCCGTTCGAGGTGGCGGTGGACGAGTGGCCCGCGGACCTCTACCCCGGCGACTTCGGCCTGGTGCTGACCAGGCCCTACACGGGCGCGATGGTCGGGCGGATCCTGGCCATCGTGTTCGGCGGGCTGCTCGCCGTCGGCGGGTTGGTCGCGTTCATCCTCGGACTCGCACTGCACTGACGCGTCCGCGCGCAGCTCTTGGGTGGAGGGCAAGCCCGGCCGCCCGTCGCTAGAGTTCCCACTTGATCTCCGGGATGGTGGCAACTGCGAAGAAGTAGTCGCCTCCTGCATTCGTGATGTTCCCTAGCCAGGCGACAGCGACGTATTGCTTCCCGGCCTGGAGAGTGAACGGGTCGGTTTTCAGTGTGTAGGTTCCAGTTGCGTCGATGTAGTCGGTCTTGTGAGTTTTGAGAGCACCTCCTTCGTAGACGTCGATGCGCAGCGCCAGCATGCTGGCGTAGGCGGACACGTTGAAGGTAGCGCTGACCCTGGCTCCGGGGGTCTGGCCACCGATGGTCAGAGGGGCGAGCTTGAAACCGGCGTAGCTCTTGTTTTCCTGGCCGGGGACATTGAGGGCAGTCACCCACACCTTCCTCATGCCCGGATGAGCCTTCGCCGCAGCCGTTCCCTTGGCCGACTCGAATTTCTGCAGCGCACCCGAGGAGATCGCCTGCAACGCGTGGCGCGCCTCCTGGAGCGTCTGCTGTCGCATCTGGGCAACAGCCTCGGACATCGTGCCCGTACCCGCGAGAGCAGATGCGACGATGCCCGATGCCATCCACAAGGTTCCCCTTCTCATGGCGATCCTCCCTTTCATGTGTGCCAACGACGGCGAAGGCAAGGACCGCACACATCGGGCCCCGGGCCCGCATCTCGAATCGGGATACGTTGTCGGGCCGCTTTCGCCTGCCTTGAGATCGGCGCCGGGTGGGCAGAGGCGGCGCCGGCACGAGCGTCCCGCACCGCCTTCATCCGTCAGACACGAGAAACTGGCCGAGAGACTCGCTTCAGGGACGGTTTCGATCGAGAGCTGGCTGTGACGGAGCGCTCACGGCACGCTACAGCGCGACGCGGCCCTCGGCGAGGAAGGCGAGGATGGCCGCTCCCGCCGCGGTCAGGGCCGCGCCTGCGACCAGCAGCCAACTCCTGTGCGCCCGGCGTGGCAGGAACAGTGGGCGTGTGAGCCATTCGAGTGCCCGTTGCGCGACGCTCCAGAGCGCGGCCAGAGCGAGCCACCACACGCCCAGCCCGGCGCCGATCAGGGCCACTCGAAGCGAGGCCTCGCGGCCCGCCTCGTCCACCGCCGGCGGCCCGACGCCGAGCGAACCGAACCACCCCTCGTCATAGCCGACCTGCGCGACCGGCACGAGCGGCCCGGCCAGGATCACGAGCAGCGCGGGCAGCACGACCACGGCGATCGGTGTGAGCACCAGGATGCGGCGGGCCCCGAGCTTCTCGCCGCGCTCGTCGGCCAGGGAGACCGCAGCCCGAGCGAGCAGGAACCCCGCGCCGAAGAGCACGAGCGCGATCGCCGAGCCGGCGAGCATGAAGAACGCGCCGGCGACCGTCGTGCCGAGGCACAGATAGGCGAGCCGCCAGTCCTCGCCGAGGTAGAGCCGGGCGAGGGCGCGCCGCCACGGGGGCACCTCGCTCTCGTCCACCCATCCGCCCGGGCTTCCCAGCCTGCGCAGGACGTTCTCGAGCTCCTCGCGAGAGACCGGCGAGGTTCTCCCCTCCAGCTCGGTCTCGATGTGCTCGCGGATGTCGCGTTCGACCTCGCCCGCGTCGACGCCGGAGGCGCCCTGGAGGAGCAGACGGACCTCCTGCAAGTACCGATCGAGCCGCTGCTGCGCTTCGAGTGTCAGTGTGGCGCTCATGACGTCGATCCCTCCTGCAGGCCGCGAACGGCTCCGACCAGCGCCGTCCATGCCGCGTTCATCCACTCCAGCTGCCGGCGCCCGGCGGCGGTCAGCTCGTAGTATTTGCGCGCCGGCCCGTCGGGAGACTCCTCGATGGTCGTGGTCACGAAGTTTTCGCGCTTGAGTCGGTTGAGCAGCGGGTAGACGGTGCCCTCGCTGATCATCAGACCGTCCAGGCTCCCCAGGCGCTTGACGATGTCGTAGCCGTACAAACGCCTGTCGCGCAAAATGTTGAGCACGCATAGCTCGAGCAGGCCCTTGCGCAGCTGGGTCGTCCAGTTGGCCGCGAAGTCGCTCTCCATGGTCGTTACTATAGTGTCTAACAAGGTAATTGTCAAGAAGAGGTACCATGTGACGCATTGCTCCTGAGGTTTCGGGCTGGGGAGATCGGGCGTCCAAGGGATGAAGCGGGGGCGGGAACCGGGGACGATCGCGCCGGTCTCAACCCGCGGAAGGGAGATCGTCATGAACCGCCAGACACCGTGGACACTGATCAGAAGAGTGCGGGCCTGGTCCCTCGCCGTCGTCTTGGGAGCGCTGGGAGTCGTGCCGCACGCGATTGGCCAGCCGGTCGAGTTCACCGGCGACGACCGCACGCTGTCGCCGTACTTCTTCATCCCGGGTGGAGATCCCGGGGTCGACCGGCTGCCGTTGAAGTCCACCGGCGCCGAGGTGCGCATCGCGGGACCGATCGCCGACGCCACCGTCACTCAGGTATACCGGAACGACGGGCGCCGTCCGATCGAGGCGATCTACGTGTTCCCGGCCTCGACCCGGGCCGCGGTGCACGGCCTGCGCATGAGCGTCGGCGACCGCGTTATCGAGGCGGTGGTCAAGGAACGGGGGCAGGCGAGAGCCGTCTACGAGCAGGCTCGCGCCGAGGGCCGCACCGCCTCGCTGCTCGAGCAGCAACGCCCCAACGTGTTCCAGATGAACGTCGCCAACATCCTTCCCGGCGACGAGGTGAAGGTCGAGTTGCGCTACACGGAGCTGGTCGTCCCGGACGAGGGCGTTTACGAGTTCGTCTACCCGACCGTGGTCGGGCCGCGCTACTCCAACCGCCCGGCGGCGGGCGCCCCCGACACGGAACGCTGGGTCGAGTCGCCGTACCAGCACCAGGGGCAGGCGCCGGCGTACGCCTTCGACTTCGCCGCGACGATCGCCGCCGGGCTGCCGATCGTCCGCGTTTCCTGCCCGTCGCACCGCACCGAGGTGACGTGGCAGGGCCGCGCCGTGGCCCGCGTCCGGCTCGCCCGCGGCGAGTCGGCGGGCGGCAACCGCGACGTGGTGCTGCGCTACCAGCTCGCCGGCGGCCGGATCGAGGCCGGGCTGCTGCTCCTGCGCGGCCGCGACGAGAACTTCTTCCTGCTCACCGCCCAGCCGGCGGCGCGCCCGGCGCTCGAGGAGATCCCGCCCCGCGAGTACGTGTTCGTCGTCGACATCTCCGGTTCGATGCACGGCTTCCCGCTCGAGGTGTCGAAGACGCTCCTGCGCGACCTGATCGGCTCGCTCCGGCCCACCGACACCTTCAACGTGTTGCTCTTCGCCGGCAGCTCGTCGACGCTCGCCGACCGCTCGCTGCCGGCCAGCGAGACCAACATCCGCCGCGCGCTCGACGTCATCGACCGCCAGCGCGGCGGCGGCGGCACCGAACTGGTGCCGGCGCTGCGCCGGGCGCTCGCCCTGCCGCGCGAGGACGGCGTGTCGCGCACCATCGCGGTGATCACCGACGGCTACGTCAGCGTCGAGAAGGAGGCGTTCGCGCTGATCCGCGACAACCTCGACCGCGCCAACCTGTTCGCCTTCGGCATCGGCACCTCGGTCAACCGCATGCTCATCGAGGGGATGGCGCGCGCCGGCATGGGCGAGCCGTTCGTCGTCGCCAAGCCGGAGCATGCCGCCGCCCAGGCCGAGCGCTTCCGCCGCACCATCGCGACGCCGGTGCTCGCCGGGCTGAGCCTCGCCTTCGACGGGTTCGACGCCTACGACGTCGAGCCGGCGAACCTGCCGGACCTGCTCGTCGAGCGGCCGGTGGTGGTGGTCGGGAAGTGGCGCGGGACGGCTTCGGGGCGCATCGTGCTGCGCGGCCGGGGCGCGAGCGGCGCCTTTCGCAGGGCGTTCGAGGTGTCGTCCGGGACGGCGGCGGAGGGCGAGGCGCTGCGTTACCTGTGGGCGCGCCGGCGCATCGCCGAGGTCGGCGACGACTACAGTCTCGACCGCGATCCGGCGCGCGCGGCCGAGGTCACCAGGCTCGGTCTCGCCTACAACCTGCTCACGGAGTTCACTTCGTTCGTCGCGGTCGATACCCGGGTGCGCGGAGACGGCCGCCCCGGCGAGTCGGTGCAACAGCCGTTGCCGCTGCCGGAGGGGGTCAGCGACCTGGCGGTGGGCGGCGTCGCGCAGGCGAAACTGGCGGCGGCGCCGATCGCCGTCCCCGGGACGCACCAGGTCTCGCGTGGTGTGTTCGCCGAGGAGGTGACGCTCGGTTCGCGCGACGCCGCGAAGTCCGAGGGCGAGACTCAGCGCCCGGCGGGCAACGAGGTGCGCGACCGCCGCGAGGCCGACGAGGCGAGCTGCCTGGAGACCGCGGTGCGGGCGTGGAGCCTGCCCGCGGCGTCGGGCGAGACGGTGCTCACCCTGACGCTCAAGGTGGCTTCCGGCCGCGCGACGATCGGGAAACTGGAAGGCTCGGGTCCACTGAGTTCGGCGTCGGCACGGCCGGTGGTCGAGGCGGGGCTCGCCGCGCTGGGCCGCTGCCTCGGCGGCGACGGCACGGTCAGGCTGAAGGTCGTCGTCAACGCCGCGGGCGCCGTCACGCGCGTCGAGGTCGTCCCGTAGCGCCGGATTCCACCGGAACAGCGGGCCGGCGCCGGGGACACCCGGCGCCGGCTCCTTCTCCCTGTATGCACGTGCTGCTCCGCTTCCGGCGGTGCAAGCCGGCGCGTTCAGAACTCCCACTTGATGTCATTGACCTGGGCGGCCGCGCCGAACAAGAGGTTCCCGTTGCCGTGGTTCGTCGACGCCTTCAGCATCACTCTCGCCTCGTACTTCGTGTTGGCCTTCAGCTCGAACGGGTCGGTGGTGATCGTGACCGGCCCGGTCTGGTGGATGACGCTGCTCGGTTTCCACGCCACGGGAGTCGCGCTGCCTTCCTCGAACGCCTGGATGTAGGCAACTGTGCTCTGGCCGACGTGCGACGTGACGTTCAGCGTCGCTCTGACCCGGGCGCCCGGGATCCTGGCGCCGACCGAGAGCGGCGCCGTCCGCAGCCCCGCCTCCGCATTCGAGTCCGCGCCGGGCACGTGCATGATCGAGGCCCACAGCGACCTGGACGGCAGGTGGACGGCGGCGGCCGCGTGGTTCTTCACCGCTCTGTGCTCTTTGAACGGCGATGCGACGGCCTTCTGCGCCGACAGGCGGGCGCCCTGCAGCGCTTGCGGGTCGACTTGAGCCGCCGCGCCCGATGCGAGGCCGAACGCCGCGAGCGCGGTGAACGAGGCGATTCTCGAGGCTGCTGTGATCATGACGTCCTCCCCTTCGCCATGTTCACGACGACTGGACCGGGTAGGGGACATGCGTTGGGTGGGAGTGTCGGGCCGCTTCCGTGGTACCGTCGTAGAATGGCGACCCGGACGCTCGACGACGCCCCGTTTCAACTCGCGACAGCGCTGCGCGGGGCCGAATTGGCCTCCCCTGTGCGCCGGCTGGCGGCGGCCGCGATCGACGTTGTGCTGATGTTCGTTCCCTCGGTCGCGCTGGCCGTCGGCGCGGCGTGGATGACGCTGCGCGTGACCGAGCCCGCCGCCCTCGCCGCTCTGGAGCGGATCGTGTCGCGGGGCGGCGACGAGGCGTCGTACCGCGCCGCGCTCGTCGACGCCCTGCCGCTGCTCGCCCGCCACCGCGCGGAGGGGCTGCCGGCGGCCGCGGTTGCGCTGATCGACGAGGGCCGGACGGGAGATGCGGCCGATCTGCTCATCCGCGAGGGGTACGACTTCCTCTTCGCGCTCGACCTCGGCGATTTCGGCGAGCCCGAGTTGAGACCCAGGACCGTCAAGGTGGACGTCGGACACCTGATTCCGAAGGCGCTGCGGGCGCTCGCCCTGTACGGCGCGATGGGGGCGTACTTCACGCTGCTGACGGCCTGGGGCGGCCGCACGCTCGGCAAGAGACTGGCCGGGATCAGGGTGGTGAGGCTCGACGGCCGCAGGCTGTCGGTGCTCGAGGCCGGCGAGCGGTTCGCCGGATACCTGCACATCCCGGGCTCGTTCGGCCTGGCGTTCCTCGACCTGTGGCACGACCCGAACCGGCGCATGCCCCACGACCGCGTGATCAACACGGCGGTGATCCGCGTCCGCCGGCTGTCGTCGCGAACGCGAGGCGCGAGGCGGTGACGTACAACTTCGACCCCGACCGCTGGTACGAACGGGAGCGCGCCGCCATCGAGCGCAGGCGCGAGGCGGGTGAGCTGGACGACCGCGGGTTCGAGGAGGCGCTCGAGGCGCTCGAATCCCGACTGGAGGCGATGCTCGCGCGCCTCGACGGCACGTTCCGGATGCCGGGGTAGAGTCGGCTCACCTCGACCTCGGAGGCGGCTCGCCCTGACCGTCGTCCTCGTGCCTGACCGCCCGCCGCTCCTCGGCTTCGTGCCGCCGCCAGGGCTCGAGCAGCGCGTGAACCTCGAGCGCCGCGCTCGCGGCGGTGCCCGGGCTGGCGCGGCGTTTCCGGTAGAAGATCCACCCGCGCCGCTCGGCCGCGAGCAGCCCCCGGTCCAGGATCCACCCGCTCGCCGCGACGGCAGCGGCCGCTCCCAGCCAGTGCCACGCCGTCACGGACCGTAGAGGGAGAGGTCGAAGGCCTTGCTGAGGAAGACGGCCATCTGGTCGCGGGTGAGCGGGGAGGACGGACAGTAGTTGCCGCCGCCGCACCCGGCGGTGATGCCCTCGGCGGCGATGTAGTGGATGTGGGCGCAGGCGGCGTCGGTGGGGGGGACGTCGGCGAAGACGGAGAGTCCGCCGGACGCGCAGGTGTAGTCGCCCAGTCCCGGGACGGTGCCGGAGGTGGGGAGAGGGCTGGGGCCGACGGCCTTGGCGAGGAAGACGCCCATCTGCCAGCGGGTGAGGGTGGTGGAGGGGCAGTAGTTGCCGCCGCCGCAGCCGGCGGTGATCCCCTGCGCGGCGATGTAGTGAACGTGCGGGCAGCCGGGATCGGTGGGGGGGACGTCGAGGAAGAGCGAGGCTCCGCCCGGGGCGCACAGGTAGGAGCCGAGCCCCGGGACGGTGCCGGAGGAGGGGACGTCGTTGTCGGTCAGGGCCTTGGCGAGGAAGACGGCCATCTGCCAGCGGCTCAGCGACGCGGCGGGGCAGTACACCGTCCCGCCGCACCCGGCGGTGATCCCGGAGTGGAGCAGCGTCTCGATGTAGCGGTACACCCAGAACGAGCGCGGCACGTCGGTGAACGAGTCCCCGACGTGCAGCGTCCAGGTCTTCGTCTCGCCGGTCGAGAGCGTCTCCGTGATCGTCGTGTCCCAGTGCAGCGCGGGGCGCGTGGCCGGGTCGGAGACGGCGAGCTGGTACGCGTTGCCGGTCGCGCCGTACGGGTCGGCCTGGGCGGCCGAGGCGACGGTGCCGTAGTCGGAGGCCGCGTCCGGCGCGTCGTAGGTCGCCCCGGCCGGTCCGTTGAAGCCGGTCACCGCGCCCGTCGCGGCGATCGCCGACGGCGTCGGGTTGCTCCAGCGCGGCGACAGCACCGCGCTCTCGCCGGGTTCCAGCACCTGGTTGCCGTCGGCCTGCGCGCCGGCGACCACGTCGACGAGCGGCAGCAGCGGGACGAGGCCGGTGCCGAACGTCGCGGTCACCGACGTGGCCGCGTCCACGATCACCTCACAGGCGCCGGCGCCGGTGCAACCCGAGCCGGACCACCCGTAGAAGCTGCTGCCCGGCCCGGCGGTGGCGGTGAGCGTCACCGCCGTGCCGTAGGCGAACGGCGCCGAGCACGCCGCGCCGCAGTCGATCCCGGCGGGGCTCGACGTCACGGTGCCCGAGCCGGCGCCGTCCTTGCTCACCGTCAGCGCGTACTGATTGAGCTGGAACGTGGCGGTGACGCTCCTCGCCTCGGTCATCGTCACCTGACAGGTGCCGGTGCCCGAGCACCCCGAGCCGGTCCACCCCGCGAAGGTGCTGCCGGTCGCCGCCGCGGCGGCGAGCGTGACCACGGTGTTGTAGTTGAACGGCGCCGAGCACGTGGCGCCGCAGCTGATCCCCGCCGGATTGGACGTCACGACGCCGGAGCCCGCGCCGAGCCTGGTCACGGCCAGCGTGTACTGGATGGCGTTGAAGGTCGCCGTGACGGTCTTGGCGGCGTCCATGGTGACGACGCAGGTGCCGGTGCCGGAGCAGCCGGAACCCGACCATCCCGCGAAGATGCTCCCCGTCGCGGCGACGGCGGAGAGCGTGACCACCGTGCCGTGCGCGAACTGCGCGACGCAGGTGGCGCCGCAGCTGATGCCGGGCGGATTCGAGGTCACCGTTCCCTGGCCGGTGCCGGGCTTGAGCACGGTGAGCGCGTGCGTCGTCGCCGTGAAGGTGGCGGAGACGCTCTTCGCCGCGTCCATGGTCACGACGCAGGTGCCGGTGCCGGAGCAGCCGGAGCCTGACCACCCGGCGAAGGTGCTGCCGGCGGAAGCCACGGCGGAAAGCGTGACGACGGTGTTGTAGGCGAACGGCGCCGAGCAGGTGGCGCCGCAGTCGATCCCGGCCGGGTTCGACGTCACCGTCCCCGTGCCGGTGCCGAGCTTGGTCACCGTCAGCGTGTACTGATTGCCCGTGAACGTCGCGGTGACGCTCTTCGAGGCGTCCATGGTCACCACGCAGGTGCCGGTGCCGGAGCAGCCGGAGCCCGACCACCCGGCAAACGTGCTGCCGGCTGAGGCGACGGCGGTGAGGGTGACCACGGTGTTGAGCGTGAACGACGCGGAACAGGTGGCGCCGCAGTCGATCCCGGGCGGGCTGGAGGTCACGGTGCCCGAGCCCGAGCCCTCCTTGACCACGGTCAGCGTCGGCTGCGACCCGGTGAACGTCGCGGTGACGGTTCTCGCCGCGTCCATCGTCACCTGGCAGGTCCCCGTGCCGGAGCACCCCGCGCCGGACCACCCCGCGAAGGTGCTGCCCCCCGAGGCGGCGGCGGTGAGGGTCACGACGGTGCCCCAGTTGAAGCTCTCGGCGCAGTCCGAGCCGCAGTCGATCCCGGCCGGCGACGAGGTCACGGTGCCGCTGCCGCTCCCCGCTTTGACGACCGTCAGCGGGTGGGTGAGGAGCGTCCAGCCGACGTCCCACAGCAGGCCCATTGTGATCGTGCCCGGGCTGTGGATCGCCTCGTCCATCGGGATCGAGTAGGTCATGAGGGCGTGCGGGGTGCCGTTGAAGATCTCGTCGAGGTGCGAGAAGCTCGAACCGCCGCTCCAGGTCGCTGGCGCGAAGAGCTTCACCCGCTGCCCGCCGTTGGCGGCGTCGGCGTAGACGCCGTTGAAGTAAACGGCCTCGGATGTCAGCGCGTCAGCCAATTCGGCCGATGGGTTCGGGAATACCGCCGTGTCGATCAGATCGTCTCCGTTGAGGTCCTCGCCGAAGCGGTCATAGGCAATCGGGTAGGGCGTGCCCCCTCCCCAGCTGCCCAGGGAGCCCTGGACGTCCATCGAACCCAGAAAGCCGAGACCGTGGGTGATCTCGTGGAGCACAATGGTCACGAAATCCAATTGCCCGTCGCCCGGGTTGCCGTCGGTCCCGAGGTAGAGGGTTCCGTTTTCGTAGTAGTACTTGTTGTACGAGATGCGAATGTCCGGATTCGCCGGGTCAAGGTCCGAGCCGTACCGCGCGTTGGCGAGCGACACCGGGTACCAGGTATCCGCAACCGGCGCTCCAGTGAAGTTCCTGTAGAAAGCGGCGGCGCCGCTGTAGCCGAGGATTCCGAGTTCGAGATCCGCCCAGCACGCGTTGATCACGATCGGCACGTTCGAGTTGACCAGGGTTGCCCAGATCGAGGCGGCGTAGTTCATCGCCGTCTGGGCCGCCGCAGGCCACGTGTAGCAGAGCTCGCTTTGCGGGTCGCGAGAGCCTGCTGGAAGGAAGTTCACTGTGATCGTCGCCGCCAATGGTGTGTCTCTCTCGGCCGCGGATGGAGGGGCCGGGATGCGAAACCACTGCGGCTGGGGATCGAGCACGAGCACGACTGGTGGCGGCAGGTTCTCCTCCGCGAGCGCGACCCCCTCCGGCGGCGAAGGGAGCTGTGCCGTCACCGTGACAGCGGCGCACAGCACTCCGATGGCGAGCGGTACGGTCAGGGCTCTCATCAGCGTGCACCTCTCCCCGGGCGCGTTGGCTCGTGCAGCGTCTCCCTCGGCGGTCGCACCCGCGGCCGGAGCCGGAGAAGACGCACCGGGTCCGCGCCCTGACACGACAACGCTAGCACACGAGTGCCGCACGTGGACGCGGCCCGGGCCGCGCCCGTTCACGGCCCGTACAACTGCAGCGCGAACCCCTTCGTCAGGTACACCGCCATCGCATCACGGGTGACGGCGGACGCCGGGCAATACTGCGGCGGCGAGACGCTGCACCCCGCGACGACGTCCCTGGCCCACAGGTAGTGAGCGTGCGGGCACGCTGCGTCGGCCGCCGGCATGTCCGTGAAGTAAAGCGCCGGAGAGGAGATGTTGCACGAGTAGCCGCGCCCGGTGGTGGGGTCGGTGTAGGTTGCCGGCACGGCGCCGCCGGGGCCGACCATCCCCTTGGCCACGAACACCGCCATCTGCCAGCGGCTCACCGTCGAGGTCGGACAGTAGTTGCCGCCGCCGCACCCGGAGGTGACCCCCTGGGCGGCCACGAAGTGGATCGACTTGCACCCCGCGTCGGTGGGCGGGACGTCGGCGAATAGCGACTGCCCACCGGAGACGCAGTTGTAGCTTCCGAGACCTGTCACCGTCCCGGAGCTGGGGACGTTGGCGTCGCTGCCCGCCATCGCCTTCGCGATGAAGACCGCCATCTGCCAGCGCGTCACGGTCGAGGCCGGGCAGTAGGTCGTTGAAGTGCAGCCGGCGGTGACGCCGGTGTGGAGCAGCGTCTCGATGTACCGGTAGAACGGCGACGACGAAGTGACATCGGAGAAGCTGTTTCCGATGTGGAGCTTCCACGTCTTGGCCGGTCCCGACGACGGCGTCTCGGTGAACGTCGCGTCCCAGTGCGTCGTGGGGCGCGCCGCCGGCGCCGACACGCCGAAGGCGAAACAATTGCCGGTCGTCGAGTCGCAGTTGTTCATCGCGGCGGAGACGATCGTGCCGTAGTCCGCCGAGGCGTCGGCGAGCGTGTAGGTCGCGCCGCTCGCGCCGCCGAACGACGACGCCGCGCCGGTGTAGGAAACGGCGCCGCCGCCCTGGTTGTGCCAGGACGGGGCGGCGAGCACGGTCTCCCCGGGCTCGAACACGCCGTTGAGGTTGGAGCCGCCGAGGTTCTTGACGTCCACGTTCATGCCGATCGGCGACACCGTCAGGTAGGTGTAGCCGGCGGCGAGCGAGCCGCTCGCGGCGTCGGGGTTGGTCACGGTCACGGTGACCGCGCCGGCCGCGTGCGCCGGCGCCCACGCGGTGAGGCGCGTCGGCGACACCCACGTCACACCGATCGCCGCGGCGCCGCCGAGCGACACCGTCGCGCCGGGTTGGAAGTTGGTCCCGGTCACGGCGACCCGGCTGCCGCCGCCGATCGGCCCCCACGAGGGTTCCGTGCCGTTCACGGTCGGCGCCACCACCAGTGGGTTGATGCACACGCCGATCCGCGAGGTGATGTTCGGCGTGATCAGGGCGACGCTGGTCGGGTGGAACACCAGCGAGTGGCTGCATCCGGAGAGCAGGTGGCAGTAGCTCATGAGCGTGCCGCGCACGTTGGGCACGCCGTTGATCGTGGCCGGCGCCGGGCACGTGGTCGCGCCGCTGTAGCACCCCGACTCGCTTGCGTAGCACTGGTCGATCGGCGGGGAGTAGCAGTGGGTGTGCGGCGAGCCGAAGTTGTGCCCCAGCTCGTGGCCGACGACCAGCGCGTCGCCGGTCAGGTAGTCGCTGCGGAAGACCTGGTTGAAGCTGTAGCCGACCGAGGTGCTGCACAGGGGCAGCGGCGACACCCAGGCGATCCCCGACGCCGAGTTGGCCGACGAGGACTTGCCGGACAGCATCATCGCCAGCGCCCGCGGCACCGAGCCGTAGTTCGCCGCCCAGTAGTCGCCGAACTCGTCGAGCTGGGCGACGTTCGCCGGCGAGCCGGTCGCGGTGTAGGGGTCCGGGCTGGTGCGCAGGTAGGTCGTGCCCTGGAGCAAGCGAACCGACAGGTCGCGCTCGTACATCACGTTCATCGCCGCGATCAGGCTGGCCACGTAGGTCGCCGCCGTGGTCGTGTTATTGCTGAACTTGAGCGACAGGAGCTCGTTGTCGGTGTCCACGGCGATCGTCGCGGTGTGCGTGGCGGCGAGCACCTCGACCGGCGCCTCGGCGGTCTCCGCCGCGCGCGGTACGGAGAAGGGCAGCGACTCCTGGCCGCACGAGATCTGCGGCTCGGGCGTTCCCGGCGGGAGGAAGGCCCTCGACTCGGCGACCAGGTGTTCGCCGCCGCCGACGTCCTCCAGCCGGAACACGCCCTCCGGCGCGATCGCCAGCGCGAAGGCCAGTCCCTCGCGCGTCACGGCGACCAGGACCTGAGTGCCCTCGGGCGTGGCGGCGGGGCCCCACAGGAAGGCCATTTCGGGGCGCGCGACCTCGCGCAGTTCATGGCCGTGGACCTCGAAGATCCTGGCGTCGGGCGCGATCACCTCGTGTCTGGTCAGCGTCACCTCGGCGCGCCGTCCGGGCGCGATCGGCCACAGGTCGATCCGGACGCTCGACTCGGGAGCGACGGCGCGCAAGGTCGCGGCCAGCCCGGGAGAGAGCGCGACGACTTCGGCTGCGCTCGCCCCGTCCGGAGCGACCGCCGGGCGACCCCGGACCGCGCCGGCAAGGACACCTTCCGCCGCCGCCGTGCCGGCGAACACGAGGATCAGGACCAGAGTCGCCGCCCACCTCGCCATGGAACACCCCCGGGGAAGGACAGAACCCCATTCGATGCTGAACTTCGGGGTGCGCCGGTGCGGTGACGCGGGTCACGTTCAGCTGGGCGCGCGCCCGTTCCGTCGCCGACGCCGGTCGGTTTCGGGTCCCCGGATCGCGGCTCGCCCACTCCCGAGGTACGCGATAATCGGCCAATGAACGAGGCGCCCGTGTTCCCGCCCGTCGTCGCGGCCGCCCTCGACGGCTGGTCGTTGTGGTGGGCCGATCTCGCGTGTGAGACGGAGGATCCGGCGGTCACGAGAGCCCTGCGCGCGGCGGCGGAGCGGGGCGCGAGGAGCGCGCTCTCCCTGGACCGCCTCGCCGAGCACCCGGCGGCGGCGGCGGTGCGCCGGTTGTTCCGGCGCGCCGGCTGCGATCCCACCCGCTATCGGCCCTCTTCGGAGGCGCTGCTCCGGCGCGTGCTCAAGGGGGAGCCCCTCCCCGCGATCCACCCGCTCGTGGACGTGAACAACGCGCTGTCGGTCGAGTTGGCCGTGCCGGCGTGCGTGGTGGACGCGGCCAGGGTCGCCCCGCCGTTCACGCTCAGGGCGGGACGCGCCGGCGAGTCGATGCTCTCGATGCGCGGCCCGTTCGACCTCGAGGGCAAGCCACTGCTCGAGGATGCCGGGGGCCCTTTCGGTACGCCGATCACCGACAGCGAGCGGGTCAAGGTGACCGCCGCGACGCGGCGAGCGTGGCTGGTCGCGTACCTGCCGGAGGACGTTGTCACCTCGGCGCAGGCTCGAGACTCGCTCGCGAGGCTGGCCGGCGCTGCTGCGGGGGTGTCGCTGGTGACCGCTCTCTGAGCGTGCGGAAACCGCGCGGCGGAGCTTTCGTAGGATCAGCCACGGCGTTCCGCGAGGACGACGGGAGGGAAGACGTGAGCTACGGCTGGCAAGGTGTCAAGGTCCGATTGGTGCCGCTCGACCGCGCGGCGCACCTGGAGAACGCGCTGCGCTGGTTCAACGACCCGGAGATCACCGAGCGAACCCTGGTCGGTGACCTGCCGATCGGGCGGCTTGCCGAGGAGGCGTTCTTCGAGCAGGCGCTGCGCACCGATCCGGCGGGTACGCCGACGGAGATCACCTTCGCGGTCGAAACACTGAACGGGGAGCACGTCGGGCTGACCGGCTTCTACCGAATCGAATGGCGGCACGGCGCGGCCACCTCCGGCATCGTGATCGGCTCCCGCGAGAGGTGGGGGCAGGGACTCGCTTCCGACGCGATCTCGGTTCGCACTCGATACGCCTTCGAGGCGCTCGGCCTCCGCCTGTTGCTGGCGGAGGCGATGGCGGACAACCCGGCGTCGCTACGCATGCTCGTCTCCGCCGGCTACCGCGAGGTCGGCCGCATCCCGGGGCGCTACTTCAAGCGCGGCGCCTACCGCGACGCCGTCCTCTTCGCCCTCCACCGCGACGACCGGGCTCGCGCGAGCTGATCCCGTCGAATCGACGGCCGGGGGGTATCATGTGCGCTCGTGGAGGCCCCGTGACCGACCGATTCCGCCCCGTCGCCTCGCTCGCAGTCCCGTTCGCCCTGGCCGCGCTTGCCGGGTGTGGTTTTCAGGACCCTGGCGGGCCGGTGCCCCAGCCCGACAGCCAGGTGTTCGGGCGGATCACCGCGATCCGCGACACCGGTGACGGCTCGGGGACCCGCGAGGTGGAGATCAGGGCGGGGGTGCCGGCCACGCTCGAATCGGTGATGCGGCGGGAAGGTCGATTGCTTCCGGCGATGGAGAAGGATCTCCAGGTGCGCGTCAAGGTCACTCCCGAGACCGTGTGCGTCAAGGACATGCTTCCGACCGACCTGGGCGCCTTCAGGGCCGGCCAGGAGGTCGCGGTGATCCCCCTCGCGGGCACCTCGACTCTCACCGGAACCAAGCTCCTGCAGGTGGAGGCGATCGCCCTCTACGACTTCCACGACTACGCCGTACAGTACCTGCCCAAGGCGCTCGAGGCCCTTCCGGAAGGCGTCGCCTCGCGGCGCGACCCGCTGCGGGTCAACTCCTCCGGACTGGAGCGGACGCCGCTGCCGCTGCGCGACGGGACGGTGGTGTATTTCAGCGCCGGCCTGCTCCCCGCCGTCTCCGGCGAGGACGCGCCGCCGCGCGGCGCCGAGCGCGCGGGAATGCGAGACGGTTCCGGAGCGCTCGCGCCGTGGGCGATCGGCGGAACGCGTCCGTACCGGACCGAGCTCGGGTCGGGGGGATGGAGCGCGCCGACGCCGGTCGAGTTGCCGGGTCTGGACGTCGAGGCCAGCGCGACACTCTCCTGGGTCAGCGACGACGAAACGTCGTGCCTGGTCGAGGTGCGACGCCCCGACGGCTCGGTGCGCCTGGCGGCGTCGAAACGACCGGACGCACGGGCGCCCTGGGGTTCCCTCGAGCCAGTCGCGGAGACCGGCGAGAAGGACGCGGGAGACGCGCAGCGCTTCGGCAAGGACGGCGGCGCGCTGGTGTGGACGACGTTCGGGGCGGCGGACTCCAACTTGTGGCTCGCGATGCCGGGCGCCGAGGGGCAGATGCTCGAGCCGCGCATCAACACGGCCGGATCGGAGTGGTCGCCGCGCGTCGGTCCGAACACGCAGCTCTACTTCTGCCGCGCCGAGCGCCAGTTGCTTTTCGCGAACGGCGTCGTGCAGGCGGTGCGCCTGCCCGGGGAGCAGCGTCGTCCGCTGCTCGAGGCCGCGCCGACCTCCGACGGCGCGTTCCTCTTCCACCGCGTGCCGCGCTACACGCCGGGCGGGATCGACTGGGACCTGGCGGTGGCCGCGAAGGTCGGGGAGGGGTGGGGTCCTTCGGTTCCGCTCGACGACTGGAAGCGGTAGGACTGCCGGTCGTCCGCGCTTCCCCGGTTCTCCGTGAGGGAGGCGAGGGAGCGCGCCGGCGGCGTCGCGGCCTCCGGTGACCCGGCCTGGTCGTTGGTGCGGGCCTGACCGTGCGGTTCTTCCCGCCCATGCGTTGACACGTGTGGAGGCGGCCGCGAGCGGCTGGCGGACGTCCCAGGAGGAGATCCCATGCCCAGTCCCGAATCGAACGGACGCCGGATTTGCGCCCTGGTCGCGTGCGTCCTGGTCGCCGCCGTCTGCGCAGCCGCAGAGAACCCGCCGGCCGCGCCGCCTTCGGCCGCCAGGGCAACGCAGGAGAAAGCGGCGGGGGCGATGCAGATCCCACGCGTGTCGGGGGTCGTCCGCTTGCCGATCGGCGGCTGGCCGGCTGCCGGTGGCGATCAGCCGGGCTCGTGCACGAACGCGAACTGCGTGTCCGCGGCGTGTCGCGCTGCGACCGTCCGCGCCATGCCGGTGAACCCGCCCCCCGCTGCGGCGAAACTGTCGGGACCGGCCCCGGTCCACCCGGTGCCGGTCAACGCGACCAACTGGCAGCAGGGGTGCCGCTTCTCGATCGTCGGGCTCGAACTTGGTGTGGCGTATCGGATCGTCGCGACGCTGCCCTACGAGGCATGGATGCCGCCGCAGCCCGCGGGCAGCGAGTTCGGCTTCAAGGGGTTCTGCCCGTCCCAGGCCGGGTCCTTCAGCCTCACGCCGGCCAAGACCGGTTTTGCCTGCCCGGACATCCAGCTCATCCGAATGCCGTGACGCGCTGTCGCGCGCTCGGAGCGGGCGTGGCTCCGAAGCTCGACCCGAACGGGGGCAGCGCGAGCGCCGCTCGCGGGATCGCCCGGTTCGGCCGGGCCGCGCGTCGAAGCGCCTCCTCTAGACTGTGATCGTGGAAGAGCGGGTGGGAGAAGCCGGGAACGCGACAGGCAGGTGGGTGAAAGTCACCCTGGTTGTCGCCGGCTGCGCGGTCGTCCTCGCCGCCCTCCTCGCGATCTCCGCGCTGCTCTCGTTGCGGGTCGCCGGGGTTCGTCGGACGCTGATCGCGAGCGCCGATCGGGCCGCGCGAGAGGATCTCGGCGTCTCGGTCGGGGCGAACGACTTCGACCTCGACCTGCGCCGCGGCATGCTCGCCATCTCGCGCCTCTCGGTCGCCGTCCCCGGCAGCGCACCGTTCCTGACCGTCGAGCGGCTGCACGTCGAGGCCGATGTCTCGACGCTGCGCGGTCCGGTCGTGGTGTTCCGCGTGATCGAGGTCGATCGCCCGAGGATCGATCTCGGCGCCGCGTTACCCCCTCTCCCGGAAGGGCGCCGAGCCGGTCCGCCTGGACGCGACTTTGAGGTGCGCTCCCTGCGCATCCGCGGCGGCGGAATCGTCAACGGAACGGTGCCCCCCAGCGCGGCGAGGTGGATCTCGACGTGGTCGCTCGCCGGAGTGCGGGTGGACGGGTCGTACCTCGGTGGGATGTTCGACGCCGACATCGCTGCCGAGGAGGTCGCCGTCGTCCGCACGGGAGGCGAGCGGCACGAGGCGAAGCTCGAGCTGTCCGGCAAGGGGAGGCCGGGCGCCGCGTTCGCGCTCGATGCCTTGCGGCTGGAGGCCTCCGGCCTCCTGCTCACCGCGACGGCCGACGGCGTCGCCGGCCCGCGCGGCCCGTTGAGGGCGTCGGTGCAGGCGACGATCGAGCCCGCCCTCGCGCTGCCCGAGCTCGGGACCGGCGGCAGCGTTCGACTCGGCGTCTCGGCGGAGCTGCCCGAGGGGTGGGTCGTCGGTCACGCCGACGCGCGCGGCATCGCGGCCGAGGCGCTCCGGCCGTGGCTCGGCGACCGGTCGCTCGCCCTCGCCTCCGCGGCAGGGACGACGATCGACGTGGTCGCGGATCTCTCCGGCCCGGTCGCCGATCCCAACCTGCTGAACGGCAGCGCGCGAATCGCCTGGAACGCCGGCGGCGAGCGGCTTCTCGACGCGAGCGCGTCGTTGAGGCGCGTACCGGACGGAGCACGACCGGTTCGCGTGGACCTGGCGGCGGCGCTGCTTCCGGATCTGGAGGGCGTCCGGCGGGCGGAGGCCACGGTCTCCGCGCGATCGCTGGTCGCGCTCGCCGACGGCGTCCTGGAGTCGGGCGCGCTCGCGCTCGACCACGCCGATCTCTCCGCCGCGTACGCCGACCTGCGTGAGCGCTGGCCGCTCCTCGTGCCGGAGCGGCCCGAGGCCGTGCCGCTCGTCGGCTCGATGCGGGTGGATGCGAAAGCGACCGGGCCGCTCTCCGCGCCACTCGTGTCGGCGTCGGCGGTGTGGACGCCCGAGTCCGGCACGTCCGTCACGGCCTCGGCCACAGGCGAGCCGCTGCGCCGGCGGGGAGAGGCGACGGTCGTCGCGGAACGCCTGCGCCTCGGGATCCTGCGCCCCGACCTCGAGGGCGTGGTCTCCGCGACGGCCCACGCGGCCGGCTCCCCGGAGAGCTACCGGGCGACGCTGACGCTCGACGGCGAGGCGCTGCGCGTCTCGCCGGGGGCGCCGGCGCTGGATACGTTGCACGTCGAGGCGGCGACCGACGGCACACGCGTCGAGGCGACGCACATCGCCGGTGGCTTGGGCGAGTCGCGTTTCGCGGGCAGCGCCGAGGGCGCAATCGCCCTGCCGATCGCGGACGCCCGTCTGGCCCTCCACGTCACGCGGCCGCTCCCGCAGATTGCGGCCGCGGACGTCACGGCGCGCCTCGCCGGCGGCGTCCTCGTCCTCGACGTGCCCGGCGTCGACACCTTGGCGGGGAGCGCGGCGCTCTCCGCGACGGTTCCGCTCGGCGCGCTGCGTGCCGTCCCCGCGCTCGCTCCCGCCCTCGCCGACATTCCTGTCGTCGCTGCCGACGGGCCAGTCGGCCTCACCGTCGAGGCGCCTGGGCTCGACACCTGCACCCTGGCGCCGCTGCTCGGCCTGTCCGACCGGGAGGAGCGCGTGCGCGCCGACGTGCGGGCCGAACTGCTCGTCGATCTCGCCGACCCGACCTCGGCCGTCGGCGAACTGACGCTCTCCGGGCTGCGGGCGGATCTCGGCGGCCGGTCCGTCGCCGCCGACGCCCCGGTTCGCCTCCGGTTCTCCGACCGTCGGGCGAGGCTTCTCCCCGTCGAGTTCGCCACCGACGGCGTCGACGTCGGCCTCGAAGGCGAGGCGACGCTGGCGGGCCGCTTTCTGGTCGGCGAGGACGGTCCGGCGTCGATCGTCACGCACCTCGCCGCGGAGATCGCCGGGACCATCGACGCGGGAATGCTCCAGCCGTATCTCGCCGGCGGCGTTGCCCAGGGCGAGCTTCGTTTCGACGCGAGCGCGGCGGGACCCCCGGCGGAGGTCTCCGGATCGTTCTCGCTCTACGGTCCCGAGGCCTCGTTCTTCTGGCCGGCGCCGTACGCGACGCGGGTGTCCGGCGTCGAGCTCGCGGGAGAGATCCGGGGCGGGGAGGTGCAACTGCGCCGGGGCCGGGCCGCGCTCAACGGAGGCTTCCTGGGCGTGACCGGCCGGCGCAGCGGTGACGGCTCGCTCTCGGCACGGGTGACGATCGGCGACGTGCGCTACCGCCTCGACTACGGAGTCAGCGCCGTGCTCGACGGCGACCTGCGCCTCGCCGTGCCGGCGGCCGGTCGCGGAGAACTGGACGGCGAGGTCGTCCTCAGGAGAGCCCTGCTCACGCGGGACATCGACATCGATCGGGAAGTGGTGCGCCGCATCCTCTCCCCGGTCACCACTACCGGCACGGAGTCGGGCGCGCTCGACACCGTAGACCTCGATGTCGTGCTCTCGACCGTCGACGGCGTCAAGGTGCGGAACAACGTGGCCGACCTCGCCCTCTCCTGGGAACCGCTGGAGATCGGCGGCACGGCGTGGAACCCGACGATCCTGGGGCGCGTCGACGTGCGTCCGGGCGGCCTGGTGTTCGCGTACGGCCAGACCGTGCGCATCGACTCGGGGTCGTTCACCTTCACGGGCAACCCGATCACCGACCCACTCATCGAGTTGAGGACGACGAGTTCGCTCACCGACCCATCGGTCGCCCGGCTCGGGGCCGGGAACTTTGTCCTCGGCGCCCCTCCCGCCGAAGGCGACGCCGTCGGCGCCGGAGAGGCGCTCGCGGCCGGCGTCGCCGGCTACTTCGGCGAGCGTCTGGGATCGGAGCTGGCCGAGTCGCTCGGCCTCGGACGCGTCTCGTTGCGGCCGGTGCTGATCTTCGGCGAGGCCGACCCGGGCGCGAGGCTGACCCTCACCCGCGACCTCTCGGCCAACGTGGCCTTCGCGTTCTCGCTCGACCTGCGCAACGCACAGCGGCAGACCTACCTGCTCGACCTCCACGGCCTCCACCTCGCGCCCAGCCTCTCCGCACAGGTGTTCACGACCGACGGCGGTGAGGCCGGCACCACGCTGCAGCAGACCTTCGAGTTCGGCGGTCCGCGTCGCGCGGCCGGGTCCGGACCTGTCGTCGCCAAGGTCCGGGCCACGCCTCCGGAAGGAGTGCGCGCGCGGGCGCTGCGCGCCGCGATCGGCGTCGGTCGAGGCGACCCGCTGCCCGACGGAGCGGCGTTCGACATCGAGGTCGAGGTGGCGACGCTGGTGCGCGACTCCGGCTACCCGGACGCCGAGGTGCGCGTCCAGACGGTGCCCTCGAACGACAGGGCCGGGCGCGTCGATCTGGTCGTCGCCATCGAGCCGGGACCGCGGGCGCGCTTCCGGTTCGAGGGGGAGAAGATTCCCGCCGGAAGTCGGGCGCTCGTCACATCGCTGTACCGCACCGGGTTCTGGGAGGCGCCTTCGATCGAGGAGATGCGCAAGGCGGCCGTGCGCGTCCTGCGAGCGAGGGGCTTCCTCGACCCCCGGGTCGAGATCGCCGTGGGCGCCGCCGACGCCGCCGCCCGCGAAGTGACGATCCGGACCGAGGGGGGGAGGCGCTTCCGGTTCGCGCCGCCGCGCTTCGTCGGGCTCGACGCTGCCGACGAGGCGCTGGTCGCGTCCCGCTTCCCGACCCTGCTCGAACGCGCCGAGCTCGCCGCCGGGATGGGCGACGCGGACGCACGCGTCCTCGAGTCGTTGCGCGTTCTCGGATATCCCGGGGGACGGATCGTCGGCCGCGCGCTGGACGGGACGACCGGCGTACTCACCGTGACCCTCGCACCCGGCCCCCGCACGGTCGTCGCGGCTGTCGGCGTCGAGGGCCTGTCGGTCGCCGACGTCGCCCGCCTGCGACCCCTCCTGCCGCTGGCGGCCGGCGATTCGGCGCGCACCGACCGGATCGCGCTCGCCGCCCTCGCGGTCGAGCGCGACCTGCGCTCGCGGGGGTTCGCCGGAGCGACGGTCCGCCCGCGCGTCGCCGCGGCCCCCACCGCGGAGCCCGCCGTCGAGGTCGCGCTGGTCGTCGAGCCGGGGGAGGCGTACCGCCTCGGCTCGGTGTCGTTCGACGCGCTGCGTTCGACGCGGCGCTCGCTCGTCGAGAGGCTCGCCGGGCTCGAGGAGGGAGGCGTCTATCGGGCGGAGGGCGTCGCGGCCGCACGAGCGCGACTGGCGCGGCTCGGCGTGTTTTCGAGCGTCGCGGTGGAGAGCGCGCTGGAGCCTGGGGGAATCGCCGACGTCACCTTCCGGACGGTGGAACAGACCCGTTTCACGCTCGGCTACGGCGTGCGCTGGGAGACCGAGGAAGGCGTCTCGGCGGTGGTGGACGCGGTCGACCGCAACCTGCTCGGGCGCGCCGTGACTCTGGGCATGCGCGCCCGCTACGAGAACGACGACCGGAGCGGTCGTCTCTACCTCGGAGTGCCCGACCTGCTCGGCACGCGTGTCGGCATCCAGGCGTTCGCCGAGCGCCGCCGCCGGGTCACGGGTTACCTGCAGAACGACACGCTCGACTCGACGCTCGGCGTGACGCATCCGGCGGGCCGCGACGCCAGCGTTCGCGCGTACGCCGCCTACCGCGACAGCCGCCTCACCGAGACCGAGCCCGACCCGTTCTTCCCGCTGGACATTCGGGTCCGGCACCCGTACCTGGGAGCGCAGCTGGTCGTCGACACGCGGTCCGACCCGTTGCGCGGGTCCGAGGGGGTCTTCGCGAGCGTCGACCTCTCCGGCTCCGGTTCCTTCGCCGGAAGCGACTTCGAGTACGTGCGCCTGTTCGGCCAGTTCAACCTCTACCGTCCGCTCCGCGTGGGTCCGCTCGAGGCCACCTGGGCGCAGTCGGTCCGGGTCGGCCTCGCCAGGCCGTTCTCCGGGCAGGAGCTCATCCCCGACGTGCGCTTCTTCGCGGGCGGCGAGTACTCGGTGCGCGGTTACGGGAACGAGAGCCTGGGCCCGACCGAGACGCTCGGCGACGTCTCGCGAGCGGTCGGAGGGGAAGCGCTGTTCGTACTCAACGAGGAGCTGCGGGTACCGCTTCCCTGGGACCTCGTCGGCCTGGTCTTCGTCGACGTGGGGAACGTCTGGGCCAGCCCCTCCGACTTCGGACGAGAGCTGGCGACCGCCCTCGGCCTCGGGCTGCGCGCCGATACGCCGGTCGGACTGCTTCGGCTGGACGCGGCCTTCCCCTTCGACGCCCGCGACGGCGAGCCGGGGTTCAAGCTCTACTTCGGCTTCGGCAACGCGTTCTGAGAACGCGCTGGCCGTCCGCGGCCGCTCACTGAGAACTCATACCACTTCCACGTCGACCGTGGAGCGTACGCATGGTGGCAGGACGAAGCGCCCTGCCTCCGGCAGGGCATGGGGTGTGCGGGGCGCGCTCGCAGCGCACGCCTGCCCCCCGGCCTCCCGCGTGCGCCGCTCACCCGCCCCCGGCCGCGGGCGCGGCCTTCGTCCTGCCACACGCGGCGTGAAGCCCCCCACCCCTCCACCCTGCGCAGCCGGCAGCGGACCTCTCGCTGCGTTACGCTTCGCTCGCTCGCTCCTCACGGACGAGGAGTACGCTGCGTTACGCTTCGCTCGCGCGCCTTGCGATAGGCCCACTGGCGGCAGCGCCACGCCGCGTTTCCTCTCCGACGGATGTCGAATCGGTATCAGCGCTTGGCGGCCTTGAGGATCGCGGCGGCCTGCTCGGCCTCCGGCGCGGCTGCGGCGAGCGCCAGGAAGCGCTGCATGTCGAGCACGAGCTGGTCCTTCTTGCCGAGTTTGTCCTGCGCCAGGCCGCGGAAGTAGTAGGCGTAGGCGATCCCCGAGTCCGCCTCGACGGCCCGCGTCAGCTCCACGACCGCGTCGGCCCAGCGCTGCTGGAACGCCCGCGTCACGCCGATCTGGAAGGTCGCGAGGACGTTGCCCGGCTCGAGTTCGCGCGCCTTCGCCAGCGTCGCCACCGCCTGGTCGTACTGTCTCAGGCGCTGCTGCGCGACGCCGAGGTGGTACAGGGCCGAGGCGTTCGCCGGATCCGCCGCGACTGCCTTCGCGGCCGCGTCGGCGGCTCGCGTGAAGGCGGCCGACGCCTCCGTCGCCTTCTTCTGCCGGAGCAGCGTCTCGCCGAGGTAGAGGTGGGGCGCGGGGTCGTCCGGGGCGAGCGCGGTGGCTTTCTGGAGCTGGGTCGAGGCCTCGGCGTACTTCTTCTCCTGCTCGAGCACCCGGCCGAGGGCCACGGCTATCGCGGCGTCGCCGGACGCCTCGTCCTGGACGGCGACGAGGGCCCCGCGAGCCTCCTTGGTGCGGTAGGCGAGCAGGTGCCGCCCCGCGTCGGCGAGCGCGGCCACTCGGGGGTCCGTGGCCGGCGTCGGCGCCGGGGCCTCCTGCGTCTGCGCGATCGCGGAGCCCGCGAGCGCGAGCGCCAGCACTGCCGCGCCGCGCACTGCCATCCGCGTGATGCCCTTGCCCTGCGTGGCCATCGTCTCCTCCCCGGCGCCAGGCGCCGTCGTCCGTTCCGCAGCGCGAAGCGTGCCTCGAATAGGCGCGCGATTGCAAACGTCCCGGGAGCGCGGCGTCTTCCCGGCGCGTTGTCGGCCGCGTCCTGAAACGAACTCGGTTCCCGCGAAACCCGATCGTGCGACGACCGCGGGCCACGCGGCAAGCCGCGCGGTGCTCGTCCCGGGGGCCGTGTCGCGGGGCCTCCGGCCAGTTACTCCTTCTTCACGTCCCACAGGTCGCGCACTGCGGGGTGGTCCCAGGGGACGCGGTGCTCGTCGGGGTCCGCGAGGTCGAAGCAGCGCGTGACCAGGTAGAACAGCCCGCAGGGAACCGTGAGCGGGCGGTAGCCGTGCGCGACTCCGGCGGGGATGCGCACCCAGGCGTCGCGGCCGTCGCCGAGCACGACGACCTGCGTGGCGCCGGCGGTCGGCGAGGCGCGCCGCAGGTCCCACAGCACCACCTTGAGCTTGAACGGCGGCGGGCAGAACCACACGTCGTCCTGCTTGAGGTGAAAGTGCAGCCCCTTGACGTGGTCGGTCGCGGTGACGAGCGAGTAGTTGAGCTGCGCCACGTCGACGGCGCGGAAGAAGGAGGCGAGGTTCTCCGAGCCGGGGTGGGTGGCGGCGTTGCGGTAGATCTCCAGAAACAGCCCGCGGTCGTCCACGTGGCGGGCGAGCGACAACACCTCGACGCCCTCGATCGGCGCGGTACGCGCGTAGCTCTTCTGTGTGGTGGCGATGCCGTCGAGGAGGTCGCTGGTCGTGAGCTGGTTCACGGTCAAAGGCTAGCACAGAGGACCGTTGTCGGTTGCCGGTTGTCCGTTGTCGGCGGAGGGGAGAGCGTCACCGGCACGACGTGGTACCCCGGTCCACGGCGATTGACCCGCGCGGTTCTCGCTTCTGACCCCTGGCCCCGGGCCTCTGCGCTCACTCGTCGAGGGCGCGGCGGACCGCCAGGCACTGGCGGACCAGGACGTGGAACTCGGCGAGCGAGAGCTGCGTGGCGGCGTCGGAGCGGGCGTGGGCGGGGTCGTCGTGGACCTCGGCGAAGACGCCGTCGCACCCCGCCGCCACGGCGCCACGCACGAGGGGGAGGGCGTGCTCGCGCACCCCGCCGGTGGCGTGGCCGAGGCCGCCGGGGAGCTGCAGCGAGTGGGTGGCGTCGAAGATCACAGGGGCGAAGGCGCGCATCACCGGCAGGCCGCGCAGGTCGACGACCAGGTTGTTGTAGCCGAAGGAGGCGCCGCGCTCGGTGACGGTCACGGCCCGGTTGCCGGTCGAGCGGACCTTCTCAACGACGTGGACCATGTCGTGCGGGGCGAGGAACTGCCCCTTCTTGACGTTGACCGGCTTGCCGGCGCGGCCGCAGGCGAGCAGCAGGTCGGTCTGCCTGCACAGGAACGCGGGTACCTGCAGGACGTCCACGACGCCTGCGGCGCGCGCGGCCTGTTCCGGTTCGTGCACGTCGGTGAGCACTGGCAGGCCGGTAGCGCGCCGGACCTCGGCCAGGACCGCCAGGCCCTCGTCGAGGCCGGGGCCGCGGAACGACGCCAGCGAGGAGCGGTTGGCCTTGTCGAACGAGGCCTTGAACACCAGCGGGACGCCGAGTTCGGCGGCGGCCTCCTTGAGCAGCACGGCCATGCGCAGGGCGTGCTCGGCGCACTCGATGACGCACGGCCCGGCGACGAACGCCAGCGGCCGTCCCGGCCCGACTTCGACGCCGGGGGCGAGGGCGACCACGGGAGCGGGATCAGCCATCGGATCCACCCTCGCCGACGGGCGCCGGGGCGCTCTCGGCGGCGCTCACCAGCGCGTGCTCGCTGGCGAGCCGGCGCTCGCGGTGCTCGAGCGAGGCCTTGACGAATCCGGCGAACAGCGGGTGCGGCGCGAACGGCTTGGACTTCAGCTCCGGGTGGAACTGGCAGGCGACGAACCACGGGTGGTCGGGGATCTCGATCATCTCGACGAAGATCCGGTCGGGCGAGCGGCCGGTGACCATCATGCCGTGCTGCTCGAGGATCGGGATGTAGTCCTGGTTGACCTCGTAGCGGTGGCGGTGCCGTTCCCACACGGTGTCCGCCTTGTACGCCTCCCAGGCGCGCGAGCCTGGCTTGAGCTGGCACGGGTACTTGCCCAGGCGCATGGTGCCGCCCATGGCGTCCACGCCGACCAGCTCGCGCATCTTGTAGATCACCTTGTACGGCGGGTCGCTGACGAACTCCGAGGAATTGGCGCGGTCGAGCTGGCAGGCGTTGCGTGCGAACTCGATCACCGCGGTCTGCAGCCCGAGGCAGATGCCGAAGTAGGGGATCTTCTTGCCGCGCGCGAACTCGATGGCCTTGATCATCCCCTCGATGCCGCGCTTGCCGAAGCCGCCGGGGACGAGGATGCCGTCGACGTCGAACAGCTCCTCGACGTACGCCTCTCCCTCGAGCTTCTCGGAGTCGATGAAGACCAGCTCGACACGCGCGTCGTTGGCGATCCCGCCGTGGCCGAGCGCTTCGTTGAGCGACTTGTAGGAGTCGACCAGGTTGACGTACTTGCCGACGATGCCGATGCGCACCGATCGTGCCGGGTTCTTGATCCGCTCGACGATCGACTGCCAGCGGGACAGGTCGCGCTGGCCGGGCGAGAGGTTGAGCATGTCGAGGAGGATCCTGTCGGTGCTCTCGGCGGCGAGCTGGAGGGGCACCTCGTAGATCGTGTCCACGGTGCGCGCCGGGATCACGGCGCGCTCGTCGACGTTGCAGAACAGCGCGATCTTGCGCCGCATCTCCTCGGGCAGCTTGCGGTCGACGCGGCAGACCAGGACGTCGGGCTGGATGCCGATCGAGAGCAGTTCCTTGACCGAGTGCTGTGTCGGCTTGGTCTTCAGCTCGTCGGAGGCGCGCAGGTAGGGCACGAGCGTGACGTGGACGTTGATCGCGTTGCCGCGCCCGGCGTCCTGGCGGAACTGGCGGATAGCCTCGAGGAACGGCAGCGACTCGATGTCGCCGACGGTGCCGCCGATCTCGACGATCAGCACGTCGTTGTCGCCGGCGGCGGCCTTGATCGCCGCCTTGATCTCGTCGGTGATGTGCGGGATCACCTGCACCGTCGAGCCGAGGTAGTCTCCGCGCCGCTCCTTCTCGATCACCGACTGGTAGACCCGGCCGGTGGTGATGTTGTTGGTCTGCGCGGTGACGACGTTGGTGAACCTCTCATAGTGGCCGAGGTCGAGGTCGGTCTCGGCGCCGTCGTCGGTGACGTACACCTCGCCGTGCTGGAACGGCGACATGGTGCCGGGATCTACGTTGATGTAAGGGTCGCACTTCATCAACGTGACTTTCAATCCGTGCGACTCGAACAACGCCCCGATCGAGGCCGCCGCGATGCCCTTGCCGAGGGACGAAACCACGCCGCCGGTTACGAAAACATACTTGGTTGCCATGCCGCCTCCCGCCCGACCCGGGGTCCGGGGCCAGGGCTCCGGGTACCGGTTTCGGGTATCCACGATTCGGAAGAATTCTCGCGTCGCCGCCGTCCGGCGTACCGCCGGGCAGGGGGCGGCGTGCCGCACGATCGCTTCATCGACGTGTCCCCGGGACTTCGTGCCCCGTGCCGGACCCAGGTCCCCGGACCCCGGAACACAGCTTCGCGATGGCCGCCTCCGCGCGGGGGACATCGTCGGGGACGTCCACCGCGACCGACTCGCCGGCGGCGTCGAGGACCTGGATGGCGATGCCGTTGACCAGCGCGCGCAGCTGTTCGAGCCCTTCGACCGCTTCCAGTTCCGACTCCGGCAGCGAGGTGAAGGCGAACAGCGCGTCGCGCTGGAAGCCGTACAGCCCGACGTGCTTGCGGTGGACATCGGGCTTCGGGTTGCGCGGAAACGGAACCGCGGAGCGCGAGAAGTACATCGCGCGCCCGCCCAGGTCGGTGACGACCTTCACGACGGTCGGATTGCCCAGGTCGCCCTCGTCGCAGGGCAGCGCCAGCGTCGCGATCGGCGTCTCCGCGTGCTCGCGCAGCCACGCGACCAGGCGACGCAGGCTCTCGGGCGGCAGCGCCGGTTCGTCCCCCTGGACGTTGACGACGATCGCGGCGTCGCGGTTCCTCACCGCCTGGGCGACGCGGTCGGTTCCGGTGCGCGCTTCGCCGGTGATCACCGGCAAGGCCCCCGCAGAGCGCGCGGCGTCCGCCACCCGTCCGTCATCCGTCGCGACCAGGACCTCGTCGAAGCACCCCGCCTCGCGCGCGCGAGCGACGACGTGAGCGACCATCGGAGTGCCGTGAAGCAGCGCGAGCGGCTTGCCGGGGAAGCGGGTGGAACCGTAGCGAGCTGGTATGACCGCGACCGTTCGCCCCCTGTCCATCCTGTGGAGGCACTCTACGGGACCCCGGGCGAGCTGTCAAACGGGGTGAGAACGGTTGTCCGTTGCCCGTTCCCCGTCGTCCGTGGAGCATGGCGGCGAACCGCCGGCAGGGTGTTGGTCGCGACCAAACACTCGAGAACGGTTGACGCAGGGCGGGACAAGGGCGCTGCTAGACTCCCGCCGTGGCCGACGCGAAGCGAAGGCAGCTGCTCGCCGCTGCGGCGCTGCTGCTGGTCCTGACGGGCATCGGGATCGTGGTGCACAGGTTCTGGTGGCATGAACTCTCGCGCCTGACCGGCAAGGCCCAGTGGGTGTGGGTGACGGACTCACTCAAGAGGGTGCGGCCCGCGGCGGGGCTGTTCGTCGCTTCGCTGCGCCTGGAGTCGCCTCCCGGCGCGGCACTGCTCAAGGTGTGCGGCGACCGGGAGTACGTGGCCTACGTCAACGGCACGGCCGCCGGCTGCGGCTGGAGCCGGCCGGGTTTCCGCCTCGACCTGTACGAGGTTGGCCACCTGCTGCGGCAGGGCGACAACGTCATCGCGTTCGAGGTCCGTTCGCCGACGCCGGTCGGCGCGCTGCTCTTTGCCCTCGACGTCGACGACGTGGGAACGAACATCCTGGTCAGCGGCCCCGACACCGTGCTCCGCTCATGGTTCTCGCTCGCGCCGCCGACGGAAGCGGAGCCTCGCGTCTCGGTCGTCTGGGGACGGCCGCCACGCTTCCCGTGGGCCTACCCCCCGCCGTTGTCGCACCCGCGAACGCTCGACGAGGCGGTGGTGGAGGAGACCGTGCGCGTGCCGCGAGACAGGGCCGTCGAGCTCCCTCAGGGCGGCTGGATGTTCCCGCTGGCGGAGGCTGGAGAGGGCTATCTCTGGCTGGAGTTCGAGGAACCGGGCGTGACGTGGGTCTACCCGGCGGCGGATCCCGGGCACGAGGACGTCGGTCTCGCCCGCGACAACGCCGAGCCGGTGATCCGCCTCGACGGGCAGTCGCGCTGGCTCGGCCCGGAGCCCCGCACGGTGGCCAAGGTGTTCGTGTTCGGGAACGCGGTGCCTTCCGCGGTGGAGCTGTGGCCGGTGCCGGCCGAGTTCAGGCGATCTGCTCCAGGAGTTGTGCCAGGGACGCACGCGCCTGTGCCACGCACACGTTGGACGACTCGAACCCGCCCAGAATGAGCACCTGCCGGTAGCACGTCAGGGCGGTCTTCGGGTCGTGGAAGCGGTGGCGGGCCAGGTGGCCCTTGAGCAGCCACGTCTCAAGGTGGCGAGGGTCCTCGACGAGGATCTTGTCGCAGAAGTGCTCGGCGAAGCGGTATCGCCCCTCGGCGATCGCTCGCTCGATCTGGCGCCGGAAGCCCGCGATCAGCGCATCCTTGCCGCGCCCGTCCGCTTCGCCCGTTACCTGCCTGAGAATCGCGCCGCGCATGCTCACTGGACAACCTAACAGCCGAACGGCGAATTGGCAAGGCCCTCGCGGGAGGGGCGTTGCCCGAAAGCCGCGCGAGGACCGATCCAGTCGGGGTGTCGGTTCCGCGCGAACCCGCCACGGTCGGTGCGGTCTCAGAATCGTGGCGTGACACGCCAGTCCGTGCCTGCCCGCCGCGAAGCCGGAATCAGTCGCGACAGGCGGCGGCGTGGTCGCCCTCTGAACGCCGTCAGTCGCGGGGGCGCGCCGCCGACGACGCCGCCCCCGTGTGGGCGGAGGACGGGGAACGGACAACGGGCAACGGATTCAGTAGTCGCGCTCGACGAGCAGCGCCGGCGCCGACTCGAGGAAGTCGCGCTGCGGAGAGGCGGGCAGGGCCTCGAGAGCCGCCACCGCCTGCCGGCCGAATTCGCGAGCGGCGTCCCGCGTCGCGATCAGGGTGCCGTGTCGCTCGAGCAGGCCGCGCAGCGTCTCCGGCGAGGTGTCGTCGAACCGGCCGGTCGTCATCACCCGCTCGACCGTCGCCCGCTCGGCCGCCGCCAGGCGGGGCAGGAGGAGGATGAACGGCAGCGTCAGCGTCCCCTCGCGGAGGTCGGAGAACACCGGCTTGCCCAGGCGGCTCTCGGTGGCGGTGATGTCGAGAAGGTCGTCGACGAGCTGGAAACAGAGGCCGAGGTTGCGGCCGTAGCGGGCGAGAGGCTCCTGAAAGGCGCGCCACGCCGGATCGAACAACGCGGGAACGCTGCACGAGGCGGCGAACAACTCGCCCGTCTTGCGCCGGGTGATCTCCAGGTACTGCTCGCGGGTGATGTCGCTGCGTCCCTTGAGGTCGAGCGCGAGGATCTCCCCCTCGATCATCTGGATGGTGGCGCGCGACAGCACGACCATCACCTCGACGTCGCCGACCTCGAGCGCCAGCTCCATCGAGCGGGTGTACAGCCAGTCGCCGATCAGCACGGTGAGCTGGTTGCCCCACCGGTTGTTCGCGGTGACCCGTCCGCGCCTGACCGGAGCGTGGTCGATGATGTCGTCGTGAACGAGCGTCGCGGTGTGGATCATCTCCGTCACCGCGCCGTAGCGGATGTCCCGATCGCCCTGGTAGCCGAGCAATCGGGAGACGAGCAGCAGCATCGCCGGCCGCAGCCTCTTCCCGCCGCCCTCGAACACGTAGCGGCCCACCTCCTGAACGGTGGTCGGGCCGGCGGCGAGCTGTTCCTCGATGAACCGCTCGACCAGCGCCAGCCGGGGACGGATGGAGTCGAAGGCCGCGGCGAAGTCGATCGCCTGCGCCTGGCTCATCTCGCTCTGACTCGCCCTGAGGATCTCAGCCTCCTGCGGCGCGCGCCGCCGCCGCCATGGTAGCCACAACTCCGGCGGCTGTCACTCTTGTTCCGGGCTGCAGGGCGCCTGGCCCGGGAGCGAGGGGCGGAAGAACGCATCTCCCGGGACGGCAGTGCGACGCCAGGAGGTGAAGACGAACTCGTTGCGGTTGCCGCTCGCGTCGACGACCAGGATCGACGCGGGCAGGCCGTCGGCGCCGGGTTCGAGGACGATCTCCGCGACCTCCGGCAGCGGCTCGCGTGGGGCGAGGCGAACGCCCCGCGCCGTGGCCGCCACCGTGAACGAGGCCTCCGCCGCGGCGGGGTCGAGCAGCGCGGCGAGCGGCAGGCGCCCCCACGTCGCCGGGTCGAGTCGGAACGCCTCGCAGCTTCCCGCCCCCTGGTCGACCATTCGCGCGATCCCCTCTTCGACCGCGAAAACCCGACCGACGCCGGTGCGGTAGTCGAAGCGCAAGCCGTCCGGAGGGGCCAGGGCCAGCCTCCCGGCCTCGACAGTGGGAGTGGTGAACCCCGCCGGCGTGAACCGCTGCTCGAACTCCGCCTGCCAGGCCGCGGAGCCCGCCATCGTCGCCGCCAGCTTCCCCAGCGGACCGCCCTCAGGGGCGGAGTTCAAGGCTGCGAACAGCAGCAGTGACCACATAGATCTTCGCGTTGTTGCCCGATGCGTCGGCGGGATGGAGGAAGAAGCCGAGCTGCGACACGTCGAAGTGGCTCAAGCGGCCCGACAACACCTCGCCGTCCTCGAACTCCAGCGTCGCCGTCGTCCCGACCGGCTCGGTCGGCCCCGAGAGCCCGCGCTCGAGCAGGCGGTCCTTCTGTTGCTTGAGGTAGAAGATCCCCTTGAGGTCGGAGAGGTGCACGTCGATGGTCGCGCCGTTCTCGTCGCTGGCGCTGATCCGGGTGCCGGGAACGAGATCGTCGGGCATCTCTCCGCGCACCACACGTCCATCACGAAACCGCAGCACGACCGGGACATTCTCGGGCATCGCCCCTTCGCCTCCCCAGACAAGCAACGCCAGCTTACACGAGCCGGCTCAGTGGCGGAAATGCCTCCGCCCGGTGAACACCATCGCCAGTCCGAGGCGGTCCGCCGCCGCGATGACGTCCGCGTCGCGCACCGAGCCCCCCGGTTGTGCGATCGCGGTTACGCCCGCCGCTGCGAGCACCTCGACGCCGTCCGGAAAGGGGAAGAACGCGTCCGACCCGGCCGCCGTCCCCGCCAGTGTCAGGCGGGCGGCGCGCGCCTTCTCGACCGCGATCCGGCACGAGTCGACGCGCGACGGCTGGCCGGCGCCGATGCCGACCGTAGCCGTGCCGTTGGCCACCGCGACGGCGTTGGACGGGGCGTGCTTGGCGACCCGCCAGGCGAGCTGGAGGGCGGCACGTTCCTCCTCGCTCGGCCGGCGTGCGGTGACCGTGCGCCAGTCCTCGTCCCACCCCTCGTCGGCGGTCTGGACGAGCAGCCCGCCGTCGATGACGCGCATGCGCGGCAGGCCCGGCGCCGGCGGCGGAGCGAGCAGGACGCGCAGGTTCTTCTTGGCGGCGAACACGGCGCGCGCCTGATCGTCGATCGCGCTCGCCACCACCACCTCGGCGAACAGCTCGGTCATTCGCTTCGCCGCCTCGAGGTCGATGGGCAGCGACGAGGCGATCACGCCGCCGAACGCCGACACCGGATCGCACGCCAGGGCGAGCGCGTAGGCGGCGGCGGCATCCTGCCCGACGCCGACCCCGGATGGTCCGGCGTGCTTGATGATCGCCACACCCTGCCCCGGGAGGTCGTGGACCAGCCGCCAGGCGCCGTCGGTGTCCATCAGGTTGTTGTAGGAGAGTTCCTTGCCCTGCAACTGCTGGAACGCCCCGAGACCGGCCGGGCGCGCCAGGCCGCAGAACACCGCCGACTGGTGCGGGTTCTCGCCGTAGCGCAGCGCCGTCTCGTCGGCCTCCATCCAGGGGGCGAGGGCCCGCGCCGCCAGGCTGGCCGGCACGCCGAGGTGGGCCGGGAGTTGCGCGCAGATCGCGGCGTCGTAGGCGGCGGTGTGGCGGAACGCCTTGACCGCCAGCTCGCGCCGCAGCGCCGTCCGGTCGCCCCCCGCGCGCAGCCCGTCGAGGACGCGCCCGTAGTCGCGCGGGTCGACGACCACCGCGACGTGCCGGTGGTTCTTGGCCGCGGCACGGACCATCGAAGGACCGCCGATGTCGATGTTCTCGACCACCTCGTCCGCCGAGACGCCCGGTCTGGCCGCGGTGGCGGCGAACGGGTAGAGGTTGACCGCGACCACCGAGATCGGCTCCAGGCCCCACTCGGCGAGCAAGGCCCGGTGCTCGGCCACGTCGAGGTCGGCGAGCAGCGGCGCGAACACCCGAGGGTGCAGCGTCTTGACGCGGCCGTCGAGGACCTCGGGGACACCGGTCACGTCGCTCACCTGGGTCACCGGAATGCCGGCCTGGTGGAGCGCGCGGGCGGTTCCGCCGGTCGAGAGGATGGTGAAACCGAGATCGACGAGACCGCGGGCGAACTGTTCGATGCCGGTCTTATCGGAAACCGAGATGAGTGCCTGCTTCGTCACGACTTCTCCCTGCCTTGCGCGAGTACAACGCCGGCTGGCGCGGGATCGGTTCGCCCCGCCAGACGAAGATGTCGGTGCCCCTTCCGTTCACCGGCGGGACCGCCCCGCCGGCGTGGTGCCACACCCATGACGCGAGGTTGACGTAGTCGCTGGTCGCGTGGTTGAGGACCAGCGATGCGGCCGCGAAGCCGGTGGAGCGGTCGTCGAGCCGGCGCCACGCGCCCGGTCCCCCGACCCGATCGAGATCGACGCGGATGAACGGGGCGAGCGCGTCCGCCTCGGAACGGCGCCTGTGCAGCAGAGGCGCCAGGCCGGAGACCTCGCTCCGGATCAGTTGCGTGGCCTGACCGTAGAACACGAGCGGGACGCGTGGCGCGGCGCTGCCCAGGTATCTTGCGAACGCGTCGGCGTGCGGGTCGGGCCGACCTGAGGGCGGGAAGGGCGCGGCCAGGTCGCCGGCGAAGTGGGCGAGCGCGCCGAGCCCGGACACCACCTCCGCGAACGGTTTGCGGCCCCTGATGGCGGCGACCAGCCGCTCGCACTGCGTCGTGATCGCCCGCTCCGCGCTGCTCCCCGCGCCGCTCCTGTGATAGGACGCGGGCCATGCGGCGGCGGCCTCCATGCCTCGCGTGAAGTCCCGCTCGTGCTTGACCACCTGCCGCGCCAGGTCAGGCGGCAGCCACGGCAGGGAGCGGCGCCCGATTTCCCGGTCGAGGCCGGCGGGGTGCGTGAGACAGACGGCCACGGCCGCGGGAGCCAGGAGCGCGAGCACGGGCGGATTGTCGCACAGAGTCAGTTGACCGTTGTCCGTTCTCCGCTACCCGCGAGGATTGACAGAAGCATGGTCCGGGTCCGGTGGAACGCGGGCCGGACGGCGTTGCCGTCTCCCCGACCCGACCCCGGTCTGTCGGGCATCATAGGTTCTTGCGAGAGCAGTACCATTGACCGATGGGAGAGTGGGACACGGAGCGGGTCGTGTTCGCGAAGCCGGTGGGGGAGGGGCGGATCGAGGTCGTCGTCGGAGATCTCACCGAGCAGCGCACCGACGCGATCGTCAACGCGGCGAACAGCGCGCTCGCCCACGTCGGCGGCGTGGCCGGAGCGATCGTGCGACGCGGCGGGGCGGAGATCCAGGAGGAGTCCTCGCGCAAGGCCCCGGTGCCGGTCGGTGGCGCGGTCGCGACGACCGCCGGCCGCCTCCCGTGCCGCCGGGTGATCCACGCGGTCGGGCCGGTGTGGGGCGAGGGGAACGAGGAGGAGAAGCTCCGCTCCGCGGTCCGCAGCGCCCTCCGGGCGGCGGAGGAGGAGGGGGCGAAGACGCTCGCCGTGCCGGCGATCTCCACCGGAATCTTCGGCTACCCGAAGCCGGACGGGTGCAACGCCATCGTCGCGGAGGTCGCGGCGCACCTCGCTTGTGCCGGAGGGTCGCTGCGCCTGGTCCGCCTGGTCGGCATCGACGAGGAGACGGCGTCTCACTTCCTTGCGGCGGTCCGGGCGTTGTGATATCCTCCGTCCGCGCCCGACCTCGGGCGCGTTTTCCACGCGGGGGACCTCATGGCCGATCTTGAGCTGTACCGGTACGCCCCGGACAACGACCTCGACTGCCTGTACGTCGCCGCGGCCGAGGGTTCGAGCCCGCTCGACGGGCTGGCCCTCGGCGGGCAGGACGGCAAGGCCGTCGCGAAGGTGATCTCCGAACTCGGAGTGCGCGGAGCCGAAGGCGAGGTCCTGGTCACCGCGTCGCCGGTCAAGGGCTTCCGCCGCATCGCGTGCTTCGGCGTCGGCAAACCCGAGGACTTCACCGTCACGGCGCTGCGCAAGCTGCTCCGGCGCGTCCTCGAGCAGGCCGGGCGCAACCGCGAGTACCAGATCGCGGTCGCCCTGCCTTACGCGCCGCGCGACGTCGAGGCGTCCGACGCGCGCCTGCTGGCGATCACCGAACTGGCGCTCGCCGACTACCGCTACGACCGTTTCCGCTCGCGCAAGGACGAGGCGACCAAGGTCGACGGCGTTCACGTCGTGCCGCTCAAGGGCGAGTCGGAGAAGGAGCTCAAGGGTCTGCTCGCTCGGGCGCAACTCATGGACGAGCGGATCCGGCTCGCGCGCGACCTGGGCAACCGGCCGGGCAACGACCTCACGCCGTCGCGATTCGCTTCCGAGTTGCAGGCGCTGTTCGCCAAGAGCCCCGTGCGGGTGACCGTGATGGGTCCGGCGGAACTCGCCAAGGAGGGGATGAACGGCATCATCGCGGTCGGGCAGGGATCGGTCGAGGCGCCGTGCCTGGTGCGCCTCGAGTACCGGGCCAAGAAGCCGCGCGCCGCGCTGGTCTTCGCCGGCAAGGGCGTGACGTTCGACTCGGGCGGGATCTCGATCAAGCCGGCGGCGGACATGGGCGAGATGAAGCACGACATGGCCGGCGCCGCCGCGGTGGTCGCGGCGATGCGCTCGGTGGCGGCCGACGAGCCGCCGCTCAAGGTGGTCGGGCTGCTGCCGCTGGTCGAGAACCTGCCTTCCGGTTCGGCCGTGAAGCCGGGCGACATCGTCACCCTGGCCAACGGCCTGACCGTCGAGGTCAACGACACCGACGCCGAGGGGCGGATCATCCTCGGCGACGCGATGGCCTACGCGGCCAGGTTCAACCCCGACGTGCTGGTCGATCTGGCGACGCTGACCGGCGCCTGCCGGATCGCGCTGGGCAGCGAGGTGGCCGGGATGTTCGCCAACGACGACGCGCTCGCCGCGCAGATCACCGGGCTGGGCCGCCGCACCGGCGACCGCGTGTGGCGCATGCCGCTGCTCCCGGAGTATCGGGAGTTGCTGCGCAGCGAGTGGGCGGACATGAGGAACTCCGGTGGTCGCCTCGGGGCGCTGCCCTCGTCTGCGGCGTTCCTCTCGCGTTTCGTGCCGGATGGCGTGCGTTGGGCGCACCTCGACATCGCCGGTGTGGCGCATCTGTCGCGCGCTCACAACGGCCTGCCTCCGGGCGCGACCGGGTTCGGTGTGCGCCTGCTCCTCGCCCTGATCGCCGACTACGCCAACAACGCCTGATCGGGGGCACGCCTCCATCCGTGCGCGAGCGCGTGGCCGCAGGCGCGGCGCCGACTGCGTGGGCCGTGGTCCGTGGGCGGGGTGCCGAAGAGAGCGGTTCACCTTGGCTCTTCGCCGTGGCCCACGGTCCACGGTTCACGGACCACGTCGCTGTTCGAGGGCCCGACCGCGCGATCGTCATGCCCCTGCCTGGCGCGCCAGGTCCCCCTGAGTCGGTCCTAGAATGACGCTGTGTGCATACTCCTCGCCTTGCGAACAGGCGACGAACTCGTCATCGCGGCGAACCGCGACGAGCACCTCGACCGGCCGTGGGAACCCCCGCAGTTGCTGCTCCACGATCCGCCGGTGTTCGGAGCTCGCGACGCGCTCGCGGGCGGGACCTGGCTGGCGGTCAACCTCGAAGGCGTCTTCGTTGTCGGCGTGACCAACGCCCGGCTCGGCGCGCGCCCCCGCGAGCGCTCGCGCGGCTCGCTGGTCCTCGACGTCGCCGCGCAGCGCTCGATCGGCGAGGCGGTCGCGCTGCTCGGCGAACTGGACCTGGAACGCCACGGTGCCTTCAATCTGCTCGTCGCCGGACCGGCCGCGATGTGGGCGGCGACCAACACGCCGGACCCGGCCGTGAATCGCGTCGACGGGCCCGACGCGGCGCTCGGCAACGACGCGCTCTCCTCGCCCTCACGGCGCGTGGAGGCGGCGCTGGAGCGGGCGAGGAACGCGGCGACGCACGACTCGCCCCTGGATGCGCTGGCCGGCGTGCTCGCGGACCACGAGGGGCCGGATCCCCTGTGTCGTCACTTCGGGCGGTACGGCACGACGTGCTCCACGCTCCTCCGTCTCGGCGTCGAGGGCGTGCGCGGCCACCGCTTCGCGCCCGGACCGCCGTGCGTGACGGCGTTCGAGGACGTCGTCGTGCCCGGGTTCCCGGCGCCCCGGCCGTCGTGAAGGCGCCGCCGCGCGTCACTCGTAGCGCAATGCCTCGATCGGGTCGAGGCGCGCGGCCTTGGCGGCCGGGTACAACCCGAAGAAGACGCCGACCAGCCCGGCGAAGACGAACGCGGTCAGCACCACCTCCGGCGAGACCAGCGTCGGCCAGCCGGCGTAGCGCGAGACGAGCTTCGCGATCGAGATGCCGATGGCGATGCCGGCCACGCCTCCGAGGCCGGAGATCAGCGACGACTCGATGAGGAACTGGCGTCTGATGTCCGCCTTGCGGGCGCCGAGCGCGCGCCGCACGCCGATTTCCCGGGTCCGCTCGGTGACCGAGACCAGCATGATGTTCATGATGCCGATCCCGCCGACGAGCAGCGACACGGAGGCGATCGCGCCGAGCAGCATGGTCAGGACGCCGCTCATCTGGGTCGCCGCCGAGGCGATCTCCTGCTGCGTGCGGATCATGAAGTCATCGTCCTGCTTCGGTCCGAGACGGTGTCTCTGCCGGAGCAGGGCCGTGATCTCCTCGGTGGCGAGGTTCATCTTCGCCGGGGAGGCGGCCGAGGCGATGATCATGTGGATGCGCGTGATGCCCATCAACCGGCGTTGCGCGGTGGTGTAGGGGACGAGGATGATGTCGTCCTGGTCCTGCCCCATCATGTTGCCGCCCTTTCGCTCGAGGACGCCGATGACGCGGAAGGGCACCTCCTTGATGCGGATCACCTCGCCGACCGGGTTGCCGTCGCCGAACAGGTTCTCGACGACCGTGGCGCCGAGCACCGCCACCTTGGTCGCGGCGCGCACGTCTTCCTCGCTGAAGTAGCTGCCCCTGGCGGTCGCCCAGGCGCGGATCGTCGGGTAGTCCGGTCCCGTGCCCTGGACCGAGGCGAACCAGTTCTGGTTGCCGTAGACGATCTGCGCGTTGGTGCGCACGCCGGGCTCGGCGAGCGCCACGGATGGGCACTCCCTGGCGATCGCCAGCGCGTCGTCCTCGGTCAGCGTCTGCACCGAACCCATGCCGCCGTGGACGCCACCGGCGGTTCGCGAGCCGGGGAAGACCATCAGGAAGTTGGTGCCCAGCGCCGAGATCTGACTCTGGATCGCCGACGATGCGCCCTGACCGACCGCGACCATGGCGACCACGCTGCCGACGCCGATGATCACGCCGAGCATCGTCAGCAGGGTGCGCATCGGGTTCCGGCGCAACGCGAGCAGCGCGACCTTGTAGATCTGCAGCAGGTTGATCAACGGCGCCTCCCGCGTGGGCCCATCATCGTCGCCAGTCCGCCGGCGTCCTTGCCCGACGAGGTCGCGAGGCCGACGACGATCGTGGCGCCTTCGCCCAGCTCGCCGCCGCGGACCTCGACGAACTGGCCGTCGGTCAGACCGGGCAGGAACGTCACCGGGCGCAGCGCCTGGCCGCCCCCCTCCGGGGCGAGGTAGACGCGGGCCGAGCGCCCACCGCCCTGCTCGCCGTCCGGGCGACCCGCCGCGCCGCCGGGCGGTCGGCCCTGCCCGGTCCTGCCTCCCTGAACGGGCTGTCGCGACTCGACCGTCTGCAGGCCGAGCATCTCCGGACGGAAACGCAGCGCCGACGAAGGCACCCTGAGCACGCCGTCCGCCTGGGCGACCTGGACGCGGACGTCCGCGGTCATCCCGGGGAGGAGCGACAGCTCTCCGTTGTCGACCTCGACGATCACCGGATAGGTGACGACGTTGCTGCTCGTCTTCGGCGACAGGCGGATCTGCGACACGGTGCCCTGAAACTCGCGCTCCGGGAAGGTGTCCACGGAGAAACGCACGGTCTGGCCGACCTTGACCTGACCGATGTCCGCCTCGTCGACGTCGCAGGTGAGCTGCATGCGGGTGAGGTCCTCGGCGATCGTGAACAGCGTCGGCGCCTGGAACGACGCAGCGACCGTCTGGCCGACGTCGTAGTCGCGCGACACGACCACGCCGTCGATCGGGGAGCGGATGATCGAGTAGCGCAGGTTGGTCTCCGCCCGCTCGAGCGACGCCTCCAGTTCCGTGACCTGCGCGAGCGCCTGGTCGAGCGTCGCGCGGGCCGAGTCGAGCTGGTCGAGCGAAGTCAGCTGCGCCGCGTACAACGCCTGCTGGCGCTTGAACTTGGACTCGGCGTCCAGGGCCGCGATACGGGTCCGCTGGAGCTGAGCCCTGGTTTGGTTGACCTGCGCCTCGAACGGCGTGGGATCGAGAGTGGCGACGACCTGGTGCCTCGATACGCGGTCGTTGAAGTCGGCGTGGAGCGAGGCGATGATCCCGGAAACCTGGGATCCCACCTTGACGGTCGTCACGGCGGTGAGCGTGCCGGTCGTGGCGACCGTCTGGGTCACGCGGCCGCGCTCGACCGCGGCGGTGAGGAACGGCGGGGTCGTCGTTTCCTTCTTGCCCTTCAGGAACCATGCGCCCGCGGCAACGACGATGACGAGGGCGACGCCGGCGACGATCTTGCTTCGGGTGCTCACAGGACCTCCTCGACGCGGATAGCAGCCGGCGGACCGCCGGCATTCCGCGCAAGGATACGCCAGGCGCCCAACGTCGCGCGGCGCGGCCCGGGTCGGTCTACCATGGCTCATGCGCGCGCCCGGCTGGTGGACCTGGGCGGGGCTGGCCGCGATCGGCCTGTCGCTGGCCCTCGCCCCGCGGGTCGAGTTCGTCGGCGTGAACCTGACCCCGCTGTGCTGGACCGGGTTCGTTCTCGCGGTGGATGGGCTGCTCGACCGGCGCGGCGCGTCGTGGCTCCGTCGGCGGCCTCTCGAGCTGGTGCTGATGGCGGCGATCTCGATCCCGTCGTGGCTGCTCTTCGAGTGGTACGACCGGCCGCGGTTCTGGATCTCCGACGGACCCGAGTTGTGGTGGCACTATCGCGGGCTGCCGGAGTGGCCGTGGCGGGGACTCGGTTACGCCTGGTCGTTCGCGACGATCACGCCGGCCGTGCTCCTGCTCGCGCAGTTGCTCGAACCGCCGCTGGACCGGTCGCTCGGGCGCGGGCGGGGAGGACGGGTCCCGGCGGAGGTCGCCGCCCTGATGTCGTCCGTGGGCTTCGTGCTGGCCGCGTTTCCGCTGCTCTGGCCCTCGCCGTACTTCGCCGCCGATGTCTGGCTGGCGTGGCCCCTGCTCCTCGACCCGGTCAATCGCCTGCGCGGACGGGCCTCGATGCTCGGCGACCTCGAACACGGCCGGCGTGGCCGACCGGCCTCGCTGCTCGCGTCGGGGCTCGCCTGCGGCGTGCTGTGGGAGGCGTGGAACTGGCGCGCGACCGCGCGCTGGACGTACACGGTGCCGTTCGCCGGCGAGTGGAAGGTGTTCGAGATGCCCGTGCTCGGCTTCCTCGGCTTCGTGCCCTTCGCCGTCGCGGTGTTCGCCCAGTACGCTTTCCTGCGCGGCCTGCTGCCGGGCAAGCCACCTACGCCTTGCGCTCCAGCATCAGCAGGGTGATCGCGAAGAGCAGGAACCCGACCGCGCCCCGCCAGTACGTGACCGGCGCCTTGCCGACGAGGATGGCGCCGGTGAACGCCGAGTACGTTCCGACGAGGAACGCCAGAGCGGCCAGCAGGACCAGAATCAGTGCCACGGTGCGCATGTCTCGCCTCCTTGGGGAAGTTCGGCTCAGTCTACTCCCGGAGGCGAGGACGCGGCGACCCTGAGAGTGCTCCCGAGTGCTTCGGGCTCCGATGTCGGCAGCCGGCACGCACCGCCGACGCAGTGGTAGGCGAGCGCCTGTCCCGCCGGCGCGTGCTCCCGGCCCGCGAACAGGGGCACCAGTTCGATCAGGTGCGCCGGCAGCGGAAACGAGGGGGAGGGCACGATCACCGCCGAGGGTGAAGCGGCTCGTCGGGCGGCGGCCAGCAGGGCGCGCGTGGAGGGCCACGATGGGTCGCCGACGACGACGACCTCGGTGGCCGGCGCGGCCAGATCGGCCGCGACGCCGAGCAGCGATGAGGCCGCGTCGGGGGCGCGGGACAGGACGCCGGACTCGGCTCCGACCGCCTCCCGGGCCGCCTCCTCCAACTCGGCGCGGCCGGTGAGAACGGCGAGCCGCCGCAGGGTCGAGGCCATCACGGCGGGCGAGGCGGGAGTGGCGCCGTCGAGTGGGCTGCGCGGTCGAAGGGGCAGCGCCTCTCCGTCGGACGGCGCGTCGTAGAGCGCTCCGGTCTCCCCGCGGTACGCCGGCAACCTGTCCTCGACGAGTGCCAGCGCGGCGTCGAGCCAGCGGGGCGCTCCATCGGCCTGGTACAGCTCGACGAGTCCGGCGGACACCCAGGCGACATCCTCGAGCGTTTCCGCGCCGGAAGTGCGTCCGCCGCGCCACGAGCGCGCGAGGCCGCCCCCGGCCGCCCGCATCTCGCGGAGCACGAACTCGGCCGCGCGGGCGGCGGCACCCGTGTAGCGCGGTTCATCGAACGCCGCGCCCAGCCACGCCAGCGACCACATCGCCATGCCGTTCCAGCCCGCGAGTCGCTTGTCGTCGGTGGCCGGCTGCGCGCGTCGGGCCCGCTCCCCGCGCAGCGCGAGCCGGGCGCGCGCGACGACGGCGAGGGCCCTGTCGGCGGGCAGTCCGGTCGCCGCGGCGAGCTGTTCGCCCGACAGCGCGGGTCTGAGCACGCTGCGCCCGCCCTCGAAGTTGGGCGGGCCGTCGAGCCGGCACAGCGCGACGATCGTCGCCGCCTCGTCCGGCGCGAGGGCCCCCCGCACCTCCCCCGCGGTCCAGGTGAAGGTGCGCCCCTCCTCGCCCTCGGTGTCGGCGTCGGTCGAGGCGAGGAACCCCCCTTCCGGTCCGCGCATCTCGCGGACCAGGTAGTCCGCGGTGTCGCGCGCGACCTCGACCCACTCCGGCCGTCCGAGGAGCAACCCGGCGGCGCCGTAGGCGCGAGCGAGAAGGGCGTTGTCGTGGAGCATCTTCTCGAAGTGCGGGATCAGCCACTGCGCGTCCACCGAGTAGCGGTGGAAGCCGCCTCCGACCCAGTCGCGCATCCCCCCGGCGGCCATGCCGTCGAGGGTGACCGAGAGCATCTCGCGCGCCGCCGCGGACCCCGCGAGGGCGCGCTCCAGGAGAAAGAAGAGCCGCGAGGGCGTGGGGAACTTCGGCGCCCCGCCGAAGCCTCCCGCGCGCGCGTCGAACGTGGAGGCGAGGTCCTCGAGCGCTTCGCGCAGCCCGCGCGCCACGTCGAGATCCGCTCGATGCGGGGGGGCGGAGAGTGCGGCGAGCCGGGCCGCGAGCGACGCCGCCTCGCGGACCACCTCGCCGCGCCGCTCTCGCCACGCCGCCTCGACGGCGAGGAGCACGTCGCGAAACGAGGGCATGCCGTGTCGCCGCTCCGGAGGAAAGTAGGTGCCGCCGAAGAACGGTTCGAGGTCGGGCGTGAGGAACACGGACAGCGGCCAGCCGCCCCGTCCGGTCATCGCCTGAACGGCGTTCATGTACACGGCGTCGATGTCGGGGCGCTCCTCGCGGTCGACCTTGATCGGGACGAAGTGCCGGTTGAGGAACTCCGCGGCGGCCTCGTCCTCGAACGACTCGCGCTCCATGACGTGACACCAGTGGCACGCCGAGTAGCCGATCGACAGGAAGATCGGCGTGCCCTCGCGCCTGGCCAGTTCGAGCGCCTCGGGGCCCCACGGACGCCAGTCCACCGGGTTGCCGGAGTGCTGCAGTAGGTACGGGCTGGTTTCGCCGGCGAGCCGGTTGCGGCGCGCGTCGTGATCCACACAACCTCCGCCGGCGCGGCGGGCCGAGTCCCGAACCCCCCGCGCGCACCGTCGTGCAACGTGAGACGCGCGCTCGGGATTCCTCGGCGGGAAGACGAAGGGCCCCGCCGGAGCGGGGCCCCTCGTTTCGACGCCAATCGACTACCGGCCGGCGCGGTTGGGGTACGCCGGCTTGACCGGGGGCTTCGGCGGGTTGGCCTCGAGCGCCTCGAGAACCTCCTTGACGGCCCGCTCGAGCTGCGGGTCGCCGCCGCTGGCCATCGCGGTGGGGTCGTCGATCACCTCGATGTCCGGCTCGACGCCGTGACCCTCGATGATCCACTCGCCCTGTTTCGAGTAGATGCCGAACGTCGGCACCGTGACGTTGCCGCCGTCGATCAGCGCGGGTACGCCGGACATGCCGATCAAGCCGCCCCAGGTGCGGGTGCCGACCAAGAGCCCGAGCCCCGCCTCCTTGAAGTAGAAGGGGAAGCAGTCGCCGCCCGAGCCCGACCAGCCGTTGATCAACATCGCCTTCGGGCCGAGGTGGGAGACCGGGGGCCACTGCCAGTCGGTGCCGTCGCGCACCCCCCAGTAGTTGTACAGGGGCCGGTTGAGCAGTTCGACGAAGCGGTCCGGGATCTGGCCTCCGGAGTTGAAGCGCTCGTCGATGATCATGCCGTCCTTGGTGAACTGGCCCATGAACTGGCGGACCAGCTCGGTCTGGCCGTTGACGCCGGTGTCCGGAACGTACACATACCCGATCCGCCCGCCGGAGAGCCGCTCGGTCATCGCGCGCTTCTCCTCGATCCACGCCAGGTTGCGCAACCGGTACTCGGACTCCAGCGTCTCGACCACCACGTCGCGCGCGCCCTGCATGGCCGGCGAGCCGTTGACGGTCAGCGTCACGGTCTTCCCGGCCAGCCCTTGGAACGCCGCCCACGGACTCTTCGCCGGGTCGAGCGGCACCCTGTTGACGGCGAGCAGGTAGTCCCCCTCCTTGACGTTCACTCCGGGCTGCGCGAGGGGCGAGCGGGCCTCGGCGTCCCACGGCGCGCCGCGCAGGATGCGGAAGATCCGGTAGGCGCCGTTCTCCAGCACGTAGTCCGCGCCGAGCAGACCGACGCCGCGCTCGGGAGCCAGCTCCTGATCGCCGCCGCCGCGGTAGGTGTGCGAGGCGTTGAGCTCGGCGATCAGCTCGCCGATGACGAAGTTGACGTCGGCGCGCGTGACCGCGTCGTCGAGCAGCCGGCCGTAGCGTTCGCGCATCGCCGCCCAGTCCACGCCGTGCATGTTCGGGTCGTAGAAGTAGTCGCGTTCGAGGCGCCAGACGTCGGAGAAGATCTGCCGCCACTCGGCCGCCGGATCGAGGCTCATCGGCAGGTCCCCGGTCGGCGCGGCCTTGTCGAGCTTCTGGTCGGGCTTGACGTCAACGACCGCGTAGGTGCCCTTCTTCCAGGCGAGCATCTTCTTGCCGCCCGCCGCGACCCGGTAGCCGTCGACGTCGGCGAGCAGTGTCTTCTCCTCGCGCTCCTCGAGGTCGTACCACATCACCGGCGTCTTCTCGTCGGCGGACCCGGTGTTGGGCAGGCGCCGGAACAGGATCTTGCCGGGGATCGCCTGCACGCCGCCGAGGTTTCCGGCCGCGACCTTGGACAGGACGACGAGACGCGACTCGAAGCCGTCGAGGTCGATCGCCACCGGCTTCGGCTCGTCCTTCTTCTTCTTCTCGTCCTTGGCGGCCTCCTTCCCGGCCTTCGTGTCGTTCTTCTTGCCTTCGTCGTTCGCCTCGTCCTTCTTCTCGGCGTCCTTCTTGTCCTCGCCCTCGACGTCGTTGCGGGCCGCGAGGGGCGACGGCACGTCCTTGCGCAGGGGGATGGCCGCGAGATTCGTGGTGTTGGCGTAGATCCACGAGTTGTCGAGGTCGCTGTACGACGGCTTGAAGGTGCGATTGGTGAGGACGTACAAGTACGTGCCGTCGGGGTCGAACGCCGGGTTCACGGTGTCGTAGAAACCGCTGGTCACCTGGTGGCGCTGGTTCGTGGCGGTGTCGAAGAGGAACAGCGCGTTGCTGGCGCGGCCGTGCAGGTCGCGCGAGTAGGCGAGCCAGCGGCTGTCCGCCGACCAGCTCGGCGCGAACCCCATCAGGTTCCCCTGGTACCAGTACAGCGCCTTGTCCACCTGTGTCGCCTTGCCGGTCGCGACGTCGCAGATCCAGATCTTCATCGCCTGGTCGACGAACGCGACCTTCTTCGAGTCGGGCGACCAGTGCGGGCGGTAGCGGAAGCCGGGGCCGAGCGTCGTGACCTGCCGCGCCACGCCGGTTCCGTCCGCCGGACGAACCCACAACTCGTACTCGCCCGAGGCGTCGGAGAAGTACGCCACCTGTTTGCCGTCCGGGGACGCCGCCGGCGAACGCTCGGCGCTGCCCGAGGCGCGCGTGAGGTTGAGCACCACGCCCTTCTCGGCCGGCACCGAGAACACCTCGCCGCGCGCCTCGAGGTAGACGCGCTTGCCGGCGGGGGAGACGTCGGCGCCCTCGATCAGCTTGGCGGCGTTGACGTCGCGCGGCTTCAGCGTCGCGCGATCGGTCAGCACCTCGACCTCGACCTCGCGCAGGGTCTCCCTGGGCAGTTCGAGCAGGTACAGCCGCCCGGCGTTCTCGAAGACGATCTCGCTCGGGCCGATCGCCGGGAAGCGGCAGTCGGAGGTGTCGAAGCGGGTGACCTGGCGTGTCGCGCCGCTGCCCAGGTCCATCGCCCACAGGTTGTGGCGCCTGGCGGCGTCGCGGTCGGAGAGGAAGTAGAGCGTCGACCCGTACCACATCGGCTGCGAGTCGTTGGCTTCGTTCGCCGTGATGTTGCGCGCTGCGCGAGTGGTCAGGTCGAACAGCCAGATCTCCGGCGTCCACCCGCCGCGGTAGCGCTTCCAGGTGCGGAAGTCGCGCGTCGCGGGCATGTAGGCGAGGGTCGTGCCGTCGGGCGAGACCATGCCGAACTCACCGTAGGGCATCGGCAGCTTCTCGGGCAGTCCGCCGTCCCTGCCGACCTTGTAGAGCTGGTTGAATCGGTCCTTGCCGCTGGTCATCGAGGTGGCGAAGAGCAGCGCCGAGCCGTCCGGGTACCAGTCGAGGATCCGATCGACGGCGGGGTGATGCGTGATCCGCACGGGAACGCCGCCCTCGCTGGGAACGACGTAGATGTCCACGTTGCCGTCGTAGTTGGCGGAATACGCGATCGAGCGGCCGTCCGGCGAGAACCGCGGGAACACCTCCTCGCCCGGAGGCGTGGAGAGCCGCTGCGCGACGCCTCCTCCCTTGGCGACGAGCCAGATGTCCCCGGCGTAGGAGAAGGCGATGTGCGTCGCCGAGACGTCGGGGGTGCGCACCATGCGCGCGTCGATGGCCGCCTGCGAGGCGGCCGCGCCGAGGAGCGCGGCGGCGGCGAGCACGAAGCGGAGTCTCTCCATAGTGGTTTCCTCCTCCCCCGGGATACGTCCGTTACGCCTGGGCGGTTCTCCCGGGGTGGGCAGTGTAGCGGTCGGCGAGAGCGACCGAGGACGGGGACAGGGGACAGGGGACAGGGGACAGGGGGCAGGATGAAGCACATCCAAACGGGCTACGCTACGCGGTGCTGACTTCAACCGCGAAGTCCGGGAGGCGGCGCATGACGAGGGCAAGAGCGAGGTTCACCACGGTGGTCGGACTGATCGTGCTGTGTGGCGCCTTCTCGGCGGCCGCGCAGGGGCTCGCCGAACGGCGCGTCGCGGATCTCGGCTGGCTGACCGGTACGTGGGTCGGCAACGTCGAGGCCGGCGACGTTTCCGAGGAGACCTGGACGACCCCGGTTTCGGGCTCGATGCTCGGCATGTGGCGATTGATCTCGGGCGGGAAGCCGAGGGTGCTCGAGCTGCTGGCGATCACCGAGGAGGACGGGCGGCCGGTGCTCCGCCTGCGCCACTTCGACGGCGCCATGAAGGCCTGGGAGGAGAGGGACGCGCCCCTCGTTCTCCCCCTCGTCCTCGCGGGTCCGGCCGAAGCCGCGTTCGAGAGTCCCGGTGGCAACAGCCCGCTGCGGATCACCTATCGGCGGCTGGGCGCAACCTTGATCACCACGGTCGAGGGGCGGGGAGCGCCTCAGGAGTACCGCTTCACGCGCCGGTGATCCGCCCGCAGACACCGCAACGTGGCCTGCCGTACGTGAAGAGCGGCCGGGGCTACGCGTCCTCGACGCTCGTCGGAGACATGGTCGCCGCGATGAGCACCTTGTCCACCGAGCGGCCGTCCATATCCACGACTTCGAAGCGGTACCCTCCCCAGTCGAAACGGTCGCCCTCCACCGGCACGCGGCCGAGGCGGCGCATGACGAAGCCGGCGAGCGTGCGGAACTCGCCCCGCTCCTCGCCCACGAGCCGATCGATGCCGAGCAGACCCTTGACGTCCTCGACCGGCGTCACCCCCGCCATCAGCCAGGACCCGTCGTCCCTGCGCACGGCTGCCTCGGTCGCGGGCTGCGGACCGGCGGGCATGTCGCCGACCACCGACTCGAACAGATCGTTGAGGGTGACCAGGCCCTCGATCCCCCCGTACTCGTCGATGACCACCGCGATGTGCGTCGCCGAGCGCTTGAACTGCTCCAACAGGCTGAGCGCGAGCGTGCCCTCGGGCACCTGCAGCGGCTGGCGGATCAGCGCCCTCAGCTCGACCGGCGAGCACTCGCCGCCGGCCGCCAGGATGTCACGGACGCGGACATAGCCGAGGCAATCGTCGAGCGAGCCCTCGCCGACGAGCAGCCGGGAGTAGGGACTCGTCGAGGCCACCTGGCGGATCGCGCCGGGTACGGTGTTGGCGTCGATCCACGCGATCCGGGTGCGCGGCGTCATCAGCGAGACGACGCGCCGGTCGGCGAAGCGGAAGACGCGCTCGACGATCTCCCGCTCGGCGGCCGCGAACATCCCGGCCTGCGTGCCCTGGGCGAGGAGGAGCTTGATCTCCTCCTCGGTGATCGGCGGTTCGTCGGCGGGTTTCGAGCGCAGCAGTCTGACCACCAGATCGGTGGTCCCCGAGAGCAGCCGGACCACCGGGGTCGCCGCCACCGAGAGCAGGCGCATGGGCCGGGCGACGGCCGCGGCGATCCGCTCCGGGCGTTGGAGCGCGAGCCGCTTCGGGACCAGCTCTCCGAGAATCAGCGACACGAAGGTGATGGCGACGACGACGACGCCGAAGGCGACCGGCTCGGCATAGTGCGAGGTGAGAGGAGCGGTGCCGAGGTACGCGGCCAGCGGCTCGGCCAGCGTGGCGCCGCCGAACGCCCCGGCGAGGACGCCGACCAGCGTGATTCCGACCTGCACGGTGGAGAGGAAGTCGGCCGGCTCCCTGGCGAGCTGGAGCGCCGCCGCGGCGCGGGCGTCGCCGCGGGAGGCGCGTTGCTGAAGCCGGATCTTGCGCGCCGAGACGATGGCGATTTCCGACAGCGCGAAGGCGCCGTTGGCCAGGATCAGCGCCAGGATCACTCCGATCTCGAAACCGACCCCACTCATCGCGGAGAGAGCTTACCCCGTGACGATCCTCACTGTCACCGCAGTCGGCCGTTTCCGGTTGCCCGCTCTCCGCTTTCCGCCGAGGAACGCAGGCGTCGGACGGGGTGCCACACCGCGGTATACCGGAAAGAACGGGGGGGCCGATCGGCCCACGGGCCACCGCTCACGCCTCGTGCCGAAGCCGCGTCGGGGCGAACGCCCGGCAGGCCGGGACGACCTCCTCCGTCGTCCTCAGTCCACCCAGTCGGCGAGGAAGACGTTGGTCTCGCCCGGCTTCGAGTTGTGGCGATTCGAGCAGAACACGAACGTCTTCCCGTCCGCGGCCCACATCGGGAAGCCGTCGAACTCGTCGTGGTACGTGACCCGCTCCAGCCCGGTGCCGTCGAGGTTGATCAGGTACAGCTCGAAGTTGCGGCTCCGCGGCGCGTCGAGGTTGGAGGAGAAGATCACCTTCTCGCCGCTCGGGTGGAAGTACGGCGCGAAGTTGGCCGAACGGTTGTCGGTCAGGCGCCGCACTCCCGTGCCGTCGGCGTTGGCGACGTAGATGTCGAGCCGACTGGGCCGGATCAGGCCCTGGCCGAGCAGGCTCCGGTAGTCGTCGAGCTCCGGGCCGGGCGCCGGGCGCGACGCCCGCCACACCAGCCTCGAGCCGTCGGGCGAGAAGAAGGCGCCGCCGTCGTAACCGGGTTCGTGGGTCAGCCGGCGGACGTCGCTGCCGTCGAGCTTCATCGAATAGAGCTCGAGATCGCCGTCGCGCGCCGAGGTGAACACGATCCGGTCGCCCCGCGGGGAGACCGTGGCCTCGGCGTCGTAGCCGGGAGCGTCGGTCAGGCGCACGGGGCTCGAGTCGTCGAGGGAGGCGACGAAGATGTCGTAGTCGTGGTACAACGCCCAGGTGTAGCCCTGCGACATGTCGGGTTTGGGCGGACAGGCGTCGCCGGCGAGGTGCGTGGAGGCGTACAGGTAGCGCCGCCCGTCGGGGAAGAAGTACGCGCAGGTCGTGCGCCCCCGTCCGGTCGAGAGCAGGCCGAGCAGCCGCCCTGTGAAGTCCATGGCGAAGATCTGGTCGCACTCGTGCGGCGGGCGCGTGGACTGGAAGATCAGCCGCCGCCCGTCGAACGAGAAGTAGGCCTCGGCGTTCTCTCCGCCGTCGGTGAGCTGGCGGAGGTTGGTCAGGTGGCGCTCGCGCGGGTCGGGCGCGCGGGCGATCGTCTGCTCGGGCGTCGCGCGCTCGTCTCCGCTCGGCGGAGCGGCCGTCTGCACACCCGACGTGCACGAGGCCAGCATCAGGACACCCAGGAGCGCACCTCTCATCGCGTCACCTCCACGCCAGACGGTCGGAAGAGATTGCGTCACATCCCGCCGTGCGGACGGGAAGCCTACCACGATCCCCGGTGTCGGCCGTCGCTTCCGCGCGCCAGGTCTCCCGGCGCCCGTTCCCCGGGCGCCCGGCCGGCGTGCTCCGAGGCCACGAGGATCGTCGTCGCTTTGACAGTCTCCCGGGCCGGGGTTAACGTATGAACACGGAATCGGCACGGCGGGCGACCGGGAACGACCAGCGAGACCCGGTGAGGGTATCCGGCCGCCGGCAGCCGGACGGAACGGGGGACCAGCGATGCACATCAACGACATCCTGAAGGTCGCCACCGAGCGAAAGGCCTCCGACGTGCACCTCAAGGTTGGTGCGCACCCGCTGATCCGCGTGGACGGCACGCTGGTGCCGATGGTCGAGTTCAAGCGGCTGATGCAGGAGGACACCATCGCCATGGCGTTCTCCATGATGTCCTCGCAGCAGAAGGAGAAGTTCAAGCAGTTCCTCGAGATCGACATCGCCTACTCGGTACCCGGTCTGGGCCGCTTCCGTTGCAACATCTTCCAGCAGCGCGGCTCGGTCGGTCTCGTGCTGCGCCTGATCCCGGCGCGCATCCTCACCGTGAGGGAGTTGCTCCTGCCGCCGGTGCTCGAGCGGATCGCCGACGAGGAGCGCGGGCTGGTCCTGGTCACCGGCACCACCGGCTCGGGCAAGTCGACGACGCTGGCGGCGATGGTCGACTACATCAACTCGCGGCGGAACACGCACATCGTGACCATCGAGGACCCGATCGAGTTCCTCCACCGCGACAAGAAGGCGATCGTCAACCAGCGCGAGGTCGAGGTGGACACGCGGGCGTTCGGCGTGGCGATGCGCGCCGCCCTGCGCCAGGACCCCGACGTGATCCTGGTCGGCGAGATGCGCGACTTCGAGACTATCGAGACGGCGCTCCTCGCCGCCGAGACCGGCCACCTGGTGTTCTCCACGCTGCACACCCTCGACGCCACGGAGACGATCAACCGCATCATCGCCGTGTTCCCGCCGCACCAGCAGAAGCAGATCCGCATCCAGCTCGCCGCGGTGCTCAAGTCGGTGATCTCGATGCGCCTGCTGCCCCGCGCCGACGGCCTCGGCCGGGTGCCCGCGGTCGAGGTGCTGATCGCCACCGCGTACATCCGCGACTGCATCGAGCAGAAGGAGAAGACCAAGCTGATCCGCGATGCGATCGCGCAGGGCACGTCGCAGTACGGCATGCAGACCTTCGACCAGTCGCTCTACATGCTGTACAAGTCGGGCCTGATCACGCTCGAGGAGGCGCTGCGCAGGTCGACCAACCCGGACGAGCTGAAGCTGCGCATCCAGGGCATCCAGTCGACCGCCGACGTGTCGCGCGAGGAGATGGAGTCGACGCTGGAGTCGGGCGTCGACCAGGAGCTGTTCGCGCAGCAGAGCCCGTTCGAGTTCGGCAACCAGGAGTCGTCGGGCAGGTGAGACCGGGGCCGGCGGCCGAGTTCACAGGAGCCAGGCGTACCCGAGCTTGACGAAGAACGTCCTGTCGCGGAGGGCGAGGTTGGCGCCGTCGCCGAGGCCGTCGCGCGCATCCGAATAGCCCGCGAACACCACCGTCTGCGGGTTGAGCGTGTAGGAGAAGAGCAGCTGGTTGAACCACTCTCTCTCCCGCCGCTCGACGTGCTCCCCGTACAGCGCCGGGTCGCGTTCGACTTCGGTGTACTGGGAGATCCAGCGGACGAACGTCCTGGTGCCGAACTGATAGGCGGCCCGCATTTCCGTCAGGTTGGCGGTGTACAGGCGCCCGGCCTCCACGTCGAGAAGTTCGAAGGCGTGGGACAGGGACAGGCTGAGGTGCCGCCCCGGTTTCCAGGTGAGGTACGGAGCCAGCCTGAGTCGGTCGCCGTTCCGGACGTTCGCGTAGTCGAGCTGGTTCCCGGCGTTGACTGCCACTTCGACCTCGAAGACGCTGTTCGGACGCGCGCTGCCGTTCAGGTTGACGAACCACTGGTCGAAGGCTTCGCCGCGGTAGCCGCGCTCGCGCACGCCGGCGCCGAGGTTGAGATACGACTGGCGCGGCCCGCTCAGGCTCAGCCACGCTTCGAGTTCCTCTTCCAGCAGGTTTCCATCGCTGTCCTCGCTGCGGTCCCACTCGCCGCCGAGTTCGATCTGCGACAGCCTGTCCCCCGGCGTGCCCCACCACCTGCGCTCGAGGGCGAGCCGGCCCTCCCGGTATCCGACCTGGGGGACGAAGCCGGAGTCGGCGCGGAATCCCCGGTCGTACGACTCGAACTCGGCATCCCAGGACCAGTCGCGCGTCGTGTGATCGTACTCGGCTGCGAAGGCCTGGCCGGACAGCGTGCCCCCGGGCTGGCCGAACTCCTCGCGAATCGCCTCCGGGTACTCGGTGGCCGAGGACAGAAACTGGAACTCGACGGTATCGGCGGGTCCGAGGCGGATCTTGGTGTCGAGTCCCGCCACCCCGTTCGAGTAATCGCCGGCGCGCCTCCCCGTGGCGAGGACCCCGAGCGAGGAGGTGGCGCCGATGTCGAGGCGGTAGCGCGCCACGCCCGACGTTCCGGTCTCGGCGAGGCTCGTGAGATCGCTGCCTTCCGCGCCGGGGAGGAGGATGTTCGTGACGTCGTCGCGGGCCGCGTAGACGCCGATCGTGTGACGCCCCTCCTTTCCCGTGATCTTCGCGCCCCAGACCGGGTCGGCGACGGTCCGCGTGTACACGGCGTCGATCGGAGTGTCGTAGGTGTCCGCGCCCTCGAGGAAGAAGGGCCGCCGCTCCGCGAAGAAGAGGGCGAACTGCCTGTTGACGTCGAGCTGCCCGGCGTCCGCCTCGACGTGCGAGAAGTCGGGGTTGACGGCGGTGGACAGCGTGAGGTTCGGGGTCACGCCCCACCGCGCGGTCACGCCTGCCTCGACGTCGGTCTCCGCGTCCGAAAGCGCGCCGTGGGGGAGGTCGGCGCGCGCCTGCCACGCCGTCGCGGTGAGGGTCGGGTCGAGTTCGATGTTGCGGCCCGGCACCGCACCGGCGAAACCCGAGATGCGCGAGATCTGGCACAGGTAGCAGGAGAGGTCACGGTTGCGGGGCTGAGAATTGAGCACGAACCGGCGGTCCCGCGGCCAGACGCGCGCCACGTCCAGACCCCAGGTCATGCTCCGTCCACCGCGCGGGAAGCGCAACTGGGCGAACGGGATCGCCATCTCGACCACGAACCCTTCCGGTGTCATCCGACCGGCGGAGGACCAGATCGCGTCCCACGACTCGTCCTCGTTCCCGGTGATGTCGTTGACCACGAGGTCCATCTGAACGCCGAGGGGGTTGACGAAGAACTCGTACCCCCTCCGCGCGTCGTCGAAGGTGTCGATGATGATCCCGACGAAGTCGTCGAGGAACGCCGTGTCGCGGGCCGAGTAGTGCGCCCGGATCTTGCCCGGCTCCGGGTCCAGCGCCTCGATGCCGACGTAGAGGGTGGTCGGGTCGTACATCAAACGAGCCACGGTCCGAACCGGCGCCGGCGTGTTGTTTCCGGGGTGCGTCTCGAAACGGGCCTCGATCAACGCCGCGGATTCCCACGCCGCCTCGTCCAGGCGTCCGTCAACTCGGACTTCTCCCGCGGTTCTCGGGACCTCGTAGACCTGGCGTACCGTCGCGGGGGCGGCGCCGACAGCGGCCGCGAACGCCCACCCGAGCATCCCCACCGCCGCCTCGCGCAGTGGACTCGCCGTCTGATCGCCCGCTCGCACCCGTCCTCCTCGGCGCGGTGCCCACCTGGCCGTTCGGGGGAGAGCGGCCGTCGCGCGCCGTTCCTCGAGATACGGTCGATGCTCCGGCGGGTTTCTCGCGGCTTCCCGAGGTAGACTCCGGCGCATGCCGAGTCGCGGTTCGCTCCGCGTGCGGCCTCGTACGGCGCCGGGCGGGGACCCACATCCCCTCGCGCTCGAGCTGCTCGGGCGGCGGGCGTACTCGGTCCGCGAGCTGGTGCGCAAGCTTGAGGACCGCGGCTTCTCCGCGGCGGTGGCGCACGCGGAGGCGAGGCGCCTGGAAGCCTCCGGTCTGCTCGACGACAGCGCGCTGGCCCACGCCCTGGTCGCAACGGAGCTGCGCAGGGGGAAGGGCCGCCGGGCCGCCGCGGTGGCGCTGCGCAGGCGGGGCGTCCGCGCCGAACCGAGGGAGGCGGCGCTCGAGGGGATCGACCCGGAGGACGAGGCGAAGGCCCTGAGCCAGGCAGTGGAGCGCGCCTGCGCGGCTCGCCCGGAGTGGCGCCGGCTTCCCGGCGAGCGCAGGAAGGTGGTACGGTATCTGCTCGCGCGCGGGTTCGGAATGGCACAGGTCCTGGACGAGTTGGCGCGGCGCGAGGGGGAATCCGAGTGACGGGCAAGGCCATGACCAGCGGGGAGATCAGAAGGGCGTTCCTCGACTTCTTCGTCGCGCGCGGCCACCGCGAAGTGGCTTCCTCGTCGTTGATCCCGGCCGGTGACGCCACCCTCCTGTTCACCAACGCGGGGATGAACCAGTTCAAGGACGTGTTCCTCGGCCGGGAGCAGCGCGACTACACGCGGGCGGCGTCGTGCCAGAAGTGCGTGCGCGCGGGGGGCAAGCACAACGACCTGGAGAACGTCGGGTACACCGCCCGCCACCACACGTTCTTCGAGATGCTCGGCAACTTCTCCTTCGGCGACTACTTCAAGGAGGACGCGATCCGCTTCGCCTGGGACCTGGTCACAGGCGTGTACGGCCTGCCGGTCGAGCGTCTGTGGTTCACCGTCTACGACGACGACGAGGAGGCGGCGCGGATCTGGCGCGAGGTCGGCGCGGCCCCGGAGCGGGTGCTGCGCTTCGGCGAGAAGGAGAACTTCTGGGCGATGGGCGAGACGGGACCGTGCGGGCCCTGCTCGGAGATCCACTTCTATCGCGGCCGCGACCTCGCCGGGAACCGTCCCGAGCTGGTCAACGGCCCCGGCGACGACACCGTCGAGATCTGGAACCTGGTGTTCATGCAGTACGAGCGCGACGCGGCGGGGCACCTCCACCCGCTGCCCAGGCCGTGCGTGGACACGGGAGCCGGTCTCGAACGGATCGCCGCCGTCCTGCAGGACGCGCCGACCAACTACGACACCGACCTGTTCAGGCCGCTGCTCGCCAGGGTCGCCGAGCTGGCGCAACGGCCCTACGATTGCGACGCGGAGCTGGGCCCGGCGTTCCGCGTCATCGCCGACCACGCCCGCGCCGCGACGCTGCTCCTCGCCGACGGCGTCGTGCCCTCGAACGAGGGCCGCGGCTACGTGCTGCGCCGGATCATCCGGCGCGCCCTGCGCTACGGCCGCTCGCTGGGGTTCGACGGCGTGTTCCTGGTCGACGTCGCGCCCGCCGTCGTCGACGTGATGGGCGACGTCTACCCGGAGGTGCGGACGCGCTGGCCGGTCGTCGAGCAGGTCCTGCGCGCCGAGGAGGAGCGCTTCTCGCGCACGCTCAACGTCGGCACGGACCTGGTCGGCCGCGAGCTGCAGCGCCTGAAGCACGCCGGGACGGCGGTGCTGCCGGGCGACACCGCGTTCCGCTTCTACGAGACGCACGGCATCCCGCTCGACATCCTCGAGGAGTTCGCCCAGGAGGAGGGGCTGGGACTCGACCGCGAGGGCTTCGAGACGTACCTCGCGGCGGCCCGGGCGAAGGGGCAGGAGAGCTGGAAGGGCGACCTGCTGGCGCGCTTTCGCGAGGAGTACGAGCAGCTGGCCGGTCGCGGCCAGGGCACGGAATTCGTCGGATACGGTGAGCTGGCCGTCGAGGCCGCGCAGGCGACGGCCCTGCTCGGCGCCTCCGGCGAGGTGGACCTGCTCTCCGGCGAGGGCGAGGTGGTCCTCGACCGGACGCCGTTCTACGCCGAGTCGGGCGGCCAGGTCGGCGACCACGGGGAGCTGCGCTGGAAGGGGGGGCGCGCCCGCGTCCTCGACACCCAGAAGCCGGTGCCGGGACTGGTCGTGCACCGCGTCGCGGTGGATGAGGGCACGCTGCGCCGCGGCGCCAGGGTGCGCGCCGAGGTCCATCGCGGGCGCCGGCTGGACACCCAGGCCAATCACACCGCCACCCACCTGCTGCACGCCGCGCTGCACAACGTGCTCGGCCCGGGCGCCCAGCAGGCCGGATCGCTCGTCGATCCCGACCGGCTGCGCTTCGACTTCTCCTGGTCCTCCGCGCTGTCGCCCGAGCAGCTCGAGGCGATCGAGTCCCTGGTCAACCAGAACGTCCGCGCCAACCACGAGGTGAGCGCGGGCCAGATGGCCCTCGATGCGGCGCGTGCGGCCGGGGCGATGGCCCTGTTCGGCGAGAAGTACGGCGAGGTCGTACGCGTGGTGTCGGTCGCGGACGGGGCGGTGTCCCGTGAGCTGTGCGGGGGGTGCCACGTCCGCCGGACCGGCGACATCGGCGTGTTCAAGATCGTCTCCGAGCGCGGCATCGCCGCCGGCGTGCGGCGCATCGAGGCGGTCACCGGGCGGGGCGCCGTCGAGCTGTTCCAGCACCTGCACGGGACGGTGCGGCGCGCCGCCGCCTTCGCCAACACCCCCCCGGAGCGGTTGCTCGAACACCTCGAGGGCCAGGACCGCCGGTTCCGCGATCTCGAGCAGGAGGTCAAGCGCCTCAAGCTCAAGCTGGCCTCCGGCTCCGGCGAGGATCTCGAGGTGCTCGAGGTCAAGGGTGTGAGGCTGATCGTCCGCGAGGCCCCGGCGATGACGCCCGCCGAGCTGCGCGCGCTGGCGGACACGCTGCGCGACCGGCTCAGGTCGGGCGTCGTCGTCCTCGGCATGGCCGCGGAGGACACCGCCACGCTCCTGGTCGCGGTGACCGACGACCTCACCAACCGCGTCAGCGCCGGCGAGATCGTCAAACGGCTGGCGCCGGTAGTGGACGGACGCGGCGGAGGGAAGCCCGGGCTGGCGCAGGCCGGCGGAAAGGCCCCGGGCAAGGTCGGCGAGGCGATGGCCGCGGCGCCTGCCGTCGTGGGAGAGTTGCTGAAGTGAGACGCGGCGCGCTCGCCGCGCTCGCGCTTGCGCTCGCGACCGCGGCGCACGGCGGCGTCTTCGTCGTCACGCAGGCGGACGGCACGCGCAAGATCGTCAACGTCCCCGGCATGGGGGGCTCGGGCGCGCGCGTGCCCGACGCTCCCTCGGCGCGCCGCGAGCAGTACTGGCCGCAGGTCCAGGAGGCCTCGAGGGCGCACGGCGTCGACCCCGCTCTGGTCGACCTGATGATCCGCATGGAGTCGGGCTACAACCCGAGGGCGGTGAGTCCCAAGGGCGCCCGCGGCATCATGCAACTGATGCCCTCGACGGCGAGCATGTACGGCGTCAAGAACGTCTTCGACGCGGGCGAGAACCTGCGCGGCGGCATCCGCTACTTCAAGCACCTGCTCGAGCGCTTCGGCTCCAACGTGACCTACGCCCTGGCGGCGTACAACGCGGGACCGGAGGCGGTCGAGCGCCACGGCGGCGTGCCTCCGTACCAGGAGACGCGCAACTACGTTGCGGCGATCCTCGGCGCCTACAACGGCCACGGCGGGGGCGGCGGCGGGCTGGCCGGCGGCTTCGGCAAACCGGGACCGGCGAAGGGCCGTCCCGTCGCGCTGCACGAGACCGGCGGCGGCACGCTGCTCTCCAACGCCCGCCGTTCCGGAGAGCCCTCCCTGCCGCGTCTCGGCGTGAGGTGAGGCGGGGACGGAAGCAGGGAACAGGGGACAGGGGACGGCGCGAGGCCCCTCGGTCCCTTCATCACCGCGCCGGCCGCGCTGGCCTGTCCGCTTGCCAGTTGTAAGATGCCTCAAGGTGAAGAAGAGGATTCCCAACCTTGAAATTGCGGTGACTGCCCTGGCGACCGGGGTAGAGCGGTGTTCCCCGCGACCGACGCACGGGGGCGGCGGCGCCGGCGGGGTTGCCTGCGAGGAGGATGAGCCATGACAGGAGCCGACAGCATGACGGCGGCCGCGCCGCTGTCGCGGGTGACGGCGGAGCGAATCTCCGCGATCTACCTCGAGTCGCGCAACCGCGGGGAACTCGGGCTGCTCGATGCAATCTTCGACCCGACCGTCGTCGTGCACGACTGCGGGGTGCCGGAGCCCTTACGCGGCCTCGAGACGCTCAAGGCGTTCTACCGGCAGAGCCACGAAGGCATGCCCGACCTGCATTTCGAGCTCGGGGATCCGATCGTCGACGGCGATCGGATGGCGCTGCGCTGGACGGCGAGCGGGACGCACACGGGCACCCTTCGCGGGTTGCCCCCGACCGGCAAGACGCTGCGCTTCTCGGGAACGGTGATCGACCGCGTGGTCGATGAGCGGATCGTCGAGGAGTGGGTCGACTACGACACCGCCGCGGTGCTGCTGCAGCTCGGATTCACGCTCGTGCCGCCGGGGGCGGGAGCGGACGGCTGAGCGTCGCGCCGGCGCGAGAGTCGGCGCGAGAGCGAGCCTGGCTCGTGTAAGGGAGGCGAGAGGCGCCGGGTGCGCAGCTGCGGACGTGTGAAGGGTCGCCGGCAGCAGGCGCCAGGTGGGTGTCGAGCCGAAACTCGGCAGTGGGGTACCTGGTCACTCCGCAATTACGCTCCAGCGAGCCCGAGCCCTGCGAGGTAGTGGTACGTCTCGTCGTACAGCGCGGGCGTGCGCGTCGGGTCGGAGTCGTCGCCGGGGGGGACGAAGATCACCATTCCCTGGCGGGCGCGCGTCAGCAACACACGGTAGGCGTTGAGCAGATAGCGCCGCCGGTCTTCCTTGTGGACGGCCGTCCACGCGTCGCCGCGGAACGAGTGATAGCGCCAGGATCCGGCGTGGTGCCGCAGGTCCGCATCCCAGGTGACGCACACCCAGTCGAGCTCCAGCCCCTGCACCTGGAACTCGGTGGCGGCGTCCTCCAGGTAGTAGCTCGAGCGCGTGTCGTTCCTGTCGTTCAGGAACCACTGCACGGGGTCGACGTTGACGCGGACGTCGATCGCGTGCGGTTTGAGGCGCTGCGCCTGCGACGAGGCGACCAGGCCAAATCGTTCCGATCCGCGCGCGTGGCTGCGGATCCACGCCCTGGCGCGCGCCAGGTCGCGCGTGACGGCGATGGGGTACCGCCGCAAGACCTCCTCCAGCAGCGACCGGGCCGCGGCGACCTCGCAGTCGAGGACGGCCTTGACGAACGCAGAGACCTTCTCAGACCGGAACGAGCGCATCGACGTGGCGAGGTGCAGCCGGTCGTCCCAGTCGATCGTTGCGGCAGAGCCCAGCCGCTCGAGAGTCGACTGCGCCGCGTACTCCGAGTCGGTGAGGTTGGGCGACACGAAGACGCGCCAGTGGGGGAAGGACGTGCGTACCGACTCCAGCCACTCACCGATGCCGGCCTCGCCGGTGTGGATCTCCTGGCCGCCGCCCACGAGGCAGATGACGACGGACCACGAGTCGTGCCGGTCGAGGTACGAGATGAGGAACTCGGGTTCGGAGCGGTCGAACCCCGCGAGCTTCTTGCGGCGCTTCATGAAGTCGGCGGTCTTCGCCCGGTCCCACGCCCGCTGCGCCTCGTCGAAGATCACCACGTGGTCGTACGGCGCCGCCGCCGTGCGCACGCCCTCGTCGCGGAAGTGGTGGACGTTCTGGATGAACGGCTTCACCCGCTGACGGATGGCGCCCTTGCGCTCGGCGTGGCCGCCGCGCTCGAACTCGTCTCGGGTGAGCGCCTCCTGCAGCACGGCGACCAGCGGCCCGTTGCCCGAGAGGTAAACGGCGCGGGCCTCGCCCAGCGTCCGCCGCTGCGTCGCGACGTTCAGGCCCACCAGCGTCTTTCCCGCGCCGGGCACGCCGGTGACGAACACGATTGACTTCTCGCCTCGGCTACGGGAGCGCTCGATGATCTCCTCGATCGCGACGGTGGTGTGGCGGAGGTTCCTGGCGCCGGCGTCGTGCCGCGAGATCGCCTCCACCGAGTGGTTGGCATAGAGCGCCCGCGCCGCTTCGATGATGGTCGGCGTCGGCTCGTAGAGCGCGGCGCCCCACGCCTCGCCGTCGATCGGCGGGCCGCTGGCGACGGCGAGCCCCTCGTCGATCGCGGCGCGCAGGTGCCGTGCGCCGCAGCGGAAGGGAGGGCGCACGCCGTCGGGGTAGGGAGGCTGCCACGCCGCATCGCGGCGCTCGGCCGCGGTCGCCACGAGCACCGGCAGGATCGGCGCGGCGTGGCTCGCCTGGTGGAAGTTCTTCAAGTCGAGCGCGTAGTCCCACGCCTGGTTGTAGTCCGCGGGCCGAAACTCGCGCTCGCCGCACTTGAACTCGATCTGGACGATGCACGGCCCGGAGATCAGCACGGCGTCGATCCGGCTGCCGAGCCGCGGCACGTCGAACTCGAGGTGGAGGGTCCCCGGGAGCCCGGCGAGCGACACCTTGAGGATCTCGATCTCCTCCTGCCACGCCAGCCGCTGGCTGACCTCGAGGTCGAACGTGTGAGCCGCGGACAGCACACCCAGCACCTCATCCGCGGCCGCGGCGAGGAACGCGCCGACGGGCGCCGCGTAGTACGCCGATGGGCGGGCCAGGGGAGAACTCATGTGGGAGGAGAGTAGCGCAGTCCCGCAGAACGGGGCCGGGCAGATTGGCCGCATGGTTGCTGCTCTGCCCTTGTGACGTGACCGTGCTTGCGCTCTCGCGTGTTTCAGCGTGTCTACCCGGCCGTACCCGGCCCACGGCCCACGGTCCACGCCGTTCTCTTTTTCTGCTGACGGACTACCGGGAACGGACAACGGCCAACCCTCTTCTTGCTACCATGCGCGGCGCAGGAGGGTTCATGCGCATCCTCTCGGGAGTCCAGCCGTCCGGCAACCTGCACATCGGCAACTACTTCGGCGCGATCCGCCAGTTCGTCGCGATGCAGGAGGATCCGGCCAACGAGTGCTACTACTTCGTCGCCGACCTCCACGCCATGACGACCATCCGCGACGGCGCGCAACTGCGCGCCAACGCCAATCAGGTGGCGATGGACTTCCTCGCGCTCGGCCTCGACCCGCG
>JBFMCD010000028.1:0-6608 GCA_040754885.1 Acidobacteriota bacterium
TTGCGCAGGTCGCCGGCCACGTTGTCCGCGCCGTAGGTGAACTCACGCAGCAGCCTGACGCTACCCCACGCGTCGTTCGACTCCCATGTCCTGATCGGGCGCTCGGCGCTCCATCCCGAAAACGCAACAACGCAAGCCTGACACCGCTCTTCACCGAGGCGCGCACGCCGTCCTCGGCGCGCTCGCGAATCACCCGCTCGCCGAGCACCGCGGAAAGCGCCGGCTTCGGCCCGGGGTTCTGCTCGGGCCACTCCCGGTGCCTCCAGTACACCTCCTCGATCGCCCGCTGCGCCGCCACCCGCCGCTCCAGGCTGATCGCGGCCGGCTCCGCCGCCGACGCTGCCGCCGCGAGGGCCAGCGCGCCCACTCCCGCCGCCACGATCTGCTCGACCCGTGTGCAGGCTCTCATCGTTCGCCTCACGATGCACCGCCGCCGCGATGACGGAAGTCTACGTCCCGAGACCGGCGCGGACAAGCCGGCCGCGGCGTTGCGACGCCCGTGCTCGCGTCCGCCGCTCAGGCGTCCGCGGGCGGGAGGATCTTGCCGGGGTTGAGGATGCCGAGCGGGTCGAAGGCGGCCTTGATCCGCCGGTGCAGCGCGATCAGCTCGACAGGCATGACCAGCGGCAGGTACGCCGCGCGCTTGGCGCCGATGCCGTGCTCGCCGCTGATCGTGCCGCCCAGGCGCGCGACCGCCCGGTACAGCTCGGCGAGCAGTTCCGGCAGGCGCGCATGCCACGTCTCGAGCGGCGTGTCGGGCCTCCGGATCGGGGTGGCGTGGAGGTTGCCGTCGCCGGCGTGGCCGTAGCAGGGGATGAGGACGTCGAACCGCTCCGACAGCCGCTCCAGTTCGGCGAGCAACTCGGGGATCTGCGCCAGCGGCACGACCACGTCCTCCAGGCTCTGGACCGGCGACACCGCCTTGAACGCCTCGGCGAGGTTCTGCCGCGGCCGCCACATGCGCCGCTCGGTCTCGGGGGTGTCGCCGACGTAGACGTCGAGGGCGCCGGCGGCCAGGCACAGCGAGGCGACCGCCTCCATCTGGCGCTCGACCTCGCCGGCGTCGAAGCCGTCCACCTCGAGCAGCAGCATCGCCCCGATGTCCTCGCGCGGCGGCGCCTCGCGGAGGAACTCGTAGACGGTGCGCACCGACAGCCGGTCCATGAACTCGACCGAGGCGGGCACCAGCCTGCCCTCGGTCATCACCCGCGGCACCGCGGCGATCGCCGTCGCGGCGTCGGCGAACGGCGCGAGCAGCACGGCGCGGGCGGCGGGCAGCGGCAGCAGGCGCAGCGTGATGCGGGTGAAGATCCCGAGCGTCCCCTCGGAGCCGACGAGCAGCCGGATCAGGTCGTAGCCGGTGACGTCCTTGACCCGCTTGCCGCCGAGCGCGACGACCTCGCCGGTGGGGAGCACGACCTCGAGGCCGAGCACGTAGCGGCCGGTGACGCCGTATTTGATCGCCCGCCCGCCGCCGGCGTTCTCGGCGACGTTGCCGCCGATGAAGCACGACTCCACGCTCATCGGGTAGCCGGCGTAGAACAGTTCGTGCTCGCGCGCGGCCAGGTTGATGTCGTTGGTCACCACGCCGGGCTCGACGGTGACCGTCATGTTCGCCGGGTCGATCTCCAGGATGCGGCTCATCCGCTCGAGCGACAGGACGATGCCGCCGCACGCCGGCACCGCGCCGCCGGACAGGCCGGTGCCGGCGCCGCGCGGCGTCACCGGCACGCGCTCGCGGTTGGCCACTCTCATGATCGCGGCGACCTCGGCCGCGCCGTCCGGCCTGACCACTGCTTCGGGCGGGTGGACATGCTCCCCGCCGGCCACCTCGTCGTGCGCGTACGCCGCCATCCGCTCGGCGTCGCCGAAAAGGACGTGGCGCTCGCCGACGATGGCGCGCAACTCCGCGACGATCGCCTCCGTCACCGGCCGAAAGTGCCCGTCCGCCATCCGCCCTCCGCCGGCCGCGCCGGCCACGCGCAGTCTGCCACCGTTTCCACGCCCGCGCTTGACACGCCACCCCCCCCGCGTCATCGTTCCGGCGGCGGGCCTTCCGGCCCGCGGATCGAGGCCCATGAACTCCACTTCCCCTACCGTCGCCCCGTTGCCCGAGAAGACAGACGTCGCCGTCGTCGGCGGCGGCGTGGTCGGCATCGCCTGCGCGCTGGAGCTGGCCCGCGAGGGTGCACATGTGCTCGTCCTCGAGCGCGACCGCGCCGGCTTCGGCTGCTCGTTCGGCAACGCCGGCTGGATGACACCGTCGCTCGCGCTGCCGCTCGCCAACCCCTCCGTGGTGTTCAAGTCGCTCGGCTGGCTGCTCGACCCGGAGAGCCCGCTGTACATCCAGCCCCGCCTCGACCCCGCCTTCCTGCGCTGGCTGGCCGGCTTCATGCTCGCCGCGCGCCGCTCCCGCTTCGAGCGCGGCGCGGCGGCGCTGCTCCACCTGTGCAACGCCAGCGTGGACCTGTGGGAGGAGTTGGCGCGCCGCTCGCCGGAGCCGTTCGGCTTCCAGCGGCACGGCCTGATCGCGGTGTACGAGGACCAGCCGTCGCTGGAGAAGGCGCGCGGCCTGATCGACCTGCTGGCGAAGAACGGCGTGCGCTCCGAGTTGTGGAGCGCCGACGAGGTGCGCGGGCGCGAGCCGGCGATCGTCGGCGCGCAGGTCGGCGGCTGGTTCTTCCCCGACGACGCGCACTGCGAGCCCTACCCCGCCGTGCGCGCCCTCGCCGGGGAAGCGCTGCACGCCGGCGTGCGCATCGCCGAGGACACCGAGCTGTACCGCGTGACGTCGAACGGAGGCGGCCCGCACCGGCTCGTCACCACCCACGGCGTGGTCGCCGCCGACCGGGTCGTGCTCGCCGCCGGGGCGTGGTCGGCGCCGGTCGCGGCGGCGTTCGGCCTGCGCGTACCGATCCTCGGCGCCAAGGGGTACTCGCTCGTGCTGCCCCGCCTCGATCCCCACCCGACCCGGTCGATCTACCTGATCGAGCGCAAGATCGCGGTCAACCCGCACGCCGACGCGCTGCGCGTCTCGGGCACGCTCGAGCTGGTCCGCGACGACATGTCGATCAACGAGCGGCGCCTCAACGCCATCCTGCGCGGCAGCCAGGGGATGCTGGCGATTCCCTCCGAGCCGGTGATCCGCGAGGTGTGGCGCGGCCTGCGTCCGTGCGCCCCCGACGGGATGCCGCTGATCGGGCGCGCCCGCGGGCGCGGCGACGTGTGGCTGGCCACCGGCCACCAGATGACGGGGCTGAAGACCGCCCTCGGAACCGCGCGCCTGCTCGCCGAGCTGATGGCCGGCAGGACGCCCAGCTTCGACCCCGAACCGTTCCGCGCCGACCGCTACTGAGGGCGGGATGGACGCGGCAGCCGCTCCCGCGCCGCGATCGCGCCCGCGGCTGCGCTCCCTCGACGCCTTCCGCGGCGCGACCATTGCGCTGATGATCCTGGTCAACAACGCCGGCGACTGGAGCCGAACCTACGCGCCGCTGCTCCATGCGCAGTGGCACGGCTGGACGCCGACCGACCTGGTGTTCCCGTTCTTCCTGTTCATCCTAGGAGCGGCGATCCCGCTCGCGTTCGGCGACCGCCGCCGCGACCCGGCGGCGAGCGCGCGGCTGCACGCCAAGATCCTCCGCCGCGCAGCGATCCTCTTCGCCCTCGGCCTGTTCCTCACCTGGTTCCCGTTCTTCACCGTGAACTGGTCGCGGGCGCGCGTCCCCGGCGTGCTCCAGCGCATCGCCCTCGTCTACCTCGCCGCCGCGCTCGCCCACCTGCACCTGCGCCCGCGCGGGCGCGCCGTGCTCGGGGCCGGCCTGCTCGGCGCTTACTGGGCGGCGATGAAGCTCGTCCCGGTGCCGGGGTTCGGCGCCGGCGACCTCTCACCGCAGGGCAACCTGGCGTTCTGGCTCGACCACGCGATCCTCGGGGCGCACACCTGGCGCTACGCGCCCGGTCCGGGGGACCCGGAGGGGATCCTCTCCACGCTGCCCGCGATCGTCTCGGCGCTGGCCGGGATCTTCGTCGGCGAGCTGCTGCGCTCCGAGCGCACGGTGCGGCGCAAGCTCGGCCTGATGCTCGCCTGGGGCGCGGCGGCCACCGCGGCCGGGCTGGCGCTCCAGCCGCTGTTCCCGATCAACAAGAACCTCTGGTCGCCGACGTACGTGATCTTCACCACCGGCGCGGCGATGCTCGCGCTCGGTGCGGCGTACGCGCTGATCGACCTACTGGGCGTGAGGCGCTGGGCGCGGCCGTTCGAGGCGTTCGGCACCAACGCGATCGCCGCCTACGTCGGCAGCGGCCTGCTCGCCAAGATCCTCCTCGCCGTGCGCTGGAGCGACGGCGCCGGGCACACCGTCACGCTCAACCGCTTCCTGTACTCCACCGTCTACGCGGCGCACCTGCCGGAGTACGTCGCCTCGCTGGCCTGGGCGCTCACCCACGTGGCGATCTGGTGGGCGGTGGTGGCGGCGCTCGACCGGCGGAAGATCTACTTCAAGATCTAGCGGAGCGACGCCTGCACGTGTCCCACGCGAGGGGCATGAGCTGCGGCCTGCCTCGGTGAATCAGCAAGAGGCGTGGACCGGGGTCCGGGGTCCGGGGTCCGGGGTCCGGGGTCCGGGGTCCGGGGTCCGGGGTCCGGGGTCCGGGGTCCGGGGTCCGGGGTCCGGGGTCCGGGGTCCGGGAGGCGAAGGTCCTCGGGCGTGGGCCGCATTCCCTGCCTGGCGCAACGGGGCCCGCGGGCAGTGGAGAGCGTGTGCCCTCCGGCTACGCGAGCGGCGCCCCCGCCGCCCCGAGCGTCCCGCCGGTCTCGGCGCCGGCCTCGTGGTCGAGCAGGCGACGCTTGCGCCACAGCCCGCCGCCGTAGCCGGTGAGGGTGCCGCCGGTACCGACCACACGGTGACACGGCACGACGATCCCGAGGGCGTTGTCGCCAACCGCCGAGGCGACGGCGCGCGCGTGGCCCGGCAGCCCCAGGTCACGCGCGATCGCCCCGTAGGTCGTGGTCTCGCCGAACGGAATCTCCTCCAGTCGCGCCCACACGCGACGCTGCCACTCGCTGCCGGGTTGGGCGGTGGGCACGGTGAACCGGCGCAGCGAGCCGGAGAAGTACGCCTCCAGTTCGGCCGCGGTCCGTTCGAGCACCGCGCTGTTGCCGGGCGTGGGCACGGCGTCGAGCGCGCGCCGCACCCGGCGGAGTTGCGTCTCGAGCATGCGCCGCTCGGCGAACTCGAGCAGGCACAGCGCGTCGGCCGTGGCGCACGCGACCATCGGTCCGAGCGGAGTCAGGAGCCGGCGCGTGATCAGCGGTGTGACCGTCCGCGAAGCGTCCGCCGGCGGCGCCCCGAAGACCTTGCGAAACGAGTCGGCGAACGCCGAGAGAGACTCCCAGCCGTGGTCGAACGCCGTGTCGGTCACCTTCTCCCCCTCACCGATCCGGAGCAGCGCCGCGCCCAGCCGCCGCGCCCGGCAGTACGCCTGGAACGTCATGTCGTGGTGCGCCTTGAACCAGCGCCGCACCCGTTCGGGTGAGACGCCCAGCGCCGTGACCTCGCCGTCGCGCCAGCGCCGCTCCGGCTCGGCGGCGACGGCCTCGAGCAGCGGCCGCAGCCACTCCGGGGCGGCGCCGGCGACCTCGAGGGGCGAGCAGCGCAGGCACGGCCGATAGCCGGCGAACAGAGCGTCGCGCGGGGTGGCGAAGAACTCAACGTTGTCGGCCTTCGGCTTGCGAGCCGTACACGTCGGCCGGCAGAAAATCCCCGTGGTCTTGACGGCGGTCACGAAGACGCCCTCGTAGCTGGAGTCGCGCTTCTCGAACGCGCGCAACATCTCGTCGCGCGGCGGCAGGGTCGATGCGATCATGCCCACAACCTAACCCCTCGCCACGGCGCGCGCCACCGGAAAACCCGCGGCGAATTTCGCCGCGCCGATGCGCAGGTCAACCTCGCCGACGCCTTCGCAGGACGGCTTCGCGCGGCCATCCGACCGAAGCTCCTCCTGCCGTCCGGAAGTACGCCGGTCGGAGAGAGCTGAGACTCAGTGCGACAGCGCGGCGAGGAGTTGGCCGACGGCGAGGCCGGCGTAGGTGCCGAGGACGTTGCCGACCACGGCGAGGAGCAGTCCGACCGGCGCCAGCCCCGGCTGGAAGATCTCCGCCACCACCGGCGCCGAGGAGTACCCGCCGATCGACGCCTGGCTCGCCGCGCCGAAGAAGAACGACGGCGCGCGCATCGCCCGCAGCGCCGCGAGCAGCACCGCGCCGTGCACGGCGATGACCAGCGCGCCCGCGACGATCCACAGCGGCCGCTCGACGACGCTGCGCAGGTCGGCCTGCGCGCCGACCGAGGCGAGCAGCAGGTAGAAGCCGGCGTAGCCGAGGCTGGAGGCGCCGGCGCCGTCGTAGCGGGCGAGCGGCGTGAGCGACAGGAGCAGCGCGAAAGTTGTGAGGATGAGGATTCCCCAGGCGAACGGCGAGAGCACCTGGCCGACAGGCGGGAGCGCGCGGCCGAGCGCCATCGCCGACACCGAGACGACCAGCGCCACGCCGACGAGCAGCGCGGCGTCGGCGACCGACGTGGGCCGCCGGTCGCGCTCCAGGCGAC
>JBFMCD010000029.1:0-11494 GCA_040754885.1 Acidobacteriota bacterium
CGCTCGCTCGCTCCTCACGTACAGGAAGTACGCTGCGTCGCGGCTTCGCTCGCGCGCCTTGCGATAGGCCCACTGGCGGCCGCGCCACGCCGCGATTCCTCTCCGACGGATGTCAAATCGGTATCAGAACATCCCGTCGGAGTTCGGGGAGTCGGCGGACATCTGCTGGGTGATGTCCCAGAGTTCGACGATCCGATCGCCGCGGAAGCGGAAGATGTGGACCGCCGCGATCTGGAGGTTGCCCGGGTTCAGCGAGACGAGGGAGTGCGCGGCGACGAGGTCGCCCTCGGCGACCACGCGTTTGACGTCGATCGTCTTGTCCGGGTAGGCGGCGTGATTGTCGATCATCGCCTGCTTGAGCGCCGGGAGCCCGGCGGCGAAGTAGGGGTTGTGGTGCGTGCCGTCCATGTCGACGTGCGCCCGGTATGCCTCGTCGATCCGGCCCGCGACCACGAGCCGAAGGAAGTCCACGGCAACGTCCTTTCGAGCCTGCACTGCGTCGCGCTCCATCGCTGGCGCTCCCTTCCGACGGGGCCGGGGCCCGATACCATCATCTCACCGCCGATCCGTTTCGTGACGAGTGCCGCGGCGCGGGTCGCCGCTCCGGTGCGCGTCCTCGAACTCCGCGGAACACTGGTAGGCTGGTCGCGACTGCATTGCGGGGGAGCCGATGACCGACACGACGCGCACGACGACCTGGGACGACCCGCACGAACTCGGCCGGCTCGCTCGCGAGCTTCCCGGTCTCGAGTACATGCGACACCTCATCGAGGCGCAACGGCGGGTGCCGATCGGCGTCACCCTCGGGTTCGCCCTCGTGGAGGTCGCGGAGGGGATGGCGGTGTTCGAGGCGGAGGCCGGCCCCTGGGCGTACAACCCGATCGGAACCGTCCACGGCGGCTGGTACGCGGCGGTGCTCGACGCGCCGCTGGGCGTGGCGCTGCACACGACGCTGCCGAAGGGGGTGGGTTACACCACGCTCGAGCTGAAGGTGAACCTGGTCCGGCCCGTGCAGCCGGACACCGGCGTGCTCCGCGCGGTGGGGAGGGTCGTCCACCGCGGCCGCCGCACGGCGGTCACCGAGGCGCGGATGGAGGACGCCGAAGGACGGCTTTACGCGCACGCGACCTCCACCTGCCTGATCCTGGAGGGATAGCCATGGCGGTGCACGTGGTGCGTCTGGGGAGCCCGCGCCGGCGGGGGGAGGGGCTGCGGCTGGGGACCGTGCGGCGCCCGCCGCGCGGGGTGCCGAAGGGCGAGGTCGCGGCCCGCGACTTCTACGACGTCTGGCTGCCGGAACTGGCGCCCAGCGAGGCCTTGCTCAAGGCCGGGCGGGCGGCGGAGGGGGAGCGAGGCTGGCGCGCGTTCGTGCGGCGGTACCGCGCCGAGATGAAGGCGCCGGACAGACGCCACCTCCTCGACCTGCTCGCCGCGCTGTCGCGGACCACCGACTTCGCCGTGGGGTGCTACTGCGCCGACGAGGAGTGCTGCCACCGCTCGATCCTGCGCGCGCTCCTGGCCGATCACGGCGCTGTGATCGCGCCGTAGGCGACGGCGCGCGCGCTGACGCCCCTGGACATGCCGGTGGCGCGTTGGTCCATTCCGGGCCGCGGACCGCGAACCGATCGTGGCAACGTCACCGACCCGATACCATCGGTCCGGCAAGGAGGGGAGAATGCCAAGCATGGCATGGAGCACGGAGAGGCACTCGATGCGTGTCGTCCTGGTCCTGGCTGTGGCGGCGACGATGGCCACGGCGCTTCCCGCGGCCGCGGAGCAGGGTTCGACCGCCTCCACCAAGAAGGAGTTCCGCGAGTTCACGTGGGCGCGAAAGGCAGGAGTCTCGGAGCCGGTGTGCAGGCTGGAATGCCAGAGCGCGTGTGTCAGTCATCTCCAGGAATACTGCCCGATCCAGCGGGTGTGGATGAGCCGGTGCAAGACGTTCTCCGAGCACCAGGAGCGGTGCGAGATGGTCGAGGTCCGGGTGAGGGAGTGCACGAAGTTCGAGCGGGAGTACCAACTCTGCGCCAGTGTCCTCAAGAGGCGCTTCGAGTGCGGCCCCCTCGAGGGGACGCGACAGCGCTGCGCGGATCACGAAGAGGAGTCGGCGGCGTGGAATGCCTGCGTCGGATCAAGCGCGGCTCCGATCCGGCGGTGCCGCGTGTACTTCGAGAGGGTCGTCGAGTGTCAGCCGCACCTCGCGGAAGTGACCAGATGCGAAACCGTCACCCGCGAGATGGAAAGGTGCACGGCCCTGCCCCCAGAGCTGACCGACTCCAGCATGCAGACGGTCGCGGCACGCACCGCGTACCTGGAGCGGGTGTGTCGGGCGGTCCGGGAAGCCGAGCCGGCGTGCGGCAGCCCGACAGGCCAGTGCAGCACCGTTTGTCAGGTGAGGTGCCGCTAGCTGTCGCGCCTCGCGAGGGTGTTCACCCCGTCGACAGGCGGCCGGCCAGCCGGGGCAGACTGGTCTCGGCGCGTCCGTACCGCGCTACGAGACCGTGACCTCGAAGACGCAGCGCGCGGCGCCGCCGAGTTTGGACTCCTTCAGGCGCGCCTGGACGGGGCGTTCGAAGATCGCCTCGAACGACTCCTTCTGGTACCCGACCGAGCAGGTGCACCACGCCGCGGGGGTGCGCTTCGCGTCGACCAGCGGGCAGCCGCACGGGCCCTCGGCGACGGTGACGGTGACGATGCCTTCCTCTCTGTCCCACGCAAACTCGGTGCCCCAGGCCGCCTTCGCGGTGGCGAAGTAGCCCTCGGGGTTGCCCTTGAACTTCACGCCGAGCTGGCCGAGCCTGGCGCACTCGCGGCCGGTCTTCTCGAGCACGGCCGCGCACGCTGGAGCCGGCAGGTCGGCGGCCATGAACCCCAGGAGCTTGGAGAGCTGGTAACGGGCGAACAGCAGCCGCTGGTCGTCCGCGGGAGGCTCCTCCGACCAGGCAGGGGTGGCGGTGTCGAGGATTCCGGCGACGCACCCGCACACGCCGACTCCGCAGACGCTCCTGAGGAACTCCTTGCGGTCCATGCACGCTCCCTTCGGGCGACCTCCCGGGCAGGTCGGCAGCTGACTCACCGGGATACGGTGTTTCGCGGCGCAGGTTCGTCGGCGTCTCGGGGTACTTGACATACATAGAAGAGCAATGTATAAGTTCTCTATGTACCGAGCGCACTGCTCCATGACCGCTCGACACACCGGACGATGAACGTCGGCAAGGACCTCGTCGCCGCCTCGGCCACACCGCTGATCCTGGCCATCCTCAGCGAGGGGGAGAGCTACGGCTACGCGATCATCAAGCGCGTCGCCGAACTGTCGGGCGGCGAATTGCAGTGGACGGACGGCATGCTCTACCCGGTGCTCCACCGCTTGGAGCGCAATGGTTACGTGAAGGCGGTGTGGGGGCGGTCGGAGTCGGGACGGGAGCGCAAGTACTACCGGCTCACGGACAGCGGCGAGGACGAACTGGCGAGCCAGCGGCGGCAGTGGCAGGTGGTGGACGCCGCGCTGCGGCGCACGCTGTTCAAGTCGTTCCAGCTCGTGTTCCAGGGAGGTTGACCCGTGGCACAGGAAAGCGAAGATCTCAAGGCGGGGGCGCGCTCGTCGCTCGAGGAAGGCATCGCGGAGTGGCGCTCGTACGTGCGCCGGCGGCAGGCGATCCACGCCGTCGACGTGGACGAGCTGGAGGATCACCTGCGCAGCCAGGCGGGCGCCCTGGTCGAAGCGGGGCTCGCCGAGGGCGAGGCGTTCCTCATTGCGGTGAAGCGCATCGGCGCACTCGACGCGCTCTCCCGCGAGTTCGCCCGGGAGCACTCGGAGAGGCTGTGGAAGCGGCTCGTCGTCGCGCCCGATGCCGGGGGGGACGGTGGGTTGCGCGCCAAGGAGGCCCTCGTCGCGGTCGGCCTGGCGATCGCCGCCGCCGTGGCCGTCAAGGCCCCGGAGCTGTTCGGCGTGCGGATGGACAAGGACCAGGAGCTGCCGGCGTTCTACGTGCGCAACCTCAGCCTCCTGGTTCTCCCGTTCCTGGCGAGCTTCTTCGCGTGGAAACGGTCGCTCGCGCCGCTCGGCCGGGTGTGGCTGGCGGCGCCGTTCGTGCTGGCGGGCGTGGTGATCAACGTCATGCCCTTCGCGGCCGACGGACACACCTTGATCCTGGCGGCGCTGCACCTGCCGATGGCGATGTGGCTCGCCGTCGGCTACGCGTACGCCGGCGGCCGCTGGCGCGACCCCGACACACGCATGAACTACGTGCGCTTCTCCGGCGAGTGGTTCATCTACTTCGTCCTCACCGCTCTCGGGGGCGGCGTGCTGATGCTGCTCACCATGTTCATCTTCAGCGCCATCGGTCTGGAACCGGATCAAGTCCTGATGACCTGGATCCTGCCCTGCGGCGCGGCCGGCGCGGTGATCGTCGCCGCGTGGCTGGTCGAGGCCAAACAGAGCGTCATCGAGAACATGGCGCCGGTGCTCACCCTCGTCTTCACGCCGCTGTTCACCCTGCTGCTGCTGGCGTTCCTGGCGACAACGGCGTGGACCGGCGCCGGCCTCGCGGTCGAGCGCGAGCTGCTCATCGGCTTCGACCTGCTGCTGGTGGTGGTCGTGGGGCTGGTCCTGTACGCGGTCTCAGCCCGCGACCCGATGAAAGCGCCCGGCCTGTTCGACGCGCTGCAGCTGGTCCTCGTCGTCTGCGCCCTGCTCGTGGACGCCATGGCGCTGTGGGCGATCGCGGCGCGCATCTCTGAGTTCGGCTTCAGCCCGAACAAGATCGCGGCGCTCGGCGAGAACCTCATCCTGCTCGTCAACCTCGGCTGGTCGGCGGTGCTCTACGGGCGCATCCTCGCGGGCAGGGCTCCGTTCGCGAAGCTGGAGCGGTGGCAGACGGCGTTCCTCCCGGTGTACGCGACGTGGGCGTGGGTGGTGGCGGCGGTCTTCCCGCCCGTGTTCGGGTTCAGGTAGGCGGAGAAGGGCCGCGGGTCCGGCCGGCGCGGGCGCCGGGATCTCGGTGGCGCTGTCCCCGGAACCGAGGAGCCGCGGCTGCGTACTTCGCTCAGGCTCGCTCCGGCGACGAGCGGCGCCCCGGAACGCCGCGGCCCTCGCCGCGGCCTCCGCTGGGGTACCAGCCTAATCGCCCGCGGTTGCGCGCGAGGACGCCGGGGCCGCGGGCCAGGGCCGCCTGGAGTGGGTCCGGACCGCGGCGGCGGGGCGAGCCAGGAGAGGACGGACACCATGAAGAGAGTCACGAAGGCGAGCAGAGCGATGCTGGTGCTGGCGCTCCTGTGCGCGGCGGGAGGAGCCTCGGCACAGGTGGGCAGAGGGACCGTCACCGCGCAGGAGGTCGTCGCCCGGGCCTGGAAGGCGATGTTCGGCGACCTCAAGAACGAGGACATCCGGTCCCTCTACGTCGAGGGCACCTTCCACGGCAACACCGTGCCCAACCGCATGACGGTCAAGCGCCCCAATCTGTTCCGCAACGAGGTGTCATCCGGTGTGCTGGTGTTCGACGGCACGCGGGCCGCCTGGGCCGCGAGGACGCCCGACGAGGCCGGGAAGCCGAACGGTGCCGAGCTGATCCCGCCCGAGCACTGGCGTCACTTCGAGGTGGACATCGCGTTGCTCTTCCCGGCGTTCTTCGACCACCCGGCGCAACTCCAGGGAATCGAGAAGGTCAACGGCTCCGACGCGCACAGGCTTCACGTCCGTCTGCCGCTGGGCAGCAGCGTGACGTACTTCGTGGATGCCACGACCTTCCTGGTCACCCGGCGGCTGGTGGACTGGGACGGCGGCGCCGAACCGCAGCTGTGGGAGAACCTGATCGACGGCTGGCTGGACGTCGGGGGGATCCACTTCCCCGACGGTTACAGCTTCGAGGGGCGCAACGGCAGGGAGAAGGGGACGTTCGCCAACGTCCGCTTCAACGTCGATCCGGGGAACGAGCTGTTCGCGATCCCGGCGGGGCTCGAGTAGCGCGGCTCGCGGCGGAGCCGGGTCCCGGCACCGGGTGCGGCCGGGGCCGGCGGCCCTTCAGAAGGGGCGCCGAGGCGCCCCGACGCTTCCGGACATGGACGTGGCGCGTCGGTCCATTCCGGAACGCCTGCCGGGAGGCCATCGTGGTCGGGTCCGAAGCCCGGACGCGGAGGATCCGTCATGACCGCTCATCCGTTCCCCCTCATCTCGGACCGACCGGCGGCGAAGGCACTCTTGAGTTTGCTGGTACTCGCCTCCGCGCTGCTCGTTCCGACCATGGCGTGGTCTGCCGACCCGTCGCCGAAGGTGAAGGCCGCCCTCGACCTGCTCGACCGCAACCCGACGCCGAAGGCCTTCCTGGAGGCCGTCAGGAAGGCCGGGCTGACCAGGGTGGAGGCGCAGGAGCTCGAGAAGCTGATGCAGACCCCGCGCTACGAGGCCGCCTACCGTGCGCTGCGCACGAAGGCGGAGGCGGAGAACCACGGTCCCGCCGTGCCGCCTCCCACCACTCGGGGAGTCGACCTCCAGGCGTTGCGCCAGTCGATCCGGCAGGAGCACGCCACCCGCCTTGCAAGCCTGCAGGCGCGAGCGCAGAGCGGGCTGCAGCAGCCTCCGGCCCGCATGGCGTCGCCCCCCCGTCGCCTCGACCCCACGATGACCACCCGCATGGCGACCTTCTCGCGGGTGCGCGCCGCGACCAACTCGTCTCCGGTCCGTCTCACCGGCACGCAACCCGACCAGGCGATCACCGGCGTCGTGCTGGTGATCCAGGGCCGCGACCTCGGCCGCCAGGGCGAAGTGACGATCATCGTCGGCGCCGAGGATCCCCGCCCCGAGAACGCCTTCGACTGCCGGATCATCGGTTGGGGGTCCGAGGCGATCCACGTGATGGTGCCGGAAGCAATCGAGGACATGCACCGGGCGCGGCCGTTTCCCAACGGCCGGCGTTCGGCCCTGGTGTGGGTCAAGCCCGAGGGCGACCTCTCCGGGCGGTGGAGGCCGATCACCGTCACGCTCAACCCGGATCACTTCGAACCGGTGATCGAGTCGGTGTCGCCCCCCGAGATGACGCCCGGATTGCGCTTCGCCATCCGAGGTCGAAACCTCACCGCGGGCGCCGAGCCCCAGGTGAAGCTCAGCCAGTCCTTGACCGGCATGTGGGGAACCCTGCGGTCGCTCGGCTACAACGCGGAGTGGATCGAGGTCCTGGTTCCCGAGGGGTGGGACAGGTTCCGCGCCGGCCGCGCCGGTCTGACCGTGAACAACGGGTTGGCCACCAGCGCGTCGTTCGCCGTGGACTTCGTCCCGGTGGAGGAGGTGGTCGAGTTCAGGTCGGACACGCTCGACGCCTGCTCCTGGGGGCTCTTCTCCATCCTCGTGGGTGCGATCGACTGTCCGAGCCAGGGCATCTACGGCGTGGAGGAGAGGCTTCGGGCGTTCGAGAGGCTCACCCACGAGGGCCGGACGTTCACCGGCCTGGCGAACGACTGGCAGGTGGCGGGCCTCACAGCCAGGGAGCTGTACCGCGACGGGCGCGGCGCCGGCTGCTACTTCGAGCACGCACCGGCAGTGGGTGCGACGGAGTTCGCGGACACGGTGCTGGTCGGCTGGGCCAACAGCTTCAACGGCATCCGCTGCCAGGCGACGCTCACGATCCGCGGCCCGCGCGGGGTGCCGATGTCCCGTTAGAAGTAGAGTCCACCGCGCCCCCGGCCGTGAAGGTGTCGGCGCGACTCCGCCTTCGGGTACGCCGGTCAGCCCGGGAGCAGGCCGTAGATCTGCAGGCAGCGGGCGACGATCCAGAGGAACGAACACGCGCCAGTGTCCCGCGTGGGCTTGCTGTTGCAGGCCAGCGACTCCGAGTGCTGTGCGTGGACGATCAGGCTCGGAATACCTCCGTCGTCACGGGGTGACCTGGCTTCTCCGGACACCGGCCTGGTTTCTTGGGAGCGCCACGAGCTGCCGTTGTGGTGCTGGCACAAAGGGTCCCGGGCGCCACGTGCCACTCGACCCACCGCCGGTTCCGTCATCCAGCCACCTCCTGTCCCTCAGGTCGATTCCTCCGCAGTCCGGGATTCGCCGTCCGCTGCGCCACCCGCAGGGTCTCCATGCACACCAGGCGTCGCGCTGAGGCGGAGGACAGCGCCGCCGGCGAACTGGCGGCGCGGCACAAGATAAGGCCACCTATCAGCCTGGAGAGAATGGGGTGGGGGGCGGCGCTGTGCGGCATCGGCTGCTTCCGGATCACGGCTCCGTGGTCCCGCTCGACGAGCAAGAACAGTTCGTCGAGGCGATCGACGTCCACGCCCGCTTCGAGCAGAGCCGCCACTAGAAACTGACCCACCAAGCGATGCTGCAACGCCGGAGACGCGGTAGGCTCGCGTGGCTGCCTCGGCGCCGACGCGGTACGACGACGGCGCCGGCGCCGAGGCTCACGCTCAGTGTTCCTCTTCCTCAGCGACATTCGTGGCCGCGTACGGCCTCGACCACCATCCAGACCTCACAATCGACCCACGAGAAGAGATCTGCCCACACCTCGACCGACCCGGACCAGCGGATCCCGTTCGGGCGATCGACATAGCGGCAGCCAGAACTGATTCCGCCGTCGTCCAGCGTGGTCAGCCCATAGTCCACCACGGTTCCGCCCCGGCACTCTCCCCAGGAGAACGCCTGGGTGTTCTTGTTTCCGGCCCAGCAGACCCACGAGGGCTCGTCGTCGTCGTTGTCCCAGATGTCGCAGTGGACCCGATCGAGCCCGCGGGTGAGACGGTACTGGACCTTCTCCTGGACGAACTCGAGCGTTCGCGTGCCGGTCTGCCCGAGGTCGTTGGTCACGGCCAGGATCACCGGCTGGCTATCCCGCACGTCCGCCTCCCAGCGCAGGCGGGCGTAGATGTAGGTGTCGCGCCACTCCTCGATCTGTAGCTCAACGTCGAGGTCGGGGACGGACTGGCCGGATGCCCGGCCGTGGCGGAACTGCAGCACCGCTCGCCCAGCGGCGGGGCCGAAATTCCGGCCTTCGATGAGGAAGGTCTGCATCGCCCGCAGCGACGAGGGAGTGGCCCCCGTGATGACCGGGGTCAGACGCGCGGGATCGGGCGCAACGTCGATCGCCTGGAACGGCCCGGCGTCTCTGCCTGCCAGCTTGATCCAGATGTAGCCGGGCTGGCGTCCGGCGCGGACCAGCGGCTCGGCGGCGAGCGGCGCCGTGACCACAACCTGAGTGTTCGACCAGCTCAAAACGTCGCAGGGGAAACGGTCGCGAGGGCCGACCAGGAGCTGGGCGGTCCCCCGGCTGGCGCCGAAGCCAGAGCCGGCGATCGTCAACCGCTGCCCGATCACGGCAGGGTCTGGCATCACCGAGGTGATCGTCGCTCCGGTCGGTTCCGGAGTTGGACGTGGTGGTGCCTTCATCACGAGCCTACCCGCTGGCGGGGCATGTTGCGCCGCGGAACGGGCCCGCGAGAGCGCGGCCGCGGCCTGCCGGTCGCCCTGAGTGCGAGCCTGCTCGACCTTGGCGAGGTATTGCTGCTTCTTGGTCTCGAACAGGCGTAGCTCGCGCTCGCGCGCGGCCTGCAGCGACGCCATGCGCCCGGGCTTCTGTCGTCGGATGAGCTGCTGGATCTTGTTCCCGATTGGCCCCTCCAGGCGCGGCTTGAGCTGCTGCAGCTCGGCCTGGGACAGATTGGCCCTGCGGAATGCCTGCGCGACCTGATCGAGCGTGGTTGCCTTGCTGAGGTCTGCGACCAGTGCGTCGGCCTTCGGGTTTGGTGGGGGGGCGGCGAGGACCCCGGAGCAGAAGGTGGCGCAGGCGAGGGCCAGCACCGGGACCACGAGCCTGATGGGGGTTGCGGTGCGCATAGACGCCTCCTGAGGCACAGTTTCGCTGTCGGTGCCGCCGTCGAGAATGACTCGGCGCGCCTTCGGCATGCCGGAAAGCGACACTCGACCGTTGCCAGACACCAGGCTCGACCGTCTCCTCCGGCAGTGGGTGCGACGGAGTTCGCGGACACGGTGCTGGTCGGCTGGGCCAACAGCTTCAACGGCATCCGCTGCCAGGCGACGCTCACGATCCGCGGCCCGCGCGGGGTGCCGATGTCCCGTTAGAAGTAGAGTCCACCGCGCCCCCGGCCGTGAAGGTGTCGGCGCGACTCCGCCTTCGGGTACGCCGGTCAGCCCGGGAGCAGGCCGTAGATCTGCAGGCAGCGGGCGACGATCCAGAGGAACGAACACGCGCCGAGGTTGCCGGCGAACACCGGCTCGCTGAATCGCGCGATAGCGACGAGAGCGGGCGGGACCGACCGTGCGCGCCGCCGGCGGCGGGCGAGGATCCGGTGGGCGTGGCGGCGGACGGACGCCGCTCCCTCGGCCCCGACGTCGTGCGTGGTCAGCGCGCCGAGGGACGCGAGAAGGTCGTCGCGAATCGAGTCCGGAGTGCTCATGGGCCGCCTCCTGTCAGCCTGCGTGTCGGTTGCTCCAACGCGGCGAGCGCCGCGGCCAGACGCGTCCTGGCCCGTTCGAGCCGTTTGCGGAACGCCTCTGCGCGCAAGCCGCACACGGTCGAGGCGTCGGCCGGCGTCATCCCCTCGACGCCGACGAGCAGGAGCGCTTCGCGGTCGTGGATGGAGAGCGTCGCGAGGGCGCGCTCGATCAGGGAACCCAGCTCGTGCCCCTCGGCGACGCGCGCGGGGGACGGCGTCGCGAGGTCCGCGCGCTCGCCCATGGTCAGCGCGCGCGGCAGGGTGGGGTCCACGCCGCGCGATCGCCAGTAACTCATGCACAGGTTGCGCGCGACGGTGAACAGCCACGGCGCCAGACGCGTGTCCGCGCGCAGCGACGCGGCGTTGCCGGCGAGGCGGAGCCAGGTCTCCTGGGCGAGGTCCTCGGCGGGCTCGCGCCGGCCGACGAGGCGAAGCACGAACGAGAATACCCTGGTGCGGAGCTGCCCGTACGCGACGTCGAACGCGCCGGCATCGCCGGCGCGCAGGCGTTCGACCAGCTCGGCGTCGGACGGGCTCTCCATCGCTCCTTCAACGCGCGAGGGCGCCGTTCGTGACAGGGCAGGCGGCTGTCACGCCCCGAGCCCGGAGGCGTTGTGTGAGGACGAAGGGAAGGTGATCCACATGGGCATTCTCGCTCTGATCCAGATGGTCGTGCTGGCGGTGCTCGGGCTGTGGACCCTCGGTGTGGGGGTCGCCATGGCGTTCGGCCCGGGAGAACGACGTTACGGGCTGATGCGGCCGCTCTCGCTGGCCACGGCGTTCGCCGCGGCGTGCGCGATGTGCAGCGGCCTGGCCACGGCGCTCATGCGTCTGGCCGGCAGCGCGCCGAGCCCCGAGGCGACGGCGATGCTGGTCGGCGGGATCGCCGAGGCGATGGTGCCCGGCGTGTTCGGCTTCGGCGTCCTGGCGCTGGCCTGGGGGTTCGCGGCGATCGGGGTGCACCGCCAGCCCTGAGCGCGGGTTGCGCCATCGCCTCCGGTGTCCGCGCGAAGTGGCCGCTCCCCCCGCACCGCTCGGCCCGCGTCCGGGA
>JBFMCD010000030.1:0-15884 GCA_040754885.1 Acidobacteriota bacterium
GGGGGGCCAGCGGGAGCGGGGTGGGGGCGCGTCAGGGGCGCGGAGCGGGATTCACTCCCGCGAAGCGCGGGGGGTTCGGGGGGTCGAGCTGGCGGGGGTTGGGTGGGGGGCCAGCGGGAGCGGGGTGGGGGCGCGTCAGGGGCGCGGAGCGGGATTCACTCCCGCGAAGCGCGGGGGGTTCGGGGGGTCGAGCTGGCGGGGGTTGGGTGGGGGGCCAGCGGACCCCCCGAAAAAGATGGTCGGGGCGAGAGGATTTGAACCTCCGACCACACGGTCCCGAACCGTGTGCTCTACCAGGCTGAGCTACGCCCCGAACCCCCGTTGCGGGGAGGCGAAGCGTACAACAGGTGCGGCACAGCCGCAAGTGTCACGGGCCGGTGAGGGCGTCGAGGCTGCCGCGAATGTCGAGAAAGGTGCCGAGGCCGGTCAAGTCGATCGCGATCCGGTAGTCGCGGGCCTTGTACGGCTCGATGCGGTAGTCGCGGAGTTCGACGTAGGCCGACCAGCAACTGCCGCGGAAGCGCAGCAGGTAGCGTTGCTCGAGGAGGATGGCCCGGCGCAGGTCGTACGCGAGCTGCGTCTCCAGGCGCAACGGGCCGTTCCACGGCGTGAGCCCGGCGAACACTCGAGTCTGCGAAGAGAGGGTGTCGCCGTCGGCGGGGTTGAACGAGCTGTACCAGGTCAGGCCGAGGGTGTTGGCGCCCATCGCGGCGTACCCCGACAGGGAGGAACTGGTCATTGTCCCGGTCTGGGTGTCGAGATAGGCGCGGGCGTCGATGTTGATCGTCGGGGCGGGCGACAGACGCAGTCCGAGAAGGAGTGGACCGTACCTCGATTCGGGAAGGTCGAGATCGGGCCGCGCCGCGATCAGCGGGTCGGAGAAGGAATAGTCCTGACTGATCTCGAAGGTCGCGACCTCGCGTGAACTACCCGTGCCGCGCTTCATGAACAGCCGGTTGGCGAGCGTGTAGCGGGTCCGGTTGGTGACGACGACCGAGTCCTTCTCGTCGAAGACCGGGACCGACCCCGAGTCACCCGGGTCGGAGACGAAGGAGTACTCGAGGCGAGGTTCGACGAGGTGCTTGATTTTCCGGGAGGGTCCGGACCAGACGCGGGAGAACGAGGGTCCGACGATCGAGAGGCCGGCGATTGCATACCTGCGCGACAGCGGCTCCTCCTCGAATCCGGTGCGCGTGTCGTCGTAGCGGGACGTGTAGTAGGTGTAGCGGAAGCCGGCGCTCGGGGTCACGTTCAGCCACGACAGCCCGGACGTGAGCCAGGCGACGGAGGGGAACACGTCAAGGCGCGAGTAGTCGGCCTTCAGTGTCTCGGAGCGGTCGACGCGAAAATGGTCCGCCGACGACACGAGCGAGAAATAGAGGGGAAACTTCGTGATCCTCGTCGAGCGGAGGCGGTACTCGAGCGTCGGCAAGCGCTCGAGCACGACCGAGTTCGCATTCGACGCCTCGCCGAAGAACGTCTCGCGATGATCCACCTTGAAATTGACCCAGTGCGGCCCCCACGAGCGCGAGGTGGTGCCGTATGAATAAACCGAGCGCAGCGCGTTCGGGTCGAAGGTGCGGGCGAACTGCTGGAAGAAGTCGATGTCCGAGTAGTCGATCGCCTCGGCCTTGATCACCCAGCCCTTGGGCAGGAGCTGCATGTGACGGCCGACGAGCTTCCACTCCCAGGCGTCCGTGTCGGGGTCGCGCATCGTCTGCACGAACAGCTCTCCGGCAGCGTTCTCCGCCGGCGCCCAGCGCATCTCGTCGGCGATGCCGAGGAACCCGCTCGTGTACAGGTCGAGGAACAGGGTGGTGTCGAACGAGCGCGACACCGGGACGAAGAGGGCGTTGCCGAGCAGCCCGCCGTGCCGCGTCGAGTAGCCCACGTTGGGCACGAGCAGGCCGGCGGCGCGGTCGGTCTTGGCCGGCCAGACGAGCCGCGGCAGGTAGAAGACCGGCACGCCCTTGACCTTGATCGCCGCGCCCCGAAAGTGTCCGTAGCCTTCCAGTTCGACGACCGCGTCGCGCACCTCCATGCTCCACGGCGGAGCCGTGTCGTCGAGGCTGCAACTGGTGAAGACGCCGCGGTGGAAGCGGTAGTGGGTCTCGTCGAGCTTCTCGAGCTCCTCGCCGCGGAAGTGATAGGTCGGGGGAAAGAACCCCTCGGCGTCGAACATCGTGCCGACCTTGTTGCGCAGGTCGAACTCGGCGCGCGAGCAGGCGAGGCGCGTCGTCCCCTGGTCGATCGAGACGTTCCCTTCCGCGCGCACCTTCAGCGTCGCGAGATCCACCTCGACCCTGTCGCACTTGAGGGTGACGTCCTGGTAGCGGATCGTCACGTCGCCCGAACCGCACCACATGACGTCCTGGATCCACTCCTGTCGCATGGCGTCAAGGGACACCACGTCGGCGCTCTCCGCCGCGACGGATGCCGCCGCCGCGGCGAGGAGGAGGATCGCCGCGGCCGCGGCGCGCGGGCCGGTCACGCCAGGTTCTCGATCACCATGGCCGTGGCCTCGCCGCCGCCGATGCAGATCCCGGCGCAGCCGAACCGCATCCGGCGCCGTAGCAGGGCGTGAACGAGCGTCACCAGAATCCGCGCTCCGGACGCGCCGATCGGGTGGCCCAGGGCGACGGCGCCGCCGTGAACGTTGAGCCTCTCGCGCGGGATGCCCAACTCCCGTTCGGCGACCAGCGCCACGGCCGCGAACGCCTCGTTGACCTCGAAGAGGTCGATGGCGTCGAGCCCCATTCCGGCGCGCTCGAGCGCCCGGCGGATCGCGCCGACGGGTGCGGTGGTGAACCACTCCGGCTGCTGCGCGACACCCGCGTGAGCGACGATACGGGCGAGCGGCTTCCACCCCTCTCGGGCCGCGCGTGCGGCCGAGGTCACGACCAGGGCGGCGGCGCCGTCGTTGATCTTCGACGCGTTTGCTGCGGTGACGGTCCCTTCCTTGTCGAAGGCGGGGCGCAGGCCGGCCATCTTCGAGAGGTCGGCCTTGAACGGTTCTTCGTCCCGCTCGACGCGCACCGGCGCGCCCTTCTTGGCCGGGATCTCGAACGGGACGACCTCGTCCGCGAACCACCCCTCTTCAGTGGCCTTGATGGCGCGCTGGTAGGAGAGTCGGGCGTACTCGTCCTGCTCCTCCCGCGTGAACGAGTAGTGGCGTGCGCAGGTCTCCGCGCAGTTGCCCATGTGCTTGTCGCCGTAGGGGTCCCACAGCCCGTCGAAGACCATGTGGTCGAGCGCCTGGCCGTTACCCATGCGCATGCCGGTGCGCGCCGCCGGCAGGAGGTAGGGCGCCTGGGACATGCTCTCCATGCCTCCCGCCACCATCACTTCTCCGTCGCCGCAACGGATGTCGTTGGCGGCCATCATCACGGAGCGCATCCCAGAGCCGCATACCTTGTGCAGCGTGACCGAGGGCACGGTGTCCGGCAGGCCGGCGTGGATCGTCGCCTGCCGCGCGGGCGCCTGGCCCTGTCCGGCCTGAAGCACGTTGCCCAGGATCACTTGGTCGACCGCCGCCGGCGCCACGCCGGCCCTCTCGACGCAGGCCTTGACCGCCGCCGCGCCGAGCCGGGGAGCCGGCACGCCGCTCAGCTGTCCCAGGAAGCTTCCAATCGGTGTCCGAACCGCGCCGACGATCACGACGTCGTCCGCCATGTGACCCTCCCGTTCCGGGGCATTCTATCCGCGAACGCCGCGCAGGGGAGCGAGGTGACAAACTCGGGGCGGCGGCCTGCGAGCCGCGGTTCACGGCCCGCGCTCTTCTCCGGCGGCGGGGCTCGGGCAACGGACGACGTCGTATGCTTTGCCCATGCGCTGGCTCGGGCTCGACATCGGCAGGCGGAACGTCGGGGCGGCGGTGTGCGACGACGGGGAGCGGGTCTCGACGCCGCTCGCGCCGCTGCGGTTCGACGGGCCTGCGGCGCTCGCCGAGGCGGTGGCGGCGCTGGTCGCCGAGCGCTCTGTCGGCGGCGTGGTCGTGGGTGTGCCGACCACGCGCCACGGGGCGGGTCGCGGCGAGCAGAGGGTGGCGGCGGTCGTCGAGGCGCTGCGCGTTAGGCTGACGGTCCCGGTCGAGACCGAGGACGAGCGTGGCACCAGTGTCGAGGCCGAGGCCCTGCTGCGAGAGGCGGGAGTGCCGCCGGCACGGCGGGCGGCGCTCATCGACGGCGTGGCGGCGCGCATCATCCTGGATGCGTACCTGGCGCGCCGCAGACAGCCGCCACGCCGCTGATTGACCTGTCCAGGTGCCGGTGCTAGCGTTCGGAGCCTGGCAGCTCGGGAGGACGCCCATGGTCGCCACCTACTCCACGTTCGGCAACTACCTGCTCCTCAAGGAGCGGTCTCAGGATGGGCTGGGGTCGTTGTGGCGGGCCGGCGAGATGGAGCGCCTCGGGTTCAAGCGGATCGTCTGGTTGCGGCGTTTCGATCAGGCCAACCTCAACCGCACGGCCCTCGCCACCGAGGCGTCGGTGGTCAACCAGCTCGGCCAGTCCTTCAGGGCCACCAACGTGGCCAGGAACGCCGTGTGCGGGACCGACGGAGGCGTGCCGTTCCTCGCCTGGGACTATGTCCCGTCGCAACCGCTCGACCAACTCCTGGTCCGCGTCCAGCAGGAGCAGTTTCCGGTGGCGATCGACAACGCGCTGCTCATCGCGGAGAAGATGTCCGCCGCGCTCGCCGCGGCGCTGCAGGTGGAAGTTCGCGGGGAGGCGCTGGTCCACGGCTTCCTGGTCCCGCAGATGGTGCTGGTCGGCAACGACGGCGAGGCGATGGTCGCCGGATTCGGCCTGGCCCGGGGATTCCTCGCCAACCTCGACCGCGTCGGCGTGCGACAGATGTCCGCCCCGTACCTCGCTCCGGAGGTGCTGGGCGGCGCCGCTCCCTCGAAGCGGACCGACGTCTACTCACTTGGCGCCATCCTCTTCCAATTGCTCTGCGGCTCGCCTCTGCCGGAGGATCCGGCGGCCAGGGTGCCGGCACTCGCGGCGCCGCAGCTCGCCTGCGACGAGGGGCCGGTGCCGGCCGACGTCCTGGCGATCCTGCACAAGTCGCTGGCGACGCGCGCCGAGGAGCGCCTCCCGTCCGCGGCCGAGTTCAAGCGGGAGCTGGAGAAACTGCTCTACGGCGGCGCCTACTCCCCGACCACGTTCAACCTCGCGCTGTTCATGGACCGGCTCTACCGCCAGGAGATCGAGGAGGAGGACGCCGAGCTCCAGCGCGAGAAGTCGCTCGACGTCACGCCCTACGTCAAGCAGCCCGTGGCCGACAGCGGCCCGGCGTCGGCGGTCGAGGCGCCGGCCCCGTCGTCACAGAATCGGACCGTGCTCTTCGCCGCCCTCGGCGCCGTGGCGGTGCTGCTCGCGGTGGTCGGATACCTGCTCTTCTTCAGGACCCCGCCCGCGCAGACGGTCGACTCGGAGACCGTCAAGCGCATGGTTCAGGAAGAGTTGACCAAGTACGCCCAGCGCGAGAAGGAGTTGAACGACCAGCTCGCCGCCGAGCGCGCCAGGACCGAGGAGATGCAGCGGAAGATCGAGGCGGACAAACAGGCCGCGCAGTCCGGGAAGAAGCCGCTCACGGCCGACGAGCAGGCGCGCATCGATCGACAGAAGCGCGAGCTGGATGCCCGCCTGGCCGAGCAGCGGAGGAAGGAGGCCGAGCTGGCCAACCTCCGCGAGCAACGCGCCAGGGCCGAGGCGCAGGCGGCGGCCGCCCAGCCCAAGCCGACGCCGGTCACCGTGGCGACCGCCGCCCCGCCGCCTGTCGTGGCGCAGCCGACGGCACAGGTCGGGTTCACCGCTCCCACCGCTGTGATTCCGACCGCCGTCTCCGAACCGACGCCGATCCCGCCGACCGAGCCGCCCGCGCAGGCTCCTCCCGCCGAGCCGGCCGTGCGCGAGGGTGACATGGTCGACTTCACCCAGGTTGACGTGCAGCCTCAGATCCTCAAGGACGTCCGGCCGACGCTGCCCCGGGCCGCGGTCATGGCCAAGGTCAACCGCGCCGGCGTGGTGATCCTCAGGGCGCTGGTCGACGAGCGCGGCACGGTCAAGGACGTGCAGGTGATGCGCGGGTTTCCGGTGGCTCGACTCGGAATCGACGAGGCGTGCCAGGAGGCGGTCAAGCAGTACCTCTACCGGCCGGCGATGAAGTCCGGGGTCAAGGTCAAGACCTGGACGACCGTGACCGTGGCGGTCGACCTGACACGCACGCGCTGATCTCGGGGCGGCCGCCGCGCCGCGTCAGCGGCCGTTCGCGGCCTGGATGCTGGCGAGGAACTCTCCGTTGGTGCGGAACTGCTTGAGTTTGGAGAGCAGCAGCTGCATCGCCTCGTGCGGCGACAGCGCCGCCAGGGCGCGGCGGAGCAGGAAGATCTTGTCCACCTCGGCGCGGGAGTAGAGCTTCTCCTCCTTGCGCGTCCCCGACTGGGGGATGTGCATGCACGGGAAGATGCGGCGGTCGAAGAGTTCCCGGGTGAGGACGATCTCCATGTTGCCGGTGCCCTTGAACTCCTGGAAGATCACCTCGTCCATGCGCGACCCGGTGTCGACCAGGCAGGTCGCGACGATCGTCAGCGAACCGCCGTTCTCGATGTTCCGCGCCGAGCCGAAGAACCGCCGCGGCTTCTCCATCGTGCGCGCGTCGATGCCGCCGGACATGATGCGCCCGGAGCTCTTCTGGGCGTTGTTGTAGGCCCGGGACATGCGGGTCAACGAGTCCATGAAGACGATCACGTCCTGGCCGAGTTCGACCAGCCGCCGCGCGCGCTCGAGGACCATTTCTGAGACCTCGATGTGGCTTTGCACGGACTCGTCGGAGGACGAGGCGAACACCTCGCCCTTGACGATGTTGCGCCGCCAGTCGGTGACCTCCTCCGGACGTTCGTCGACAAGCAGGACGAAGATCGTCGTCTCCGGGTGATTGACCGCGATGGCGTGGGCGAGTTGCTGCAGGAGAGTGGTCTTGCCGGCCTTGGGCGGAGCGACGATCAGGCAGCGCTGACCGCGACCGATCGGTGTCATCAGCTCGATCACGCGCGGTTCGAGGACCGCCGGATCGGTCTCCAGTCGGAAACGCTCGAGCGGGTCGATCGAGACCAGCTCGGCGAAGGGCACGGCACGATGCCGGTACTCCTCCGGTGCCAGTCCCTCGATGGCGGCGATGTCGGTCAGCGTTGGGCGGGGGCGCCCGTTCGCGGACGTGGCCGTGCCCGAAACCAGAAGTCCGCTCTCCAGGTGGAGGCGACCGACCAGCGACGGGTCGAGTTGCGGGTCTTCCGGCCCGAGCCGGAAGTTCCGCAGCGGCGGCGTCAGGAACGACTTGCCGTCGTCACGGCAGTACAGGTACCCCTCGACGTTGGTGGTCACCGCCTCGGAGGTGGCGCCGTTCGCGGGGGCGTTGCCACGCCTGCCGCGCCGCCGACGCGGGCGGCGTCGGCGCGAACCCTGACCGTTCCCCTCGCGCTCGTCTGCGGGAGGGGCAGGAATGCTGCCGCTTTCTTCCATCATCTCCTCAAGGCTCCTCACAACGGCGCCGACGACGGCGATCGCACGTTCCGCCGTCATGGCCCGCTATTGGAAAGGATCCGGGGCGGTGCACCGAGTGCTCCCTGCCCCGCAGGGAGCTTAGCTCACAACCGGCGGCTTGCCAAGTGGCACGCGGTTACTCCTGTCGGACCGCCGGACCCTCCAACACCATCGCCGCGAACTCCTCGACGACGCGACGGTCCCACCATCCCTTCGCGGTCTCGGCCCGGAGGATCGCGATCGCCTCGGCCGGCGACTGCGCCCGCCGGTACGGACGGTCGTTGGTCAGGGCGTCGAACACGTCGACGACCTGGAAGACCCGCGCCAGCATCGGGACCTCTTCGCCCCTGAGCCCGTCCGGATACCCCGACCCGTCCTGGCGTTCGTGGTGATGTTGAATGATCGGCATAACCGGCCGGAGCGTGCGCAGCGGGGAACAGATCGAGACGCCGATGTCGACGTGGGAGCGCATCACGCTCCACTCCTCGTCTGTGAGCCTCCCGGGCTTGAGCAGGATCGCGTCGGGAATGCCGATCTTGCCGATGTCGTGCAGGTAACCGGCGCGGCGCAGCGCCGTGATCGCCTCGCCATCCAGGCCGAGGCGCTCGCCGAGACGCGCGGCCAGACCGGAGAGACGATCGCAGTGATCGCCGGTTCCCTCGTCGCGCGCCTCGACCGAGCGGGCGATGGCGAAGAGAATCTGCTCGGCGTTGTCGAGGTCCTGGGTCAGGCGCCGGAAGGAGACGAGGTTCCGTACTCGGACCTCCAGTTCGACCAGGTCGAACGGCTTGGAGAGGAAATCGGTGGCGCCCGCCTCCAGACCCCGCAGGCGGGCCTCCCGCGAATCGAGGCCGGTCAGGAAGACGACCGGCACGAGCCTCGTGTCCTCCGCCCCCTTCAGCTGGCGGCATACCTCGTAACCGTCGAGACCCGGCATCATGACGTCGAGGAGGACGACGTCGGGTTGCCGGTCACGAGCCAGACCGAGCGCGCGCTCGCCGTTGTTCGCTTGCCAGACGTCGTAGCCGAGTGGCTGCAGAGCGTCCGACAGGGCGTCGAGGTTGTCCTGCTGGTCGTCGACGACGAGAACCGTGCCCAGAGGTGCCATTTCGCGGTAAGTATAGATCAATCCTCGGAATAGATGGGGCCGCCCGGAGGCGGCCCCGACAAGGAGGAAGATCGGAGGAAGGCGTCAAGGGACGCGCACGATGACGAACGTGCTCCGCTCCACCTGCGGCCGGAACACGTAGAGCCGGGCCAGTGAGCCGGAACGCACCCGCTCGATGGCGGCACGGAAGGCGTCGGCGTCGCCGATCTCGGCGCCGTTCACCTCGGTGATCACGTCGCCGCGGCGCAGGCCGCTGTCCTCGGCCGGCGACGACTCCGTGACACCTGTGACCACGACGCCCTCGACCTCGGCGGGAACCTCGTACATCCGCCGCAGCCTGGCGTTGAGGTCTTGGACCTCGACGCCGAGCCGGGCCTGCGCCGACTCCGACTGCGTCTCGCCGCCCTCGGCGACCTCCTCGGTTCCCGGCCGCTCGCCGAGCATCGCCGAGAGCGTCTTGCGCTTGCCGTCGCGCATCACCTCGAGCGAGACCTTCTGTCCGGGCGCGATGGCCGAGACGCGATCGATCAGCTGGCGCGTCTCCTTGATCGGCGTGCCGTCGACCGCCACGATGACGTCGCCGGCCTCGATGCCCGCCTGCGCCGCCGGCCCGCTCTTCTCGACGCTGTCGACGAACGCGCCGTCGCGGCTGGCCAGCTCGAACGCCTGCCTGGTCTCGTCGTCGATGTTGCGGATGTTGACTCCGAGGTAGCCGCGGACGACCTTACCCTTCTCCTTCAACTGCGGGAGCACGAGCTTGGCCGTGTTGACCGGCACGGCGAACCCGAGGTTCTGCCCCGCGGCGTTGATCGCCGTGTTGATGCCGATCACCTCGCCGCGCAGGTTGACGAGCGGACCGCCGGAGTTGCCGAGGTTGATGGCGGCGTCGGTCTGGATGAAGTTCTCGAACGAGCGTCCCTCCTCGGACAGGCCGAGGAAGCGACCCTTGGCGGAGACGACGCCGACGGTGATCGTGTGGTCCATGTTGAGTGGATTGCCCGCCGCCATCACCCACTCTCCGACGCGAACCGTGTCGGAGTTGCCGAACGAGAGCGGCTTGAACGGACCGCCTCCCTCGACGCGGATCAGGGCCAGGTCGGTCGCCGGGTCGCGGCCCACGACCTTGGCGTCGAGCCGGACGGCATCGTCGGCGAGGCGCACCCACACCTTGTCGGCCCCCTCGATGACGTGGTTGTTGGTCATGGCCAAGCCGGTCGAGTCGATGAAGAAACCGCTGCCCGCGCCCTGGCGGCGGGGCGTGCGCCCGTCGGGGCGGTTGGGTCCGAAGAAGAACTCGAACGGATCCATGTCACGGTGGAAGCGGCGCATCTCCTGCGGGCTGACGCGGTCCTCGACGAACACCGAGATGACCGACGGATTGACCCGGTCGGCGAGCGCCGCGAAGTCGGGGTAGCCCATCGCGACCGGCTGCGCGGCCGGGACCTGCGCCGGCGGGGCGGTCGCCGCCGAGAGCGGCGCCGGCGTGGCTTCGCGCGCGGTGCCCTCGGGGGTGACGCCGAGTCCCCCGGCCAGGACCATTCCGAGCGCGGCGGCGCCGATGCCGACGGCGCCCAGCGAGAGGATGTGACGGCGAGAGGTCGTGCTCATTCGGGACTCCTTCACGGACCGGTGAGGCCCGGTCCGTTGTGTCAACTAGCAACGGACGTGCCACATTTCCGGCTAGCGGGAAGTCACGAGCCGCGTCAATCTGACGCGACCAGCACCGACCCGGCCAGCACCACCTTGTCCTTGCCCACCGCCTTCGCCGCGTACATCGCCTGGTCGGCGGCGCGCAGAAGCTGGTTGCGGCGGTGGTCGGAGGTGCCCACGCGCGGGACGTGGTCGGGGTACACGGCGACGCCGACGCAGCAGGTCAGCGGCCCACCGAACTCGACGGCTCCCGAGGCCCAGGAGAAGCGGCCGCGCAGGAAGGCCTGCTCCCGGATCGCCCTGCGGATCTCCTCCGCGACCTTCTCGGCGGTCGGCACGTCGAACCCGGGCAGGATGATGACGAACTCGTCGCCGCCGTAACGGGCGAGCGTGACACCCGGAAGGCGCACCACGCGGCGGAGCAGATAGCCGACCTCCTTGAGCACCTGGCTGCCCGCGAGGTGGCCGTGCGTGTCGTTGACGCTCTTGAAGTTGTCGAGGTCGAGGAAGAGGAGCGCCACCCGCCCCTGGTTGGCGTCGGCCAACTCGAGGTCCTGGGCGAGCCGGCGGTGGAAGAAGCGGTCGTTGGCGAGTCCGGTGAGGTCGTCGCTGCGCGCCGCCTCGCCGGCGCGCTTGGCGTCGAGCAGGTTCTGGATCGACACCGAGGTGTACGCGGCGAAGATCTCGAGCAGCGCCTGGTCGTGCTCGCTGTACGGGTTTCCGTCGAGTCGGTTGACCATTTCGAGCACGCCGCACACGCTGTTCTCGATCCTGATCGGGACGGCGAGCAGCGAGCGCGTCTGGAACGAGTGCGTCTCGTCGAAGCGGGGAAAGAAGAACGGATCGTGGTGCGGGTCGACGACCAGGTGCGAGTCGCCGCTGCGGTAGACCTGGCCGACCACCCCTTCGTGGGCCGGGATGCTGGCGCCGAGCAGCGCCGGCGCGGAAGGGCCGAAGGTCGCGATGAAGTACAGCGCGGGGTTGGTCGGGTCGCTGGACCGCTCGAACGGGTGGTCGAGGAAGACCGAGCCGGCCTCGGAGGGGACGAAGGCGTTCGCTTGGCGGAGCACTTCTCTAATGAACAGGCTCGCGTCCATCGCCTCGGGGATCGCGGTGTCGTGCCGGTACCGCTCGAGGAACGGTTCGAGGTCGGGCGCCGGCAAGACCGAGATATCAGCCCCGTCGTTCACGGCAGCAGTGTATCAGCGGCCGGCCAGCAGGTGGCGCGCGCGGGCGCGCAGGTCGGCGAGAGACGCCGAGGCGTCGGCCAGTCCGGGCGCGAGGCGGGCGCGGCGAAGCTCCCGGCGCAGCGCCGTCGCCTCGACCGCCACGTCGCTCGGGCAGCCCGCCGAGGCGAGCGCCGCCTCGCCGGCCTCCGGCGCCACGCCGAAGCGCACGATCGACCAGCGATCGATCGCCAGTTCGAGCGCGGCGAGTTCCGCTGCCGGGTCGCTGGAATGCGGCGGCAGCCAGCGGGCGGTGCGCCGGGCACGGCGCACGACCAGCGTCGCGGCCAGCGCGAGCGAGAGAAGGGCCAGCAGGCCTCCGAGGATCCGCCCCGGACCGAGGGAGGGAACGAACCCCGGGCGTGCCGGTGCGGAGGCTCCGGTCGAGGGACCTGCCGCCGGAAGCACGTCCACCTCCATCGCGGGCAGGCGGTGTTCGACGAAGCCCCTGCCGGGGACGAAGCTGGCGAGCGTTGCCTCCCTAAAGTGCAGTCGCCCGGGGTGCGCCGCCGACAGCGGCAGGCGCCAGGTTCTTCGGCCCGACAGGCCGTCACGGCCGGCGTCCCACTGGCGGGAGTCCTCGGCCGGGAACGTCCTGACCGCGTCGGGGAGGGACGTGGCAGGCTGGTCCATGAGCGGGAAGTTGCCCCGGCCCTGGACCTCGATCTCCAGCGTGGCCAGCTCGCCGACCCGCCACGCTTCCGGGATGACGCGGCGAGTGACCTCGATGTCGCCCACCGCGCCGAAGTACCCGGCGGGCGGCTCCGGCAGCGGATCGACCGTGACCGCCGTCGGCGACGAGGCCATCTCCTCCTCGGCCGTCTCGCCGTCGCGCGCGGCGCCGTCGGTGTTCGCTCGGCGAGCGCGGGCCGGCGGTATGTGCAGCGCGCCGGGCTCGGCCGGAATCACCACCCACGCCGCCAGCACCTGACGCCCGTCGGACTTCGCCGGAGGCCGCTGCGCTTCGGGCAGCGGCTCGCTCCAGCTCCCTGGGAACGTGGCGTCCACCTCCCAACCCCGGGCGGACGGCTGGTCGAGCGTGACAGTCGCCACGAGCGTCTCTCCGGCGACCACGCGGCGCCGGGAGACCTCGAGGTGGAGGCTGGGCGCGGCGATGTGCGTCGTCTCGCGATCGCCGACGAACGCCTTCCCGCTCACGCCGGCGCTGACCAGCTTCACATCGCCCAGCTCCACGGTCGTGGGGCCGATCGCGATCGGGCCGGGGTGGGGCGCGGTCAACACCCAGGTGAACACCATCTGCGCGCTCGCCACGCCGGCCTGCCACGACACCTCACGGGCGATCAGCGGTCCGGCCAGGACGCGCAGGTTGGTGGGCAGGCCGAGCGCCGCGCGCGCGTCGTCGCGGGCGGCGCCGGTGACGATCACCTGGTAGCGGACCGTCCCGGGCAGGCTCCCGGCGGCGAACCGCGCGTGGATCTGCGGCCCTCGCTCGGCGAACGCCGGCGCGGCGAGCAGCACGAGGGCGATGACGGCGCGCATCGTCACCAGGGTACCTCCGCGGCGCGCGGAGACGACGTCGCCTGCAGCCTGGGCACGACCAGCGCCTGCGCCGCCGCCGCCTCGAGCAGGCGCGCGCGCGCCGCGGCGCCCGGGTCAGGCGCGGCCGCCGCGCGGCGCGCGATCTCGGCGAGGGCCAGTTCGAGGTTGTGCCAGGCGGGCGCCGCGTCGGGCCGCAACGCCACCGCCTTGCGCAGCGCTCGTGCGGCGGCGTCGGCGTCTCCGCGCACGAGGGCGGCGGTGCCGAGGTTGAAGCACGCCGCGAACTCGGCCCGGGCGGCATCGCAGCGGGCGGCGAGTTCCCTCGTTCCCGCCTCGTCGCCGGCGATGGCGGCCGCGGTCGCCCAGGACAGGTGCGCGCCGTCGTCGCCGGGTGCCGCGGCGCGCGCGGCCGCGTAGTGGCGCGCGGCGGCGGCCCAGTCGTTGCGTGCCGCCGCCACCTCGCCGCGCAGCGACATCGCCCACGCGGCGCCGGGCACCAGCCGCAGCCAGTGAGCTCTGGGGGAGGGGTGTGGTTGCTGGGCGAGTGCCACGGACGGGAAGGCCGTCAGAACGAGGACGACGGCAAGGCGCCGCCAGGGCCAGAGGAAGAACGCCGCGCTGCCGAGTCCGGCGGCGCCGAGCAGGAGGAGCCTCGACCGGGCCGGTCGCTGCGGCGCGCGCGCCAGCGCCGCCAAGGCGGTGGCGTCCGCGACCCGCTCGGGCGCGTCCGGCGCGGCCGCGTCGATCACGTGTTCGAGGGTGCCGGCGATCTCGGCCTGGCGGGAGGGATCGGCGTGCGAGTGAGCGATGCGGCCGTCCGCGGCGCGGAGGTACTCCGTCGGTCGTGTCTCCGGTCGCGGCACGGGCCCGCCCGCCGAGGTGCCGCAGTGGAGCACGATCACCGTGTCCCCGCCGGCGCGCAGTTGCGCGGCGGCCGCGGCCGCGTCCCCCTCGAACGCCTCGCCGTCGCTCACGAGCAGCACGGTGCGCGCCGCGCCGCCGCCGTGCGTCCCGGGCGCGGCGAGGAGCAGCAGCGCGAGGTTCGACCCGGGCGCGAGGGCGCCCTCCCACGGGCGGGCGGCGAGCGCGGCTTCGATCGCCGCGAGATCGGTTGTCGGGGGCACGACGGCGCGGACCTCGCCGGCGCCGGCGGTGAGGGAGACTCGCGCGCCGGACATCGAACGGAACGCCGCGCGCAGGACGGCGGCGCCCCGGCCGAGTCGGTCGGGCGCCGCGTCGGCCGTGCCCATCGACGCGGAGACGTCGAGGGCGACCGCCACCTCGCGAGCGGGCGAAGGGGCCGCGGTTGGTTCTCCCCACCGCGGTTGCGCCGCGGCGCCGGCGGCCAGCGCCCCCGCCAGTGCGAGCAGCGCGGCCCGGCAGGAGCCGCTTGCCGGCACGCCGCCCAGCCACCTCGCCCACACTCGGCTCGCGGCGATCCGCCCGGTCTGGCGGCGTGCCCACCGGGCGCGCAGTGCCGCGGCGAGCGGAACGAGAACTCCGAGGCCGGCGGCGACCAGCCAGCGTGCGTCGTCCCAGCTCACCACGCGCGGCCTCCGCCGAGTTGGAGCACCGCGCCGGCGAGCAGGAGCACCGCGGCCCAGCGCGCCGGAACATGCGCCAGGTCGGCCCACGTCGTGGACCCCTCGACCGGCGCCGGACTCGGGCGCAGCCGCGCCAGGTCGGCGAACGCGGCGGCCACGCCCTCGGTGTCGGTTGCGCGGACGAAGTGCCCGCCCGTGACCGCGGCGACGCGCCGCAACACTGACTCGCCGCGGGCCGTCGCGTCGCCCTCGCCGACGGCCACGGCGTCGACCGGGATGCCGAGGTCGGCGGCGCCCGCCGCGGCGCTTGCCGGGTCGATCGCGCCCGCGTTCGACCGCCCGTCGCTGACCAGCACGATCGCCGCCGAACCGCGCGGGACGGACCGCAGGCGCTCGACCGCGACGGCGAGTCCGTCCCCGATCGCCGTCCCGCGGCCGAGGGCGGCGGGTTGCAGGGAGTCGGCGAGTCGGACCACGGCGGCGTGGTCGGTGGTCGGCGGAGCGAGCACCGCCGCCTTCCCGGCGAACCCGACCAGTCCGATCCGGTCGGTGGGGCGGGAGGCGGCGAAGCGCGCGGCCACGCGCGCCGCGGCCCGCATCCTGGTCGAACCCCTCGCGTCACGCTCACCCATCGATCCGGAGGCGTCGAGGAGCAGGACGATGTCGAGGCCGGCGCTGCCCGAGGGAGCCGGCACGATCGTGCGCGGCGCCGCCGCGCCGCCCCACGCGGCGGCGAGCCCGAGCAGCGACAGCACCACGCCCGGCCAGAAGGCGTCCCTGGTCGGGACGACGGCGAGGGCGGGGATGCGTTGGCGGCGCCTCCGCTCGGAGGTCACGTACGCCGCGGCGGCGACGACGGCGGCGCCGAGCGCCAGCACCCAGGGCGAGGCGAAGGAGATCACGCCGGCTTCCCGGTCAGCCGCTCGGCCGCGTCGAGCGCGGCGCGCACGGCGGCGGCCGCTCGCTCCGGCGCCGGCGGTCGCAGCGCGAACCGGCTGCGGTCGAACACCTCGAGGAGCGCGACGATCGCGGCCGCCGACGTCGACCCGGGCACGACCAGCCGCCGCGAGAGTTCCGCGGTGGTCATCGCGTCGCACCGCGCGTCGAGCGTGTCGGCGAGGAAGCGGCGCACCGCGCGCGCCGCCGCGTCGAGGTCCGGGGAATCGCTCCACCCCCGCGTATCGGCGAGAGGGGCGAGCGTCGCGGCGAGCGGCACGCCGGGTAACGGCCGCGGCGCGCGCCGCCGCAACGTCAGCGCCGCCGCACCTCCCGCCGCGAGAGCGAGCAGCGCCACGGCCCCGAGCGGCGGAGC
>JBFMCD010000031.1:0-18752 GCA_040754885.1 Acidobacteriota bacterium
GTACTCCTCGTACGTGAGGAGCGAGCGAGCGAAGCGTAACGCAGCGAGAGGTCCGCTGCCGGCTGCGCAGGGTGGAGGGGTGGGGGGCTTCACGCCGCGTGTGGCAGGACGAAGGCCGCGCCGGCGGCCGGGATGCGGGGCGGGTGAGCGGCGCACGCGGGAGGCCGGAGGGTAGGCGTGCGCTGCGAGCGCGCCCCGCACACCGCACGCCCTGCCGGCGGCAGGGCGCTTCGTCCTGCCGCGATGCGAAAGCTCCACAGTCGACGCGGAGGTCGTATGATCGCCCGTCGCGACAGCGGCGCGCGGTCTAACGGAAAGAGGTTCCCCGGGGTCCCCTGACCAGCACGTGGAAGCGGGCCTCGACGATCGAGTACGCGTCGGCCCAGACCACGACGCTGGCGCGCAGCGTCTCGCTGCCCGGCGTCGGTCCGCCCTCGAAGTAGCCGCCGTAGTTGGCCCCCTGAGAGTGACTCTCGACCACCTCGACCCAGCTCTCCTGCACCGCCCAGCCGTTGCGCAGCTGCGCGTCGTAGGCGTGGATCGTCTTCGACTCGCCGACCAGGCACAGCGGCGGGAAACCGAGCGGGTGGCAGGTGGCGCGATAGGGGCCCCGTTCGACGTCGGCGACGTCCATCGCCGGGGTGAACGACGCGCCGCCCTTGACGGCCTCGAGGCCGAGCCGGTTGCGGACCCTGAACACCCCGCCGCGCAGCACGCCCACCCCCGTCACGTCGGGATCGACCCGCGCGGCGATGTAGCCGTCGCGCCACTCCGTGGGGAAGACGCGGATCTCACTGCCGCCGAAGGTGAGCGTCACGCGAAGGAAGCGCTCCTCCGGGTTCGCCTGGTCGCCGAAGTTCCGCCCCTCGATGAGCAGACTGCTGCCCGGTTCGACCTCGGACGGCGTCACGGAATCGATCGAGGGTGTGAGCAGCGCCAGGTCGGGACCGATCTCGATCCGGTGCATCGGCCCGATCTCTCCGCCGTGCAGCTTCACCCACAGCCCGGCGACCAGGTTGGTCGCCGGACGGAAGCGGTTCGAGTTGACCTCGAACGACGACTGACCGCCGCTCCCCGCTCCGCCTCCGCCGCGCGCTTCCTCGTGGACGTCGGGCGGGACGTCGCGCATGCTCGACCAGGGGCGTACGTCGCGCGGGATGCGCACGACGATCCTCTGATCGCGCCACGACACGACCTCACAGGGGAACAGGTCCTCACCGGAAAGGACCACCACACGCCCCGCCGTGTTGCCGAAGCGCACACCGCCGATCGCCACGGTCTGCCCGACCGCGACCATGGACGGCTCGACCGAGTCGATTCGCGCCGCGTGCTCCGGATCGACCAGGTAAGGGTGTCGGGCCCGCATCGTTCCCGCTGCGGCGCTCCTGCCGACCGGGGCCCGCGCCATGGATCCCCCCACGGCCCTGACGCGCGACAGCCGCGACTGGAGAGTACGGTCCCGCTCCGCGAGGCGCGCTCGCCGCTCAGTCTCGACGAGCGTTCTCGTTTCCTCGACGACGGCGCGGACGCTCGCTCCCTTGTGCGCGGACGGTGTACGGGGTCGCCCGGAGGGCGGCGAGACCGTGCGCTTGAAGGTGTCGAGCTTCCCCTTCCACGCGAGGGACTCCAGCTCCTTCGCAACCTGCGCCCACTCGGCCTCCGAGAGCGCGGCCTTCTTCACCGCCGCGGCGGCCTGCTCCGCGTTCGCAGCCCGCTGGAGGTCGGCGAGGAACTCCGCGACCCGCCCTGCCTCGCCCGCCGCCGCCCCGGGGAGCGTCGCCAGCGACCAGCCCAGTGTCAGCGCCGCAATCGTCCAGCCGCCCGAAGATCGCTTTCGCACGTCGCCTCTCCCCGGCCCCCGCGGCGAGCCGCCGCGCGCAGGCCCCGTCACGGAGTCCAACGTGAGGCACGGCGCGCGGACCGGGAATGTCGGAGCGCGTCACGGGCCTGCCCGAACGCGCCACGAGGCGCGCGGATCGAACGTCCCGACTGCGTGGAGTCGGTTCCCCCGGCTCCGGACGAGGCGCTCAGGCCAGGCGCGCGGCTCCCGACTTCAGGGCGTCCACGTGGTGCAGGCTCTCCCAGCGGAAGCTCGGCTCGGAGCGGCCGAAGTGACCGTAGCTCGCGGTGGCGCGGTAGATCGGCTGGAGCAGGTCGAGCTCGTCGATGATGCCCCGCGGCGTGAGCGGGAACACCTCGCGCACCAGGCCGGTCAGCTTCTCGTCGGGGATCACGCCCGTGCCGGCGGTGTCGACCATCACCGAGACCGGGTCGGCGACGCCGATCGCGTAGGCCAGTTGGACCAGAGCCTCGCGCGCCAGTCCGGCGCCGACCAGGTTCTTGGCGACGTGCCTGGCCATGTACGTGGCGGAGCGATCCACCTTGGTCGGGTCCTTGCCGGAGAACGCGCCGCCGCCGTGCGGCGCCCACCCGCCGTAGGTGTCGACGATGATCTTCCTCCCGGTCATGCCGGTGTCCGACTGCGGGCCGCCGATGACGAACTTCCCGGTCGGGTTGACGTGGAACGTGGTCGGTCGCTCGACGTCGAGGAGCCCGGCCGGCAGCACCGCGCGCCCGACCTTCTCGATCATCTCCTGTCGGGCAGCCTCGGTGATCCGCTGCCCGGTGGCGTCGAGGATGTCCTCGGTGTGCTGCGAGGAGATCACCACGGTGTCGATGCGGAACGGCCGCCCGTCCCGGTACTCGACCGTGACCTGCGACTTGCCGTCCGGTCCGAGGTAGGGGAGCACCCCGGAGCGTCGCACCTCGGCGAGCCTCCGGGTCAGGGCATGCGCGAGCACGATCGGCATGGGCATGAGTTCGGGCGTCTGGTCGCACGCGTAGCCGACCATCAGGCCCTGGTCCCCCGCCCCGCCGATGTCCACGCCCTGCGCGATGTCGGTGGACTGCCGGCCGATCGCGTTGAGGATCCCGCAGGTGGAGTGGTTGAAACCGTACTTGGCGTCGGTGTAGCCGATGTCGCGAACCACCGTCCGCACCAGGTCCTGGACGTCGACCCAGGCGTCGGTGGTGATCTCGCCGCCCACCACCACCAGCCCGACGGTGATGAAGCTCTCGCACGCCACGCGCCCTCTGCCCGGGTGGCGGTGGGTGAGGTCGTAGCGCAGCACCTCGTCGAGCACGGCGTCGGAGATCTGGTCGCACACCTTGTCCGGGTGGCCCTCGGTCACCGACTCCGACGTGAAGACGTGAACGCCTCTCGAGTTCATGACATCCCCCTCGTCCGAGTGGCGCATGGTAGCGGTTCCCCGGGGACGGGGCAAACCCCGCGGGTCGCCGTCATGGCCCCCCGCCGGGACCGGTGAGCGGCTCCAGACGCGGCGGGAAGGGGTGGCAGCGGAACGGAGGGAGCCGGACACCCGGACCGGTCTCCTGGAGCGGCGTCGTCACGGCGACGCCGAGGACCGGCATTTCACGGCGCCGGCTCGGCGCCGCCGAGGACCCTCCGGACCCGCTCGCGCAGCCGACCGACCTCCAGGGAGTAGATGCGCGCCCGCTCGGGGCCGACACCGCGAAGGGCGTGCTTGCGGAACGCCAGCGTCGCGAGCAGCAGGTTCACGGCCCGGCGCTCGTCGCGGCGCGCCCACCAGTCGGAACGGATGCGCGTGCGCAGCGCCGACGCGCCGGCGGCGAGCCGCGCCGGGAGCACGCCGTGCGCGGCCTCCTCGGCGAGTTCAGCCTCGAGAATCCTCGACTCCAGCCACCACGCTCCCACCATCGCGCTGGCCAGGAGGAGGCCCGACGAGCCGACCAGCAGCCACTCGCGCGCGTCGAACCCGGCACGCCCGGCGCCGAGGCCGGCGCGGAACACCGCGAGCTGCGTGACCGGAGTGACCGCGAGGAGCACCAGCCCATAGCTCCGGAGCACCCAGCCGCGGGCGGCGACCAGGAGTCCGAGGCCGAGGCCGATCAGCGCGGCGCCCAGGACCGGCGTCGCGGCCAGCCCCAACTGCGCCGGCAGCGAGCCGGGCGACGGGCCGAGCGCAGCCGGCAGCGACACGCCGAGCGACAAGCCGGCGCCGATCGCCAGCGCGTGGGTCAGCCACTCGGCCGGTCCGAGTAGCCGCGAGGTCAACCCGAGCAACACGAGCGGCACCGCCAGGACGACCGAGAGGAGCACGGCGACCGCGAGCATAGCGGTCAGGGGCGGCCAGGAGCCGCCCGCCAGGCGGGCCGCCCGCTCGAGGAAGAGCGGCCGTACGAAGACCGTCCACAGCCCCGCGGTGATCGCGCCCCAGCCCAGACACATGACGAGTCCGGGCACCGGCTCGAAGCGGTAGCGGTCGAGTTCGAGCAGCGTCACGGCGACGAGCAGCGGCAGCACGGCCACGACGACGACGAGCGCGAGCGTCACCGCAGTACCAGTTCGTCGGCGGGGAGGCCGCGCTGGAGGAAGTGCAGGCGCGCGGTCTCGACGTCGCGCGAGATCTGCGTGACCAGCGCCATCGAGGACGGGAAGGTCATCTCGTCGCGCACGCGGCGGAGGAAGAACAACCGCACCGGCTCGCGGTAGACGTCGCCAATGAAGTCCAGGACATGCGTCTCGACCGTGACGTCGTAGTTCTCGTACATCGTCGGGCGCACGCCGATGTTGGTCACCGACGGGAACACCCGGGAGAACGACGGGATCTGGATCGCGGTGACGTACACGCCGTGCGCCGGAAGCAGTTCGTTCTCCACCTGGACGTTGATGGTCGGGAACCCGAGCTGGCGGCCCATCCGCTCGCCCCGATAGACCATGCCGTCGACGAAGTACGGACGGGCGAGCAGACGCCACGCCTCCTCGATCTGCCCGGCCGCGACCTGGCCGCGCACGCGCGTCGAGGAGATCGGCTCGGGGCCGTCGAGCACCGGATCGACACCGGCCACGGTGAAGCCGAGCTGGTAGCCGATGGCGGAGAGGAAGTAGACATCGCCCAGCCTGCCGCTGCCGAAGCGGAAATTGGCTCCCAGCCGCACCTCGCGCGGGGCGAGGCGGCGGAAGAGGAACTCGCGGGCGAACTCCTCGGCGGTGGTCGCCGCGAAGCGCCGGTCGAAGCCGAGTTCGATCAGGGCGTCCACGCCGCAGCGCTCGAGCAACTGCGCCTTCTGGGCGGACGTCGAGAGCAGCCTCAGCCCCGACTCCGGGCGCAGCACGCGCTCCGGGTGGGGGTCGAAGGTCAGCGCCACGGCCGGCACACCGAGTTCCCGCGCCCGCGCGACGGCCTCGCCGACCAGCGTCTGGTGGCCGCGGTGCACGCCGTCGAAGTTGCCGATCGTCACCACCCCGCCGCGCGGCAGGTCCGACGACGGCGCGGGGTTGCGCATGCGTTCCATGCCGCTCACTGCGCCCGCCTGACGTGCAGCGACGGGAGCGACGGGAGCGAGAGCGAGCGCCGCGCCGCCGCTCTCGAGGTCACCGCGACGATCGGGCCGGCCAGGTCGAAGGCGTATGCCTTCCCGATCCGCACGCGCACCAGGTCGCCGGCGCGCCCCTCCCCGTCGGTGAACAGGACCCGGCCGTCGACCTCCGGGGCTTGCTGCGCGAGACGTCCCTGGCGGAGCAGCTCCGACTCCTCGCTCGGCCCTTCGACGATCGCCTCGACCTCCTCGCCGACCAGCCTCGCGTGGTTCGAACGCGAGATGCGTTCCTGCAGCTTCATCAGGCGCCGGCGCCGCGCCTGCTTGGTCCGCTCCGGCACCGGGTCGCCGAGCGCCGCGCCGGGGTTCTCCTCCTGCCAGGAGTAGGCGAACACGCCGACGTGATCGAAGCGAAGCTCCTCGACGAAGCGCTCCAGTTCCTCGAACTCCGCCTCGCCCTCGCCTGGGAACCCGACGATGAACGTCGTGCGCACGCCGAGCCCGGGCACCGCGGCGCGCGCCTTCTCGATCGTCCTCCGGTAGCTGCGCGCGTCGCCGCCGCGCGCCATCGCCTTGAGGACCTTGCGGGAGGCGTGCTGGAGCGGGATGTCGAGGTACGGGGTCAGACGGGGCTCGCGCGCCATCAGGCCGAAGATCCCCTCGTCGAGCGTCGCCGGGTAGGCGTAGAGGAAACGGATCCACGGCACGGAGGTGCCGCGGAGCAGCGCCTCGAGGAGGCGGCGCAGCCCCTCGCGGCCGAGGCCGAGGTCCTCGCCGAAGCGGGTAGTGTCCTGCGCGACCAGCACCAGCTCGCGCACCCCGGACGCCTCCAGCCGGCGCGCCTCCTCGACCAGCGAGTCGACCGAACGCGAGCGGAAGCTCCCGCGCATGCGCGGGATGTGGCAGAACGAGCAGGGGTTGTCGCACCCCTCCGCGACCTTGAGGTAGGCGTACACGCCGCCGGTCGCGAGCAGTCGCGGCGCCGTGTGGTCGTACAGGCGCAGCGCGCCGCGCTGGTCGGGGAGGTGCTCCCGGCCGACCTCGCCGAGCACCGCCTCGGGCGCCCGCTCCAGCTCGTCAAGACCGATGAAGGCGTCGATCTCCGGGATCTCGGCGGCCAGCTCCCCGGCGTAGCGCTGGCTCATGCACCCCGCGACCACAAGCCGCTTGAGGCCTGCATCGCCCTTGCGGCGAGCGACCTCGAGGATGGTCTCCACCGACTCGCGTTTGGCGTCCCCGACGAACCCGCAGGTGTTGACCACCACCACGTCCGCCTCGTCGATGTCCCGGACCACCGTCGCGCCGTGCTCGACGAGGTGACCGAGCATCACCTCGGCGTCCACCAGGTTCTTGGCACAGCCGAGAGAGATCATGCCGACGCGGAGCGGGTTTCGTGCCTTCACGACGAGCGCGGATTCTAGCACTGTGGGACGCAATTGACTCAGCCCGATGATCCTCCGTGCCGGCGCCGATCGGCGGGGCGCGGCTGTGGCGCCTGGGCCGGCCGGGACATACACTCCGTAGCGAAGCCATCGTCCGAGGGGAGGACGCCCATGACCGAGACCGCGATCACGCGCAGAGGGTTCGGCGTTGCGGCGGGCGCCGCCGCCGGCGCCGCGTTGCTGGACCTCGCGGTCCGGCCCCGCCCCGCCCTGGCGCGCCTGGCCCACGGGATGCCGGCGGACATGATCCAGCTCAACTCGAACGAGAACCCCTACGGCCTGTCGAAGGCGGCCCGCGAGGCGATGGCCCGCTCGTTCGACGTCGCCTCCCGCTACCCGGGCGACGTGGAGCAGGAGGTGCGTATCACCCTCGCCGCACACCACGGCGTGACGACCGAGCACATCCTGCTCGCGTGCGGGTCCGGCGAGATCCTGCGCCTGGCCGACGCGACCTTCCTCGGCCCCGGCCGAACCCTCGTCGTCGCCGAGCCGACGTTCGAGGCGGTGCTGACCTACTCCGGCGTCACGCGCGCCGAGGCGATCACGGTGCCGCTTGACGCCGACTTCCGCCACGACCTCGCGGCGATGGCGAAGGCCTGCGACAGCCGCACGGGGCTGGTCTACGTGTGCAACCCCAACAACCCGACCGGCACGCTGGTCGGCGGCGACGACCTCGCCGCGTTCCTCGCCGCGCTCCCGGCCTCGGCCACGGTGCTGGTCGACGAGGCGTACCACCACTTCGTCGAGAGCGCCGCGTACCGCAGCGCCGTCGCGATGCTCGCCTCCCGCCCGAATCTGGTCGTCGCCCGCACGTTCTCCAAGATCTACGGCCTCGCCGGGATGCGCCTGGGCTACGCGATCGCCAGCCCGGAGAACGTCGACGCGATGCGCGCCCACGCCGCCGCCAATCGGGCCAACGCCGCCGTCCTCGCCGCGGCGCTCGCGAGCCTGCGCGACGCCGGACTGGTGCCGGCCGTGCGCACCCGCCTGAACGAGACCCGCGCCTTCCTGTGCGGCGAACTCGCACGCGACGGCCGCCGCTTCATCCCCTCGGAGGCGAACTTCGTGATGGTCGAACTGGGCACCGACGTGGAGCCCGTCATCGCCGCCTTCAAGGAGAAGAAGATCCTGGTCGGGCGGAAGTTCCCGTCGATGCCGACGTGGCTACGCGTGTCGATCGGAACACCGGCCGAGACGGCGGCGTTCGTCAAGGCGCTGCGCGACATCGTGCCGGCCGCGCCCTCTTCCCGGGGAGTCTGATCCGGCGCGGACGCCGCGCACCACGGCCCACAACCCACGCCGCTTCGATGCGCAAGGATGGGCTGTACGCCGTGGACTCTGGGCCGGACACGCCAGACCGCCTGTGTGGGCGGCTACCGAACCCGAACCAGAGCGCGGCCCCCGGCGGTCACGGTGGCTACGGCGCAGCGATCACGCGGGACCCCTCCGGCCGCGAGCAGCGGGAATTCCGACGGGGTGGCCTTGCAGATCGCGTACTCTCCCGGTTCGAGGGCCGGTATCTCGAACTCGGCCGCGCCTTGAGGTTCCCTCCCGTGACGCCTGGCCCAGATCTCGAGGCCGAAGTAGTCCTCCACGACACCCGCGTGCAGGACGACATAGCCGGAGAACATCGGGTCGGTGTAGCGAGGCGGCTCCGCGAAACTCGCCACAAGCACGCCGCCCTCCTGAGAAACGGGTATCTCGAGGGCGGCCTGGGCCTTTGCTGGCACTCGCAGCGCTCGGCGCGAGAACCCTGCCGCCTCGACCGCGAGCATCTCCTCGACGTTTCGGGAGGGCAACCGGAGGCTGAACGAGCCGTCGACACCAGTCTCAGTCATTCCATCCGGGAGTCCTCCATAGCTCGCGGCGGACCAGGCAACCAGACGTGCGCCGGGAACCGGTCGCCCCCCGGCAACCACCCTTCCATTGACGAGCGCCTTGCGCCGCAGGGTCAACTTCACCCTGGCCGGATCGTCCCCCTGCTTCAGTGGCACCGAAAGCCAGTCGGAGTCCGCGTCCCTCTGCTCCGCACGGACAGTGACGGATCCGGGATCGAGACCCCAGATCTCGAAACGGCCGTCGGCCAGTGGAACCTGCACGGTCTGCTCGAGTCCCTTGTCGCCCACTACCGTCACCATGCCCTCCGGCACGAGCGAGCCGTCTTCGTCGAGCACCTCACCGACAATGCACGTGTCCGGCACCACCAGTTCGAGGCCTGTTTTGCGACTCGACGACCCGAGGTCCACCGAGCCGAATGAGCGCTTCACTCTTGCCGACTCGCCGATAACCTCGACGGGCCACTTCCCGCCGCGCGGTAGCCAGGCGTGGAACCGGCCCTTCGCGTCGGTAGACACCTTGATCCGTACGGACCCGTGAGCCCCACCGAACCACACTTTACCGGTCAGCGGGCGATCGCCGAGGAGGAGCCGGCCGCTGAGGTCGAACAGGTTCACCTGGACGCCGAGCACGGACCTGCCGGGGATGGCGTCCACTCGCCCCACGTACCATGTGTTTCCGTCTCCTGCCTTGGCCTTGAGGACATACTCACCCGGCGTCAGCCGCGCGAACGCCACCGTGCCCGAGCTGTCGCACACGTGGCGTGCAATCGTCTCGGAGACGCTCCTCTGCACATCGATGTCGGCGAGTTCGACACGCCACGGATTCCCGTCTGGCGGCAATGCCGGCGTCACCAGTATCTCCAACTCCGCCCACGGCTCCAACAGCAGCGGCCGCTCCAAGGTGATCTCGCTATTCGCGACCACGGTGACCACGATCGGGCGCGACGGCGGCCCCCCTGACTCGTTTGCCTGCAGGCGATAGGTGCCCGGCGCCACGCCTCGGAAGTGGAAGAAACCGCGTTCATCGACGTCCGTGGAGTGACGGACTGCCTGCACACCGGAGTCCCGTTGGTTCTGCAGCGGGGTCAGGCGACCCCCGGGTCGCATCTCGACCCGCGTGCCTGCCTCCAGCAAGCGCCCGCTGTCCGCTTCCACCCAGCCCACCAGGGAAGCTCCAGCCTGAAAGCGCAAGATGCCGACGTCGAGATCGCCGCGCCTCGGAACGTCCGCACCCCAGAAGTAGTGCGACACGAATCCCGGAACCCGGACCCGCAGATCCAGCGTGCCCGCAGGTAGCGTGCAGATCCACCTGCCGGCGACAACCGGGCATGAAACGACTCCAGGATCGGGCCTTCCCATCGGATTGCCGAATCGGACCGTGACGGGATCCGCAGGGACAGCGCTGTCCTCGAACACGGCTCGCCCGCTCAGCCGCCCCGTGGGCCACAAAATACAAACAGGGGCTTTCGCTTCTCGAGTCGCTATCTGTACCGGTGCTGCCCACCATTCCCGCGCGCTGCACGTCACCTCCCAGGGGCCTTCGGGGTCCGCAGCCAGTTCGACCTCGCCCAGTCGCTTGACCGTCACAGGCGCCGTGCGGAGCACCTCGCCCGCAGGGCTTGCGTGTGCGAGCGACCGTGCGACCGCGGTGATCTCCGGGATGTCGTGGCCCGCGGGGGTCTCGGAAAGCGAGAGCACCACCCTTACGCGTGCTGGGGGCACGCCTTCGTTAGCCTCCGCACTCGACGCCGCGCAGGCCGCAGCAAGCAATGCAAGAGGCAGCCGCAAGACGAAACACCTTCTCACCGTACCCCCCCGATCACTCGAAGTGGCGTTCGTGATGGGGCGTCACGGGGAGAAGCTCACGTGGCAGATGCCTCCGCCCGCAACGCAGTACCGTGGATACTGGCTGGCCTCGCACTCACAGTAGTTGCCCCCACCCCAAAAGTTGAAGTGGAAGCAACCCCAGCAGATTGCCTGAGTGCAGTCAGCAGCAGCAAGACCAGCGGCCGCCAGCAGGAGCGCGACGCCAACCAGGAACCGGAATGTCTTCCTTGAGTACATTCGCGAGCCTCCTCAGGATCGATTGCCGCCAAACAGCGGAACCCACCTCGTGGGCTCGAAAACCCCAGACTCGCGAACCCTTGAGGATTCTCTGGTTGCCATTCTCGTTTGCCTCGAACGTGCGGTCAAGGCACCTTGCCGCACTTTTCTGGCCAACGCGTTCCACCTTGGCCCCGGCGCGGTCGAGGCTGTTGACTCAGGCCCTCGCAGACCCGTGGGTGCGGAACGGGGGGTGGACTGGGAAGCCCCGCCGCCAAAGGCGCGCACTCCCTGAATCCGAAGGCCCTCAGCTGCACCGGTCCCCGGCCCACGTCTATCTACTCCTTATTTTTCTTGACCATCCAGATCTCGGTGCCGCCCCGCTCGAAGCGCACCTCGTCCATCAGCCGGTTGATCAGGTAGATCCCCCGCCCGCCGCGGGCGAACAGCCGCTCGCCGTGCACCGGGCTCGGCAGCGCCGCCGGATCGAAGCCCCCGCCGGGATCCCGGACGACGATGAGGATGCCGCGCTCGGGGTCGCACTCGACGACCACCCGCGCCTGCTTGCCGGCGTCCCGGCCGCAGCCGTGAACGACGGCGTTGGCGAGCGCCTCGGTGATCGCCAGCTCGATTTCGAACTCCTTGCCCTCGGCGCACCCCATCTCGGAGACCGCGGACATGATCGCCGCGACCGCCGGCTGAATCGCGCGCACGTCGCCGGGGACGACCAGGTCCACGCGCGGACGTAGCGACGCGGGGTCGAATTCGCACCTGTGCGGATCCTTCGTGTCCATGTCGCCCCCGGCTTCGACCTGTCACCATTGTGAACCACATCCCGCGCCCACGCTTCCCGGGACTGTGAGCATTTGACACGCCCTCGCGGCGGGGTGAGACTCCCCGATGGGGCGCCGTCGCGCCCCCGGAGGATCCATGCGCCCCTTCGCCGCCCTCGCCATCTCCATCTCTCTCGCCGCCACCGCTCCCGCCGCTTCCATCGACCCCGACCTGCTCGCCGGCCTCAAGGCCCGCTCGATCGGTCCGGCGGGAATGAGCGGCAGAATCGCCGACATCCAGGCGGTGGAGACGGATCCGTCGGTCGTCTACGTCGGCGCCGCCACCGGCGGCGTGTGGAAGTCGGTCAACGGAGGGCTGACGTTCACACCGATCTTCGACGACCAGCCGGTCGCGGCGATCGGCGCGCTCGCCGTCTTCCAGCCCAACCCGCGCATCGTCTGGGCCGGCACCGGCGAGGGCAACGTGCGCAACTCGGTGTCGGTCGGCAACGGCGTGTACCGCTCGACCGACGGCGGCGAGACGTGGAAGCACGTCGGCCTCGACGGCACCGAGCGGATCTCCCGCATCGTCCTCCACCCGACCGACCCGAACGTGGCGTGGGTGGCGGCGCTCGGCCGGTTGTGGGGCGAGAACGAGCAACGCGGCGTGTTCAAGACCACCGACGGCGGCGCCACCTGGACGAAGGTCCTGTACGTCGACGCGCGCACCGGCGCGGCCGACCTGGCGATCGACCCGTCCGACCCCAACGCGCTGTTCGCCGCGATGTGGCAGTTCCGGCGCTGGCCGTACTTCTTCCGCTCCGGCGGACCCGGCTCCGGGCTGTTCGTCAGTCGCGACGGCGGTGCGAGCTGGAAGAAGCTCCAGCCCGAGGACGGCCTGCCCAAGGGCACGCTCGGCCGCATCGGCGTGGCGTTCTGCCGCTCGCACGCCGAGGTCGTCTACGCGCTCGTCGAGGCCGAGAAGAGCGCGCTGCTTCGTTCCGAGGACGGCGGCCGCACCTTCAAGACCGTGAACGACACGCCCAACATCTCCCCCCGGCCGTTCTACTTCGCCGACATCCGCGTCGACCCGCACTGGCCGAACCGCGTGTACCGGCTCGACTACGGCGTGGCGGTCTCGGACGACGGCGGAAAGACGTTCGCCAACCTGCCCGGATCGCGGGCGGCGCACGGCGACAACCACGCGATGTGGATCGACCCGCGCGACCCCGAGCACCTGCTTGTCGGCGACGACGGCGGCGTGTACGAGAGCCGCGACCGGGGGAAGACGGTGCGCTTCGTCACCACTCTGCCGCTCGCGCAGTTCTACCACGTGAACGTCGACAACCAGGATCCCTACCACGCCATGGGCGGGCTGCAGGACAACAGCTCGTGGCACGGTCCGGCCGAGGTGCGGGAAGGCGGGGGCATCCGCACCCATCACTGGAAACTGGTCGGGTCGGGCGACGGGTACGACGTGGCCACAGACCCGAGGGAGCCGGAGGTCGGCTACTCGATGTGGCAGGGCGGCTACCTCAACCGCTTCGACCTGCGCGACGGCACGCTGCGCGCCGTCCGTCCGCCCGCGCCAAAGGGTGTCGCCCTGCGGTTCAACTGGAACTCCGCGCTCGCCCTCGACCCGTTCGCTCTCGGGACGCTGTACTACGGCAGCCAGTTCGTCCACCGCTCGGCCGACCGCGGCGAGTCGTGGGAGGTCATCTCCCCCGACCTCACCACCAACCGCCCCGAGTGGCAGCGTCAGGACGATTCCGGCGGGCTCACCTTCGACGTCACCGCCGCCGAGAACTATTGCACGCTGCTGACCATCGCGCCGAGCCCGGTGGCGAAGGGCGTGATCTGGACGGGCAGCGACGACGGGCGCATCCACGTCACCCGCGACGGCGGCGCCACCTGGACCGCGGTCGAGGCCAACGTCAAGGGGGTGCCGGAGAACACCTGGATCCCGCACATCGAAGCCTCGCGCTTCGACGCCGGCGAGGCGTTCGTGGTGTTCGACGACCACCGCCGTTCGAACTGGAAGACGTACGTGTACCGCACGCGCGACTTCGGCAGGACGTGGACCAGCCTCGCCACTCCCGACCTGCGCGGCTGGGCGCTGGTCGTCGAGCAGGACCCGGTGCGCCGCGACCTGCTCTTCCTCGGCACCGAGTTCGGCCTGTACGCGTCGCTCGACGGCGGCGCATCGTGGCTGCCGTTCCGCCACGGCGTGCCGACCGTATCGGTCATGGACCTGACGATCCAGGAACGGGAGTGCGACCTCGTGGTCGCCACTCACGGCCGCGCGCTGTTCGTCGTCGACGACATCACGCCGTTGCGGGAGATGTCCGCGGCGCCGGTCAAGGAGAAGGTCCGCCTCTTCGCCCCCACCCCGGCCGTGCAGCACAGGCGCGCACCCGAGGCCGGCGGTTTCGGCCTCGGCCACGGCGAGTTCCGCGGCGAGAACGAGCCGTACGGGGCGATTCTCACCTACTGGCTCGACCTTCCCGACCTCCCGCTGCCCGACACCGACAGGGAGAAGACGCGGCGCGAGAGGGCGCGCGCGGCCGCCGCCCCGACCGCCTGGGGACCCGAGCCGGCCCTCAGGCCCGACGCCAAGGCCCAACCGGCGGACGAGGATCCGAACGTCGAGATCGTGGTCGCGGACGCGTCCGGCGCGCCGGTGCGCACCTTCAAGGGACCGGCGAAGCTCGGCCTCAATCGCGCCGTGTGGGATCTCTCCCGCGACGCCTTCCGCGAGTTCCCGCGCGTCGAGCCGCGCATGGGAGACTGGGAGCCGCGTGGCCCCGAGGTCGTCCCCGGGCGCTACACCGTGACCGTGAAGATCCAGGGACAGGAAGCGCGGGCGTCCGTCGAGGTACACCCCGACCCACGCACCCGCAACACCCCCGAGGAGTGGGCGCGGCGCGAGCAGGCGGTGGCGCGCGTCAAGGCGGTCCACGAGCGCGCCGCCGGCGCGGCGCACCGGCTGCGCGACATGCGCGCCGACGTCGAGGCGGTGATGGCCCGGGCCAGGACGTCGGCCGAGCGCGAGGCGCAGGCCGCGGGCAGGCTGCCGTCCAAGGACGACCCGCAGTTGGTCGTGTCCGGCAAGGCGCTTCTCGAGAAGCTCGGCGCACTGGAGAAGCGGCTGTGGCAGCCGCCGGAGACGGTGGGCATCGTCGCCGACAACGACGTCGCGGCGAAGATCTCGCGGGCGGCGCTGTTCGTCGGCGCGACCCCGTCGTGGAGCGGCCACGGCTCGCCGTGGGATCCGCCGAGCCCGGCGCAGATCGCCTACCTGAGCGAGGCCGAGGCGGCGTTCGCCGCGCTCGAGCCCGACATCGACGCGTTCCTCGTCGGCGACGTCGCCGCCTACCGCGCTCAGGCCGACGCTGCGGGGATCAGCCTGCTCGCCCCGTAGCGGCCGCTCTCAGCGGCTCTGCGCGGCGAGCACCGCTCGCTTGAGTTCCGGGTTGACCGTGGCCCCGGCGGCTTCGGCCTTCTCGAGCACTTCGAGCGCGGCCCCGGGCTGGCGGGCGCTCAGGTAGATGCTCGCCAGGTTGTTGCTCGCGTCGGCGTGCGCTGGGTTGGCCTCCAGCGCCTGGCGATAGCGGGCCACTGCCTCGTCGTACCGGTTGAGGCGGAGAAGGACGTTGCCGTGGAAGAAGTGGTAGTCGGCCGGCATTCCGGTGCCGACCTGCGGTTGCTCGAGCAGACGGCGTTCGTACTCGTCGCGCGCGTGCTCCGCCTCCGCGATCTCGGCCTCGATGAGGCTGCGCTGGCTGCCGGACGCCGCCTGCGAGAGCTGCGCGCGCAGGTTGGCGAGTACGACGTCCTGGCGATCCCGCAGGCGCTGGACCTCGCGCTGCGATTCGGCGTGGGCTGCCAGGTAGGCGTTCCTGCTCGACTCGTAGGTCGCCTCGGCGCGCGTCATGCGATCGAGCGCCTCGGGGTAGCGCTTCTGCAGGTACTCGACCTTGGCGTAGAGGAAGTGCGCCTCGCTGAGTTCCGGTGCGCGTTTCAGGCTCGACTCGAGTTCCTTGACGGTCTTCTCGAGATCCTTCTTCTCGAAGTGTTTCCTCGCCCTCTCGTAGCTCAGGCGGGCGGCCTTGAGCGCCTGCGTGCTGACCTCGTGCGAGCGCTGCGGCTCGATCTGGGCCGGCGCGGGCGAGGCGAGGAGCGTGACGATGACGACTGCGGTCGCGACGATGCCCGGCCTGACCATTCCGGCCTCCTCATCGGGTCACCGCCCCCCGCGCGGGCGAGGCGCCGGCGCCCCTGTACCCCGTGATGATACGCGCAGGCCCGGCGACAGACGTCCACCCGAGGGAGCACCGCCGACCGTCGGCCCGGGGCTGTGCGGTCCGCGGGTACCTGTGCGTTATCCCTGGTGAAGCATGGAGGACCGCTGATGACGAACCGGCACGCCGTCCACGCCCTCGCCACCCTGGCCATCGCCGTCGCTGCGGCGGATGCTCAACAGAGGCCGACACCGACCGCGACGCATCCGATCGCCAAGCCAGCCAACCCCGAGGTGATCAAGGCCGCGTACGACCTGAAGGCCCTCAACATCGGCACCACCGGCGCACCGAGCTACATCCCGGTGTTCACCTTCAAGAACGTCGGCACCAAGCCGATCACCCAGACCGTGCGCTTCTGGTACAAGTTCGAGGGCACCCTCGTGACCTGGAAAGACATACCGCCATCCCAACCCGGAGAAACCATCGTGGTCAAGGGCGGTGGGTCGGACGGCGGGTTCGGCCGCTACGGGAGCGAGCTCGAGGTGTTCGCCGACTGCGACGACCTGATCAAGGAGAAGGACGAGAACAACAACCACCTGAAGAAGAAGCTCACCATGATCTCCAGGCCCCCCATCACGCCGCTGGCCATCCCCCAGCCCTGACGGTCGCGGCGCCGCGAAGAACCGTTGCCGGTTGTCCGTACTCGGTTGTCCGTGAAGAAGGGAAGCCCGGTCTGCGGGCAGCGCTGCAGAACCGTCGCGGAGTGCGGCCCGCGGCAGCGGCGACCCCGCTCAGGCTAGCAACCGCGGCTGCCCGGATCGCTTCGAACAGCTCACCTACCGGCAGTTGCAGAGGTTCGCTTTCGCCTCTAGACTTCGCGCCAAGGGTCTGCTTCCACTAGGGAGAGTGCAATGGGACGTCTGACGGGCAGTCCACTTGCGTGGCTTGTGGTTGGTTCGCTGTTTTTCACGGACCCCGCGGTGGCTCAGTGGCGGGCCTACCCTGGGCCGAAAAGGCCAAAGAAGGAACTCGTCTTGCTCGAGAAGGAAAGCGGCATTCGCCTGCTCTCAGTCAACGGATCAGTACCGATTGGACCACGCCGTGAGATCCCCGCTGAGCAGCCAGTCTGGCCGAGGATCTGGTGCCTGCCAGGACCAGCGACGATTCGCCTCGCCATCGAGTGCAAGGGGTGCAAAACCCGAGAACTGGGCCAGCTTGCAGAGGTGTACAGTGTCAAGAGCGAACCACTGGAGATCAGCTTCGACATGGAGGCCGGGAAGCGCTACCTCCTCACCTGGAGCTTCCTGGAACACCGCGGCCTCATCCCTACCGCCGAGGTCCGAGTTTGGGTGGAGGCGAATCGGCCGTACCTCGGCATAGACCCCCGCGGTGAGACAGTCTTCGAGAACACCTTCACAATCCCCTTGGTAGAAGTCAAGAACTGGGTCCCGTAGTTCTCGCTCGCGCGCCGCTCCTGCCGGCGACCGTGCAGGTCCGTCGCGGAGTGCGGCCCGCGGCAGCGGCGCCGCCGAGAGTGGGCCAGCCGCTAGGCGCGCGAGGCGGCCGCACCGGAGCATAGCCGGAGGCTATGTGAGGATGCGAGCCGCCGAGCGCAACAACGCGGATGGTCCGCTATCGGCGGCGCTATCTGAACCGAGTCTGAGGCCGGCGGCGCTACTACGGATACAGCCGGTTGAGGAGGCGCGGGTACGGAATCGCCTCCCTCAAGTGCTGCAACCCGCACAGCCACGACACCACCCTCTCGATCCCCATCCCGAAGCCGGAGTGCGGGAAGCCGCCGTACCTGCGCACGTCGAGGTACCACTCGAACGCCTCGCGCGGCAGGCCGTGCTCGCGGATGCGCTCCTCGAGCTTCGCGTACGAGCCGATGCGCTCGGAGCCGCCGATGATCTCGCCGTACCCCTCGGGCGCGATCATGTCCACGGCCAGCGCGCGGCTCGGATCCTGCGCGTCGGGCTCCATGTAGAACGCCTTGATCGCCGCCGGGAAGCGGGTGATCATCGTCGGCTTGCCGGAGTCGTCGGCGAGCGCGGTCTCCTCGTCCCCCCCGAAGTCGTCGCCGAACACCGCCGCGAACCCCTTGGCCTTCAGCTTCTCGACCGCGGCGGCGTAGTCGATGCGCGGGTACGGCCGGCTCGCCGCCGGTTCAAGCCTGGAGACGTCGCGCTCGAGCCACTCCAACTCGGTGCGGCAGCGGTCGAGGACGCGCGCGACCAGTTCGGAGACGAACTCCTCGGCGAGGTCGAGCAGGGCGTCGAAGCGCATCCACGCCACCTCCGGCTCGACCATCCAGAACTCCATCAGGTGGCGGCGCGTCTTCGACTTCTCGGCGCGGAACGTGGGCCCGAAGCAGTAGACCTTCCCGTGCGCGGCCGCCGCCGGCTCCAGGTAGAGCTGCCCGGACTGCGACAGGTAGGCCTTGTCGCCGAAGTAGTCGGTCTCGAACAGCGTCGAGGTGCCCTCGCACGCAGCCGGGGTGAGGATCGGCGAGTCGATGTTCACGTAGTCGCGCCGGTAGAAGAAGTCGCGGATGCCGAAGACGAGTTCGTTGCGCACGCGCATGATCGCGTGCTGGCGCTTGGAGCGCAGCCACAGGTGGCGGTTGTTGAGCAGGAAGTCGGGCCCGTGCTCCTTGGGCGAGATCGGGTACTCCGGACACAGGCTGACGACGCCGAGGTCCGAGACATCGAGCTCGACGCCGCCCGGGGAGCGCGAGTCCGCCTTGACCTTGCCCGTCACCCACAGCGACGACTCCTGGGTGACCCTCTCGGCGTCGTTCCAGAGTTCTTCGGAGGCGCTGGGGCGGAAGATCACCGCCTGGAGGTAGCCGGAGCCGTCGCGCACCACCAGAAAGCGCAGCTTCCCGGAGGAGCGCGCGTTGTACAGCCAGCCACGGATCCTCACCTCTTCACCGATCAGCTTCGGCAGTTCCCGGATCTCGGCGTCCCGCATGCAACCCTCCGAAACGAAAGCGGATTCTACCGCAAGACCTTACCGTCGGGCGCCGCCACCGCCGGCGCCCGCCGCCATCGC
>JBFMCD010000032.1:0-69729 GCA_040754885.1 Acidobacteriota bacterium
GGCTGGGGCGTGTTCGCGCTGATGCCGCGCTGATGCAGGAGTGTCAGGCTTGCGTCATTGCGTTATCGAGGCACGCGACGCGCCGGTCTCAGCGCCCCGGGAAGGGCGGAGTTGGAAGTGTGCATGAAGCTGTTGCACAATGACTTCGGAGATCCCCGTGAGCGAGCGTCATGGCGCCGGCCGGCGTGCCCGGCCTCCTTTCGGCGCTTCGGTCCCTCTGGTCGCTGCCAGGAGCGTCGTCGGCGGAACAGCGGGGAGTCGGGCGGCGTGAAAGTTCCAGTCCTTCTGGGCCCGTTGGCGCGAGCGCCTCGCCGCCCGGAGGGCGCCGCCAAGCTCGGTCGCGCCTGGGTCTGCCACCCCGACTTCGTAGTTGCGTCGGCCCTCGACCCGGCGATGCAGCTGCGGCGCGACACGACGCAGATGCAGGGCGAGGCCCACTGCAGGCAGTGCTGGGAGATGGAGGCATGAGGGTGGATCGAGGCGAATCCACATGAAGGCGGTCTACCAGTCACGGTACGGCTCTCCGGGGATGCTCGAGGTGCGAGACGTCGCCGTGCCGGCGGTCGGCGACGGCGAGGTCCTCGTGCGGGTGCACGCAGCGTCGCTCCATCCCGATGTCTGGCACGTCGTGCGGGGGCGGCCATTCGTGCTCCGGCTGATGGGAGCGGGCCTCGCCAGGCCAGGGAACCCGATCCCCGGCACGGACATGGCAGGCGTCGTGGAGTCGGTCGGTGGCGGCGTGACGGATTTTCGACCGGGTGACCCGGTGTTCGGCGAGACCGTCGCGGGCCACCAATGGACCAACGGCGGAGCCTTCGCTGAGTATGTGGCCGTCCGCCAGGACCAGCTCGCGTTGAAACCGGCCGGGGTCAGCTTCGAGCAGGCCGCCTCCGTGCCGAGCTCGGGACTGATCGCCCTGCAGAACCTGCGTGGGCAGCACCCCGCGCGGCGGGTGCGGACGGCGCTCGTCAACGGCGCCGGTGGTGGAGTCGGCGCACTCGCGCTCCAGATCTTGAAGGCCTGGGGTTCGCGGGTGACCGCGGTCGACGTCGCGGGCAAGCTGGAGATGCTCCGCGCTCTCGGGGCCGACGAGGTCATCGACGGCACGCGCGAGGACTTCACCCGGCAGGGGGTCTGCTACGACCTGATCGTCGATGTTCCCGGGAACCACCCCTTCCGTTCGTGCCGACGCGCCCTGAAGCCGGACGGCAGGTACGTCCTCATCGGGCACGAACGCTACGGGGCCTCCGAAAAGCCGGTGTTCGGCCTCATTCCCCACTTCCTCGGGCTCGTCCTCCTTTCACGATTCCTCAAGCAGCTGCGTGGCCCGGAACTTCCACTGCCGACCAGGAAGCAGGCGCTGGCCGTCCTCGTTGACCTCCTCGACAGCGGCGCGGTCACCCCGGTCATCGACAGTGTCTTCCGCCTCAACGAGGTCCGCGAGGCCTTTCGACACCTGGTCGAGGACGAACTCCACGGCAAGGTGATCATCACTCCGCTCACCATCTGATGCAGAGGTGTCAGGCTTGCGTCATTGCGTTATCGAGGCACGCGACGCGCCCGCCTCGCCGCCTCGCCGCGGGCGGAGTCCGAGACGCCGGCTGATGGCGCAGAGCACCTGTGCCGCTCGCGGGCTGGTTGCCCGGTGGGCCCGGCTTCGGTGAAGATCGCGCCGTGCACGAAAGCCCCTGCCCGTCACCCGCCGCGCGTCCTCGCGCTGGGGTCAGCGCCAAACGGGTCAACGAGTCGTGCACCCATCGAAGGGAGCGACAGCGATGCCTGAGCACCGAATCTACCGGATGAAGTTCTCGAGCGTGTATCCGCTGTATGTCCAGAAGGCGGAACGCAAGAACCGCACGAAGGAGGAGGTTGACCAGGTCATCTGCTGGTTGACGGGCTACAGCCGGGCCGAGCTTCTCCGCCACAGCGAAGGGGAGAGCGACTTCGAGACCTTCTTCGCCCAGGCGCCGAGGCTCAACCCGAATGCCTCGCTGATCACGGGCGTCGTGTGCGGCGTGCGCGTGGAGGAGATCGAGGACCCGCTGATGCGCAAGGTCCGCTACCTGGACAAGCTCGTCGACGAACTCGCCAAGGGGAAGGCGTTGGACAAGATCCTGCGGCACTGATCGACATGCGCCGCGTAACTAGGCGGGTTCCAACAGCCTGGCGAAGCGGACGGTCCTGCACGGGGGGCGGCGGAACCGTCCTCCGGGTCCGGACGTAGAAGCGACATGAGTCCGGTGGTACCGAGGCGGAGGCTGCTCCTCTCGGCGGCGTCGCTGCTGGCTTTCGTGGCGTTGTTCCAACGGGTCTACCGGCCGTGGCAGCTGACATGGGGCGCGACGAGCGACGAGGTCAGCCGCGTGATCCCGGAAGAAACGGTGTCGAGAGTCCACGCGGCCACGCGCTGCACATGGATGGCGCCGGTGCGATGCTGTGGGCCGGCGTGTCAGCGCTTTGGTCAACCCACCGTCGTTCTCGCCTCTGCCGTTCGCCATCCGGCAGAGACGACCAGCAACCTGAAGGGAACCCGATGACACACGCGACCTTCCAGAGGCTTTCCGAGTTGCTCATCGGCGACTGGGTCGGCCAGCGGCGCAGCGCCGTGCTCGAGGAGGAAACCGTGCGCTCTCAGTGGCGCCTCGTTCTCGACGGCGGGTTCCTCCGGGAGCACTGGCACACGGCCGGCAGCGGTGGCTCTCCCGAACTCACCGCCGAGGCGTTCTTTCGAGTCTCCGATGCCGGTCCCGGCGACTTCATCGCCGTCTACAGGAGCGGGAAGATCGCCTTCGGCGAATCGACGTTCGAGGACTCCGTGTGGACGCTGACGCATCGCTGGCTGAGGGAGCCCGGGATCGCCACCATCCACCTGCGGTTCCTCGACGAGGACACCTACGAGCAGGAGGTTGCAGAGGTCGCGCCAGACGGCACCCTGACCCCGGAGAGTCTGGCGGTGATGAGGCGCGAGCGCTCGACGCCGTGACGCCTCATGCCGTGCGCCGCGCCGCTCGTCCGGCGCCCGCTCCCGGCGCTCGCCGGCGCGGTCTTCGAGATTCGAGGCGGTACCCAGACGGCCGGCCGGGGATTCGCCCCGTGCTCCGCGGGCGCAACGGGCGGGGGCACCGCTGCGCGGGGGAATCCGCAGCCCCGGGCGGCTCCTGTCGTCGTCTCGTGTCGTTCTCCGACACGTGTAGCCAGTCGCCTCGGTGAGGAGGAAATGAATGCCCAAGAGAGTGATCGTCTCCGGGTTGGTCGGCGCGGCCGTCCTTGTTGTCTGGACGTTCGTCATCAACGGTGTGCTGGGCCTCAATGCCCGGTTGACCATGAAGCAGATACCCAACGAACGGGAGGTTCACGACCTGTTGAAGGCCACGATCTCAGAACCGGGGCGCTACCTCTGCAACCCCGCCCTGACTCCCGACGGGAGATTCCCGGACATCGAGCCCGTCTTCGGCATTCAGTATTCTGGGTTCGGGCACGAGGCGGCTGGAACCGGCGTCATCCTGGGTCTGCTCCAGTTCCTGCTCGCGCCGTTGGTCGGTGCGTGGATGCTCTCGAAGACCTCCGAGCGATACCGTTCTCGCCTGGTCAACCGGGTCGGGTTCTTCGTGATCATCGGATTCCTCCTGGCCGTGACGGGAGATCTCGGCAGCTTCGGGATCGGGGGATCTCCGCTGACCGTGGCGCTGCTCCTCGCCGCGCGCACCGTCGCGGCGTGGGCGGTCGTCGGCGTGGCGATCGCATCGCTCATGCGTCCGGCACCGGGGACGGCGGAAGCGCAGTGAGGCAAAATCGTGGCCCGAGAGACGCCCGAGGACGCCGGCGCGACGCGGGGACGCTCGGCGAACGGGGACGTGAGGAGGCACACAGGAATGCCCGCAGTCACTCTTTCCACCTTCGACCCGGAACGCGACCTGCCGCGCGTCGTCGCGTGGGTGCGGCGGCCGCACGTGGTCCGGTGGTGGGGCGATCCGGAGCAGTCGCTCACCACGCTGCGCGGGCATCCGGCGGCCGCGGCAGCGTTGATCCACGTCGACGGAAGGCCTGTCGGCTTCCTCTGCTGGCAGACCCCGCCGGAGGAGGAGCTGCACGCGGCCGGGCTCGGCGATCTGCCCCGCGACCTCGTCGACGTCGACATCATGATCGGTGAGCCCGACACGCTCGGCCAGGGCGTCGGGCCGGCGGCCCTGGGCCACCTCCTCGCCCGGTTCCGGGCGGAGGGTGTGAGGGTCGCGGGACTGGCCACCGCCGTGGCCAACGAGCGCGCCCTGAGGGCCTTCGAGAAGGCCGGGTTCCGCCCCTACCGGGACTTCCGGGAGGGAGGCTGCGAGTTCCGATACCTGATCCAGACCCTGAGTCCGACCGCTTGACGGCGGGTGCCGCGGCCGGCGCAGGCGCGCCGCCGCTGGAGACGGTGTCAGGCTTGCGTTATTGCGTTGTGGACGGTCGGAAGGCGGGTGAACGGACCTCCCCGGTGTGCCACCTCCCTCTTGTCGGGGTATCGTAGAAGACCATGGTGACCCTGCGGTGTTCGGCGAAGCTCCTGGCCAGACTCGGGATCGAACGACGGCCCCCGGAGCCGCCCCCTCCCGACAGCGTGCTCGGGGACTGGTACGCCACCATCCTGTTCACCCGGCCGTGCCACCTGGCCCTGTGCGTGAGCGAGCGGTCCCACCTGTTCGTCGTCCTGGAGGGGCGCCGGCTCGACACGCTCGTGCCCCGGTTCCTGCGCAGGCTCGATGAGCTGCTGCGTGAGATCGGCGTCCCTGCGGCAGCCATCGATCGCGAACTGGAAAGAACAGCGGAGGTCGCGTTCGGCGCCGCGACCAACCGGAGCGCGATCGCGATTCTCAACCGGGCGGCCTGGGAACTGAAGCTCGAGTTCCCGCTCAAATCGGAGCTGAGCGTCCACGACTGGTCGCTCGAGTTCGCCGGGCGCCCGTGCGGGAAGGAGTTGCGGTTCCCGCGCGACACGGCGCGGGCGTTGCTCGACCCGACCTCGCGTTTCGCGCTGCTGGACGGCGGACTGGCCTAGCAGGGGTGTGTGTGGGCCGACTCTCCCAATCCGTGACCGTCCCCGCGGCGGCGGGCTCGGACGGTCGGGTGCTCCAGATGCGAACGCGGCGACCCGCTGGCGAGTCCCCTGCCGGATGCAGACACCCGCTCACGAGGTCCGATGCGCTCCCACGTTCGCGGCATGCAGCGTTCGTGTGTACGGTCCAGGGAGATCCGGCGACCGAGGGAGAGTACGGAGGGTTCGCGTGAATCGGTCGCCCGACGAGTACGCCGGCGCGATGCCTCGTGCCTTGGCGCTGGTGCTCGACGTTGCCGTGCTCTCGGCTGTCTTCTTTCCCGTGACCCGGGTGGTCAAGGGAACCTGGGTGATGACCGCGTCCGACCACCAATGGTCACGTGGCTGGCTGGTCACCGATCCACTTTGCCTCGCCTTCCTGCTCGTCATGCTCCTCTACTTCGTCGTCTTCGAGGCCTTCGTGGGAGGGACGCCAGGCAAGCTCGTGCTTCGCCTGCGCGTCGTCGGCGCTGACGGGTCTCCGGTTGGCCTGCGGCGGGCGATCGTCCGCAATCTGCTCCGCGTGGTGGACAGCTTGCCCGCGCTCGGAATCCTCGGCGCGGTTCTCATTGCCTCGTCCAACGAACGGACGCGCATCGGCGATCGGGTGGCAGGGACGCGCGTCATCCGCGGAAGATGAGGAGCCCCTCGCGGGGCTCACTGCGATTCCTCCTTCCTTGGCTGCCTGCGTTCTCCACGCCAGCAAGAACTGCGAGGCCCGCGCGACGCGTGGCGTGAGGCGCGCCGGCCGTCGTGACAGAATGCCCCTGGAAGGCCGGCTCGGCCTCGCCGGTGCGCGCGAGCGCGCGGCGGAAGGGAGATGCGCCCCGATGCCTGCACCAAACGGGATCGTGATCGTGGTGATGCTGCTCGTGGCGGCGGGTGCCGGCGGCGCCGCAGACACCGCGAGGTCGGATGACCCCTTCGCGCCGCTCCGTGTCCTGGAGGGCGTATGGCACGGCGAGGGCCGAGGCTTCGGTCAGACCTCGAAGGTGACGCACGAGTGGGAGACGGTCCTCGGCGGCAGGTTCATGCGTCTGAAGACGCGATCGGTGACTCGAGGCGCGGACGGGACGGAATCGATCCACGAGGACGTGGGGTACGTCAGCTGGAGCGAAGGCGAGCGTGTCCTTCGCTTCCGGCAGTTCCTGAGCGAAGGCTTCGTCAACACCTTCCGGATCACGGTGGTCGAGAGCCCGGCGGCCGGTCTCGACTTCGAGCCCGAGTCGACGGAGGGAAACGCCGACCTCGTGGCTCGCTTGACGCTCCGCTTCGGCCGGTCGGGCGGCTACGAGATGGTGCTCGAACTGGGGAGCAAGGGCGCACCGCTCAAAGTGTGCCAGACGATGACGCTCACGAGGGCCCGATGAGGCCATCGCCGGCCACGCGAAGGACACGACGGGGGGCTGCTTCTGCCCCGCCGCCGCAGCGGACCGTGCGACGGGCGGGTCTGCCGCGATGGACGCCGACGAGTACGACCGCTAATACGAAACGCCGCGCGGCCGGTGGATCGGGGAGCGCGAGACGGCCTTTCTGCTCGACGCGCTCCAGCCTCGTCCCGGGGAGTCGGTGCTCGACGCCGGCTGCGGTACCGGCTACTTCACCTGAGCCCTCGCCCGCGCGGTCGACGGCCGGGTCGCGGGCCTGGATGTCAACCCCGCGTGGGTGGAGTACGCGCGCCGCCAGGCCGCTATCGGACTGCCGAATCGGCGCAGCCCCCGATGGTTCCGGCGCGACAGACACGGCGCCGTGGTGAACTGGATGCAAGGCCCGTACGTCCCGCTGACGCTGCTGGTGACTGGCTGCGTCGGCGGACTGCCGTCCGTGATGACGGCCGTGCCCCTCTGCTGCCTCGCGGTCTGGCCGGTCGCGTTGAGCCGTCGGATCTGGCGGGCCGCGCTGCCTGTCGTGGCGGGCGGCTCGGGCGTCAGGACGGTCGCCGCATCGATCCGGCGGCTCCGATGAAGGCGGCGCCGGGGACACGCCGGGAGTTCCTGTCGGCCGGCATCGGGGCGCTCGCCGGCGTGTGGATTCATGTGCGCGCCGGGGCCGCGGACGACCCGGCCGCCGCGCCCCGCTCGCTCGCCGAGATCGAGGCGACGGTGGGTGGGAGAGTGGGAGTCCTCGCTCTCGACACGGGCAGCGGGCGGGAGCTGGCCCACCGGCCTGACGAGCGCTTTGCGATGTGCTCGACGTTCAAGTGGGCGCTCGCCGCGGCCGTCCTCGCGCGCGCCGACCGGGGGCTCCTCTCGCTGGACGAGCGGCTGTCGTTCGGGCATGCCGACCTGCTCGAGTACGCGCCGGTGACGCGCGAGCACCTCGCGGAGGGGTCGATGACCGTCGGCGACCTCGCACGTGCGATCGTCACGGTGAGCGACAACACCGCCGCCAACCTGCTGCTCGCGAGGATCGGTGGACCGGGCGCCTTCACGGAGTACGTCCGCTCGCTGGGCGATTCCGCGACCCGTCTCGACCGCGACGAACCGGGCCTCAATGGCAACGAACCCGGAGATCCCCGCGACACCACGACGCCGCGCGCCATGGTGGAACTGATGCGCCGGGTGCTGTGCGGCGACGCTCTGTCGCCCGCGGGGCGCGCGCGTCTGCTCGGCTGGATGCGCGCGTGCGAGACAGGCAGGGAGCGGCTGCGCGCCGGGTTGCCGCCGGAGTGGGACGTGGGCGACAAGACCGGAACGGGCCGGCGCGCCGCGAGCAACGACGTCGCCATCGCGATCCCGCCCGGCCGGGCGCCGATCCTGGTCGCGGCCTACCTGAGCGAATCGAACGCGAAGGCCGCGGCGCTGTCCGCGGCGCACGCGGAGATCGGCAGGCTCGTCGCGCGCGAATTCTCGACGAAAACGAGCGGCGACGCACGACGACTCGTGCAGCGCCGGCCGGCGACTGCGGATGCACGAGGCCGGCAATGAGCCGCGACATCGTCTCGGCCTGCCTCGACCAGTCGGTCGCCGGCGATCCGTGGCACGGGCCCTCGCTCGACGCCCTCCTCGCTGATGTCACGGCCGAACAGGCCTTCGCCCGTCCCGTCCCCGGGGCGCACACGATCGTGGAGCTCGTCCTCCACCTCACCGCCTGGATGCGCGAAGTCTGCGAGCGGCTGCGCGGCGGAGAGCCCGGCCTGCCGGCCGAAGGAGACTGGCCTCGGCCGGGTCCCGAGCCTCGTGCGGCGTGGCTCGCCGCGCGCGCCGATCTCCGCGCCGTTGACGCGTCGCTGCACGGTCTCGTCGCGAGCCTCGATCCGGACCGGCTGCACGAGCCGGACGGAGTTCCACGCGATCGCGCGCTCGGCACTGGTGTCACCCGCGCCGCCATGCTCCTCGGTGTCGCGCAGCACGCGGCGTACCACGGCGGCCAGATCGCCGTCCTCAAGCGCGCGTTGTCGTCGGGGTGATGTGCCGCCCTTTCGACTACTGTCCACCCCGGCACTGGAGAGGCTGGTCGGCCGGCTGCTCGCCCTTCGACCCGGGGAACCCGGGGTCGAGTCGCTGCAGCATGCGATCGAGAACCTGTCGATGGAGGCGCTCGGACGCGGCGGCCGCGCGGCGGGGGAGGCGCTCGTCGAGTCGCTCGTCGCGAGCGGCCACACGCTGACGAAAGTCGATGCGTTGCCGTGCATGTGGCGGGTGGTGCTCGCGCCGCCCCGCGTCCTGGAGATCTGGTCCACCGGGGGCGACCGACCCGTCGTCGCGGCGCTCTCGTACCGGTCGGGCCGGCCGTAGGGCAGCGCCGCGCAGCGGAAGGCGGCGACGCTGCAGGCGGCGTTCTACAGCCGGTACGAGCGGCTGGATCCGACCTCCGACCCGCGGACCGCCGAGGAGCGCCTGATCGTGCTGGTCGGAGAGCTGGAAGCCGAGGTGGCCAACGGGGGCTTCGCCCAGCACCTCGAGAGCAAGGGCGAGGCGCGGGCACGGGAGGCGCTGGGGTGTCTGGAGTCGATCGGCGCCACGCGGACCGCGCGCTGGTTGCGGTCGGCGCTCCGGCCCGGAGCCGCCCGGGGAACGCCTCGAGATGCTCGACAGGCAGTTCAACGACAGGCCGGAGGACCTGGCTTCGCTGGTCATGGCGCGCATCCGGGAGGGTGCGTGAGAGGGAGCCGAGCACCGTGCGGGTGAGGCGGCCCTCCGATGGGCCCACTGGCGGCCGCGCCACGCTGCGATTCCTCTCCGACCGATCCCGGACCGGTATCAAGCGTCGCCGGGCACCAAGCGCTTTGGAGCGGCGTTAGAATCGCATCACCATGCCCCGCTTCGCAGCCGCCCCGTGGTCGCTCGCGGTCAGGATCATGTCGGTCCTCGGGACGGTCGTCTTGCTCGTGATGAGCTGGTTCCTCCACCGGCAGATCCCGCACGGCACACGGGTGCCGTACGCGGAGGCGTTCGGCACGGCGATGGTGGCGGTGCCGCCGCTGATCCTGCTCGGTGCGGCGCTGTTCGTCGTGCGCGGCTACCGCTTCGAGGGCACCGCGTTGCTCGTCGAGCGGTTGGCCTGGAGCACGCGCGTCGAGCTGGCCGGGCTCGAACGGGCGTGGCACGACCCGGCCGCGATGTGTCGCTCCGTGCGGGTGTTCGGCAACGGCGGCCTGTACTCGATCACCGGCGTGCTGAGGAACACCGGCCTCGGCACGTATCGGGCCTACGCCACGGACCCGAAGATGTCCGTCGTGCTGCGCACGCCGGCGAAGGTGGTCGTCGTGACGCCCGCCGACCCCGAAGCGTTCCTGGATCAAGTGCGGATGCTCTTCCCGCGCGCCCGCCAGTTCTGAGCCCCGAGGAGGATCGCGTCGTGCGCGGCGAGGACTCGAGAGCGACGGGAGGCGAGGCGAGCGAGAAGGAGCGGCTGCTGCGGGCGTTCGAGGCGTTCCGGCGAGCGCTGTTCGACTGCGACGTCGACGCGCTCGACGCGCTGATCGCGTCCGACTACCAGGGATTCGACCCGGACGGCCAGCCGCAGGGGCGTGACGCAATCCTCTCCGCCTACCGTCCCGGCGGCGTCAGGCTCGAGGCGTACGAGGTCGAGGGACTCGACGCGCGCGTCGCCGGGGAGGCAGGGTGGATCGCGGGCACCGGTCGCATCCGCGGCGCCTGGGGCGAGCATGTCTTCGACCACCACGTGCGGTTCGTGGACGTGTACGTACGGCATGGGGAGCGCTGGCAGCTCGCGTACTCGCAGGTGACGACACTGGCGACCTCGTGACCTGGGCGTCCCGCCGCGGAGGGTGAACCGGCGCTGGCATACTGAACATCGACGCGGCGGAGCGGAGGAGGACGACGATGAGAAAAACCATGGTGGCCTGCCTGGCGGCGCTGACGGCGGCGGTCGCGACCGGTGACGAGGCGCCTGCGCTCAAGTGGGGGTTCCGGCTGCAGGGCTGGTACCAGGCGGCGGAGCAAGGAGCGGCGGACGGCGGCACGGCCCACGACTTCATGGCCCGCCGGGCCTACGTGTGGGCGTCGGCAAGGCTGGCACCGAACTTCTCCCTCTTCGTCCACCTCGCCGGGGACAGGATCGGCCAGACCGGACTCGATGCGCCCGGTGTCGGGCTGGGGAGCGGCATCGCGCTGCGCGACGGTTGGATCGCGTGGGAGCCCGATCCCGCCTTCCGCGTCCAGCTCGGCCGGATGTACGTGCCGTTCACGCGAGCGTTCGGCACGGAGTCCACGTTCACGCTGCTCGGCGTCGACCTGCCGCACGCGCAGGGCGGCGGGCGCGGGGCGCTGTTCTACGCGAGCAAGGTCGGGCGGGACGACGGAGTCGTCGTCTGGGGCACGCCGCTCGCCGGCCGGCTGCAGTACCGTGTCGGCGTCAGCGAGGGCGTGGAGGGCGCGTCCAACCCGAGTGACTCGCTGCGCTTGGCCGGGCGCGTCGCGGTGAGCCTGCTGGACCCCGAGACCGCGTGGTTCAACCGCGGAACGTACCTCGGGGAGAAGCGGGTCCTCGCTTTCGGCCTGGGCTACGACGGACAGGACGACCTCGGCCCGCCCGGCACGCCGCCATTCGACACTCGCTCGTGGACGGCGGACGTCTTCCTCGACCTGCCGGTCGGCCGGGGCGCGGTCACCGCCGAGGGCGCGTACACCGACGTCGAGGGCGCCACGCAGGCGCTCCCGGCAGCCGGAACCCCGGTCGGTGCGGACCTGCGGCTCTGGTACCTGCAGGCCGGCTACCTGCTGCCCGGGCGGCTCGGGCCCGGCCGCCTGCAGCTCTACGGCCGATCGGAGAGCATCGATCCGGAGTCGGGCTCCGAGACGTCGACGCCGGCGGTCGGCGCCAACTACTTCCTGCGCGGACACGACCTCAAGGTCACGCTCGACTGGAACCGGATCGACCGGCGGGGGACCGACACGCGCGACATCGTGACGCTCCAGGTGCAGTTCAGCCTGTGAGGCCGGAGCGCCGACGAGCATCGACTCGCACCTCGGTCGCGAACCGCTCGCAGGCGGCAGCGGGCGAGGCGGCTGGTCGCGGTGGGGGTGCGAATGGCGAGGCCGCGCGCGGAGATGCCCGAGCGCGCCGACCACGCCCTCGACCCAGGAACCGACGGCGACTCCGGAGCGCTACTCCAGCGGCTCGCCGGCCTCGACTTTCTTGACCAACCGGTCGATGAACTGCCGGGCGGAGTCGTCCGGCGCCTTGGCGAGCGCCCGCTTCCCGGCCTCGAGCGCCTTGGCCTTGTCGCCGAGCCCCGCGTAGGCGCGCAGGAAGCCGACGTCGAGCGGCCACGCGCCGGGCCACCTCGCGTCGGCGGCGGCGAAGATCCTGAGCGCCTCGGCGAACATCTTCCGCGCGACCAGCGGGCGGCCGACCCTGAACGCGTCGACCGGCGTGGTCGCCATTCCGGCGGCCCTGGCCAGCGTTGCGCCGGCCTCGGGCTTGCCGTTCTCCAGCTGCAGCAGGCCGAGCGAGGTGAGCGTGGTCAGGTTCTCCTGGCCGATGTACGGCGCGCGGACGGCGCGTTCGGCCCAGTCCAGGCACTCCGGGCCCTTGTACCGGTTGTCCAGGCAGAACTGGGCGGCCTGCTGGAGGTTCTGCCACTGAAAGCCGGCGCCGCCTTTGAGCTGGTCGCGGATCGTCGTCGCGTACAGCCCGAGCGGGCCGTCGACGGTGATCTCGATCGGCACGCGCAGCTCGTCCCACTTCAGGGCCAGGACGGCACGGTCCAGGAAGCGCGTGTCGAAGTCGTAGGTGAGAGCCTCGTGAAACTCGCACGGTTCGGGCGTGGTCTCGACGCGCAGGACGTCTTCCTTGGGGTCGTACCAGTACGCGCCCCACGCCGTCGAGCGGCTCGAGAAGATGACCGTGAAACTTTCCTTGCCGGCGATCATGAACAGGCCGTACGACCCGGCCGGGAGCGGTTTGCCCTGTACTTTGATGTCGTGCGAGGTGGCGAACACCGTGTTCTCGTTCGCTCCGGCGCGCCACGGGCACTGCGTGCAGTCGTTGAAGTCGAGGGCGTGCAGACCGTAGGGGACGAGCTGTCCCCAGATGCGGCCGCGCCGGTTCTCGCCCGCCGGGCTGGTCACCCGTGGGCTCGAGTAGTCGACGCTCACGGTGACGAGACCGAGGTGCTGGATCACGGTTGAGCGCTGGGAGCCGCCGGGGGGAGGCGCGGCGATGTCGAAAGCGGCGGCGGGGAGCGAGACGAGGGCGGCGACGAGCGAGGCGGCCAGTTCTGCGAGGCGGCGGGGCATGGGCGGTCCTCCGTTTCGGGGCGAGATGAGGATGGTACGGACGCGATCCCCCTTTGTTGCAGCGGGCAACGCTCCGAAGGCCGTTGCCCGGCGGGACCGGAATCGGTCACCATCGGGTGGAGCGAGTCTCTGTGCCACGTCGTGCCGACGACTCCGGTTCCGGCTCGAGGTCCCTGACCGAGCGGGAGTAGGGAGTGATCGATCGGAGGGACAGGTTCGCCGGAGGAGGTGCCAGGATGGACGACTCTGATCGCCGGCTGCTCTGGCATGGGATGTTCCTGTTCCTGCTCGGTCTCCTGACCGGAGTGGGGATCCCGGCGTTCGCCAACCCGCGCATGGGCCTGGCGGCGCACCTCGAGGGTGTCATGAACGGCATTTTCCTCGTCGTGCTCGGCGCGGTGTGGGCGAGGGTCGGGCTCTCGCCACGGGCGAAGTGCGTGACGTTCCAGACGGCGCTGTTCGGTACCTACGCGAACTGGGCGACGACCTCGCTGGCGGCGGCGTTCGGGACAGGTGCAGTGACGCCGCTCGCCGCCGCGGGGCGCGCCGCGCTGCCGTGGCAGGAGGCGCTGGTGACGGCGGGATTTGTCGCCGTCGGCGTCGCGATCGTGGCCGCCGCCGTCCTCGTCCTGTGGGGCCTGCGCCGACACGCCAACGCGTGACCGTGCGGGGCGCCGTTTCGGGGGGCATGGCGCGTGCGCCGGTCTTGACACGGGCCTGGCCGGAACCGACTGTGTGATTCAAGCGCGCCACAGCACGTGCCGCTCGGAAGGCGAGGGTGCCCCCGTGAACTCGTCGAGGACCGGCAGGACTTCACGTTCGCGAGTCGAGGAATCGGCGGCACTGATACTCGAGTGCGAGCGGAGCGCACTCGAAAAGTGGGCGTCGGGCAACCCGGCGGGCTACTTCGAGGGCAGCACCCTCGACATGACGTACTTCGACGACATCGGCGCCGGATCACGCATCGACGGCATCGAGGCGCTGCGAGCGTACGCGGCGTCGCTCCAGGGCAGCATCCCCGCGCACACCTTCGACCTGAGCGACACGCGGGTGCAGGTCTACGGCAGCGTCGGCATCCTCACCTTCCTTTATCTGCCGTTCGACCTCGACGGCACGCACCTGGCGCCGTGGAAGGCCACTACGGTCTACCGGCGTTTCGGCGATCAGTGGCGCCGGGTCCACGCCAACTGGTCGGAGGTCAAGCGGACCTGACGCGCGGTGCGGGGCCCGCGAGCGGGATCTCGCCCGGCGGGCGGTGGTCATGACCGCTGGGCAGGCGAACAATCGTCGCCCGACCAGCTCCGGGACCGGTCGCGGGTTGCGAAACCTCGCCGCTCGGGGGGCGTAGCAGGAGGAGCACCGGCGAATCCGAGGCGCGCGGGGCGAGAGGAAGAGCGGCGGCTGTCTGGAGTGACCATGAGCACGGCGTTCTTCGTGGTGGCGGTCGTGAGCGCGATCTGGGGCGTCATTGACGCGATCCTGATGGCGGTCGCGCTCAAGAAGCGGGGCGTCGCGGTGAACATGCTGCTGTTTCGCGTGTACTTCTTCCGCTATCTTAGCGAGTACAAGCGGCTCACATTGAGCGAGACGGGCAGGGTCGGGTCCCTCTACTACTCATACATCGTCGCCATGAACATCGCGCTGGCGAGCGCCGTGGCAGGCGTCGTCCTCAAGGCGTCGTAGGCGCGAACCGGTACGCCCGGACCGGCGCAGAGCGGGCCGCGAGGAGGAACCATGCACTACCTGCTCTTCTACGAAGTCGGCACCGAGTACCTCGAACGCCGCGCGCAGTTCCGCTCGGAGCACCTGGCGCTTGCCTGGGCGGCGCACGACCGTGGCGAGCTGATTCTGGGGGGCGCCCTGGCCGACCCGGTGGACGGAGCGGTCCTGTTTTTCAAGGGCGATTCGCCCGAGGCCGCGGAGCGCTTCGCGAGGGCCGACCCCTACGTGCGCAACGGGCTGGTGACGAACTGGCGCGTTTGCCTCTGGACCACCGTGGTCGGCGAAACGGCGACCGAGCCGCTTCGGCAGTTGCCATAGCCGAGTGCGCGGAGCGTAGGATAGGTCCGAGGCTCTGGACTCGGTGAAACGACGATCTCGCGTGCCCTACCTCCTCGGGCTGGCCGTCGCGTTGTTCGGCGGAACGCCGGTGCTGCTGGTGCTCGCGACCCGCGCGTGGCACCCGGGGCCGGAGTCGGGGCAAGGCGAGCGCCTCCTTTTCGGGGCGTTCTTCACGGCGGTCGCGCTCGGCGGGTGGGCCGTGCTGGCCTCCGCCTACCGCTGCGCAGTCCCGGTGTCGTGCCGCAGGTGCGGGGGCCGCGCGCATACCGTGTCGCTGAACCCGGTCGAGTTTCGTTGCCCGGAGTGCGGCGAGATCGAGACGGTCCGCTTCCGCGTGCACGGGGCGAGGTGAGGCGCGGGTTGGCACCTGTTGTCTCGGACGAGAGGAGCGGGTGAAATGGGCTGGCTGGTCACCCCTGAGCGGTTCCTCAGGCCGGAGCCGAGGCGGCTCGGGTTCCTGCTCGTGGCTGCGGCTGCATTCCTCGCCACCGAGTTCGGGCGGAGGGTGTACAGGCCCTGGGTGCGCGCCAACGGGATCGAGGACCTCGGGCTGGCGGACAGCGTCGGCAACCTCGGCGGCATCGTCGTGCAGATCTTCCTCACCGTCGCGGCCGTCAACGCGACAAGGAGGCAGAGCGCACGGCTCGCCGTGTTCCTGGCCTGCGGCTACGTCGCCTACGAGATCGTGCAGCCCATGCTGCCCCGTGGGACGTTCGACTGGAAGGACGTGGTCGGCACCGCCGTCGGCCTGTGCGCCTCGCTCGTGCTGCTGCGGGCGTTCTGGCACGGCGCATCCGATGTCTCCGACGGCGCCGAGGACGGAGCCGACGATCGGGCCGCCCGGCGAGGCGACTCCGAACCGGTCCGCCCGCAGGGTGTCGAGGGGATCGTGCTGGCCTTCGTAGACGCGATCAACCGCCGCGACGTCGAGGCGATCGCGGGCATGCTCTGCGACGATCACCTGTTCATCGACTCGGGCGGGGCCGAGCATCGGGGGCGGGAACAGATGCGCCACGGCTGGGCCGCGTACCTCGCCATGGTCCCCGACTACGCGATCGCCGTGGAGCGGACGCTCGTCTCGGGCGACACAGTGGTCATCCTGGGCACCGCCTCCGGGACGTATGCCCCGGACGGCGCGCTGCTCGAGGCGAACCGCTGGAGCACCCCGGCGGCCTGGCGCGCCGAGGTGCGGTGCGGACGCGTCGCGGTGTGGCAGGTATTCGCCGACAATGAACCGATCCGCCGCCTGATGCGCCGGGCGGGTGGCGACGAGGACGCGGCAGGGTCGCGGGAGGAGGGGACCGTTGGCTGACGACTCGGGTGCGAAGATCGGTTCCATTGCGTGGCTCGACCTGACCACGGGGCGCGCCGAGGAGGCGCGCGACTTCTACCGGGAGGTCGTGGGCTGGACACCTGCGCCGGTGGACATGGGCGACTACGCCGACTTCACGATGATGGCGCCGGGCACCGGCTCGCCGGCGGCCGGCGTCTGCCACTGGCGCGGAGTCAACCTCAAGATCCCGCCCAACGTGTGGCTCGCGTACGTTGCGGTCGCGAACGTGGAGGCCAGCGCCACGCGGTGCGTGGAGCTGGGCGGTGAACTGGTCGTGCCGGTGACCGAGATGGGGAGCTTCGGCAGGTTCTGCGTCATCCGCGACCCGTTCGGCGCGGTGCTCGCCCTGGGCACCTTCGCCTGATACCACTTCCACGTCGACCGTCGAGCGTACGCATGGAGGCAGGACGAAGCGCCCTGCCTCCGGCAGGGCATGGGGTGTGCGGGGCGCGCTCGCAGCGCACGCCTACCTCCCGGCCTCCCGCGTGCGCCGCTCACCCGCCCCCGGCCGCGGGCGCGGCCTTCGTCCTGCCAGATCGCGGCGTGGAGCCCCCCACCCCGCCACCCTGCGCAGCCGGCAGCGGACCTCTCGCTGCGTTACGCTTCGCTCGCTCGCTCCTCACGGACGAGGAGTATGCTGCGTCGCGGCTTCGCTCGCGCGCCTTGCGATAGGCCCACTGGCGGCTGCGCCACGCCGCGTTTCCTCTCCGACGGATGTCGAATCGGTATGAAAGGCGCCTCGCGGCCTGCGGGCCACGACCCACCGACCACGATCCGCGCCTCTCGCCCCGTCTGTTCCCTGTCCCCTGTGCCCTGTCCCCTTCTACAGGATGGACTTCCCGAGCAGGCTGGCGGCCAGGTCGACCATCATCACGGCGGTGCGGTTCTCGCGGTCGAGGATCGGATTGACCTCGACGAGGTCGAGGCTGGTCGCGACGCGCGCGTCGTGGAGCAGCTCCATGAGCAGGTGCGCCTCGCGGTAGGTCAGTCCGCCGGGAACCGGCGTCCCGACCCCCGGGGCGACCTCGGGGTCGAGCGCGTCGGCGTCAAGCGAGACGTGGACGCGCGGCAGGTGACGCATCCGCGCGACGATCTCGTCGGCGATGCGCGGGATGCCCTGGCGGTCCACCTCCTTCATCGTCCACACGCTGACGCCGAGGCGCCGCAGCAGCTCGCGCTCGCCGGGGTCCACGCTGCGCGCGCCTACGATCGCCACGTCCTCCGGCCGGACAGCGGGCACGGCGCCGCCGATGGAGGCGAGGCTCGCTTCGCCGAGGCCGCACAGGGCGGCGAGCGGCATCCCGTGGATGTTGCCCGAGGGGGAGGTCTCGGGCACGTTGAAGTCGGCGTGCGCGTCGATCCACACCACGCCGGTACGCTCGCCGCGCGAGGCGCCCGGCACCGACCCCATGGCGATCGAATGGTCTCCGCCGAGGGCGATCGGGAAGACCTCGGGCGGCAGGGCGCGCAGCCGCGCCACGGTCTCCGCGCACGCCTCCCGGATCGCCTCGAGGAAGACCATGCCGCCGCGCGCGTGGCGAACCCCGCCGGGCAGGCTCTCGGCCACGGGGACGGGCACGTCGCCGATGTCCAGCACCTCGAACCCAAGCTCGTGCAGCGTCGCCTCGAAACGCGTGTAGCGGAGCGCCGACGGGCCCATGTCGACGCCGCGCCGTCCCTGGCCGAGGTCCATCGGCACGCCGAGCACGGCGATCGACTGCCGGCCTGCCCGGCCCGTGGCCGCCGCCGTCGCGGAGGTCATCTGACCCCCTCGCCGTGGTGGTCGATCACCCGCTCGATCGCCCGCCGGCACACCGGGCAGAACGGCTTGTTGCCCTTGGTGAACATCATGCAGTCGAGCGACGACCTGTACAGCCCGCGCGAGGCGTACCCGGCGCCCTCGAAGGCGCCGACCCGCGCGGCGAAGGCGCTGCGCGCCAGGTAGGCGTCGACGCGGGCGGCGTGCTCGCGCGAGAGCCGCTCGGACTCCTGCTCGAGCTTCTCCACCTCGGCCGCGGGAGCGCCGCCGCGCTTCGCTCGCGCGATCCGCCCGTTGATCTCCTCGCGCACTCTCTGGTAGGCGAGGTCCATGGCGTCGAAGTCGGCCTTTTCCCACGGCGTGGGAACGGCGGTGCCCGGGGCGAGGAGGGCGCGCCACTTCAGGGCGGATGGGTCGAGCAGAGCGGTGATGTTCGGCTCGGTCGGCTCGACGCCGGTTGGGTAGAACTCGTTGTAGGCGACCGAGGAGGTGTAGTACTCGTCGGCCAGCCCCGCGAAGGCGTGACCCAACTCGTGCACCAGCACGTACGGCGTCCACTGGTTGTTGCTGGTGAAAGTCGAGAAGAAGTTGTAGATCCCGCCGCCGCCGTAGCGGGTGTGGTTGACCATGATCATCACGAGGTCGTAGGGGACGTGGGCGGCGATGTCGTGCACTGCCCGGTTCTCCTCGGTGAGCATGTAGCGCTCGGAGCCGAGCGAGTCGAACGAGGCGCCGACCGCGGTCGAGCGCCAGACGCCGTGCGACGGCTCGTCGCACCCGCTCTCCGCCGAGGGCAGCAGGACGCCGGTCACGTTGAAGTCGCCCTTGCGGCTCGCGAAGGGTTCCGCGGCGAACAGGATGTCGGCCACCCGCCGCGCGTCGCGCTCGAACGTGGCGACCTGCCCGGTGGTGTACCCCTCGCCGACGATCGCCAGGTCCACCCTCCCGTGCGGGTCGCCGTTTGACAGGACGGGCACTGTTCGCACTCCGGGGAGCAACGCCTCGCGCGAGACGGTGACCGCGGCCGGGTCGATCTCGGCCTCGAACAGCGGTGCGAGCGTGCGGTCCCGCTGGCGGACCTTGAGGACGAACCGGATCTTCGCCCGGGGAAACGGGCAACGCACGGTCTCGTGGTACGTCCGGCGCACGCCGCGGTCGGCCGGACCGGTGGTCTTGTACTCGCCGAAGTAGGAGTCGAAACCGCGCGAGAAGAGAAGGTCCCCGCTGGCGGCGTCGCGGATCTCGGCGAGGTAGTTCCCGGTGTTGAACGGATCGACGAGGTGGATCCGGCTCCCGGGCCACGCGCCTTCCCGGACGACCCGGTCGAGCGTCACCGACTCCTCCGCCGCGCTGCCGGCGTGGTGGACGTCGATGCGCATCGTGGCGTCCTCGAAGCGTCGGTTGAAGGTCTCGAGGTCGGCGGCGCCGACCGGTGCGACGGCGAACGCGACGAGCGCTCCGACGGCTGCGATTCGCATCGTGGCCTCCCGGGGAGATGGTAGCGGAGAAGGCGCGGGTCGCGGTGCCGCTTCGTCGCGAAGCGGCAGGCGCGGACCGTGAACCGTCAGCCGTGGACCACCCGAGACGGCCCGCGCCGCGCTCCAGCACGGCGAGCGGATCGGTCAGCCGATCAGCGGCGCCCGCGCATCGCCGCCTCGGCCTCGCGGTCGAGGGTGCGCTGCTTGATCGCATCCCGCTTGTCGTGCAGCTTCTTGCCCTTGGCGAGCGCGATCTCGATCTTGATCCAGTTGCCCTCGACGCCGATCGCCAGCGGGACGACGGTCAAGCCCTTCTCCACGACCTTCGCGGCCAGTCGCTTGATCTCGCGCGCGTGGAGAAGGAGCTTGCGCCGGCGCATCGGGTCGTGGCCGGCGTAGCCCGCGTTCTCGTACGCCGCGATGTGGACGTTGGCGAGGAACGCCTCGCCCCCCTCGAAGGCGACGAAACCGTCCTGCAGGCTGACCTTGCCGTTGCGCAGTGACTTGACCTCGCTGCCGGTCAAGGTCAGGCCGGCGACCAGGCGCTCGAGCAGTTCGTACTCGAAGCGCGCCCTCCGATTGGCGGCGAGGATCTTCACTGGCGCAGGACCCGTTCGAGGACCGGGACGAGGTCGGGATCAAACTGGCGGCCGGCCTCGGCGCGGATCACGTCGAACGCCGCGTCCTTGCCGAGCGCCCGCCGGTACGACGCGGCCGAGGTGAGGGTGTCCCACACCTCGGCGAGGTGGACGATCCGGCTGGCCAGCGGGATGTTCCGGCCGGCGAGCTGCGCCGGATAGCCGCGGCCGTCCCAGCGCTCGTGGTGGTGGCGGATCGCCGCCGCCAGATCGCCCGGGTACTCAGAACTCTCGACGATGCGGGCGCCCACGACCGGGTGCCGCTGGAAGGTGCGCCTCTCCATCTCGCCCGGTCGCTCCATCCGGTACAGGCGGGTGTAGTCCAGTTCGCGCATGCCCACGTCGTGCAAGAAGCCGGCGAGTGTGACCAGCTCCTCCTCGGTGTCGCTCATGCCGAGCGCCGCGGCGAGCTTCTGCGCCAGCTCGGAGACCGCCTGCGAGTGCTGGCGGAGAAGGGGGAACGCGGCCTCTCCGGGCTCGAGCAGGATGCGGGCGAGGTTGCGCGTGGAGCGGCGGTAGTCGATGAGTGCGCGCGCCTGCGCGTAGTGGCGGTCAGCGAGCGCCAGGACATGTTCTCCGGCGCCGCCTCCGCGCGGCGTCAGCACGGACAAGACGACCCACAGCGGCGGCCCGGCGAGAAGCAGGGCGGTGCGAATCTCCTCTCCCCGTCTCTCCGATCCGCCGCTGTCCTCTTCCGACCAGCCCCACCGGCTGGGGGGCGGGAGGCGGATGCCGGTCTCCTCGATCCGCGTCTGCTGGTGCACCGACAGCGCTTCGCGCTGCTGGTTGTCGAGCGCCATCGCCCGCACCACCGAGGCGCGCACGGTCCGCCCGTCGGTGATCGTGACCGCCGTCGCAGCGATCCCCGGCAGCGAGGAGACGGCGCGCGCGAAGGCGGCCAGCGACTCGACGGCCTCGGCGTGCTGCAGCGGCGCGCGTGGTTCCGGGGGCGCGACAGGCGCGGACGGCGCCTGCGCCGGCTGGGAGTGGCCGGCCGGCGCGGCGGGACCGTACAACCCGAGTTCGCGGATCAACCCCTCGATCGACTCGCCGATGGCGCGTGCACCGTGCAGGTCCCCGGCCGCGAACGGCGCCCTGCGCGCCTTGTCGCGCACGTCGATGAGCCCGACCAGCCGGCCACCCACCGCGAGCGGGACGGTCATCAGGCGCGCCGTGCCGGCCTGCTCGAGGACCGGTCCGAGCGCCGGATCGTCCCGGCCCTCGTTGAGAAAGGCCGGTCCCGTGCGGTGCCTGCGCACCCAGTCCCACAGGGGGTGTCCGGGCTTGATGTCCGCCGCGATCGCGTCGCGGCGGCCGAAGCCGTAGTGGACCAGCAACTCGAACGTCCCGGCGTTGCCGGACAGGTACAGGGCCGCCTTGGTCGCCCCGAGTTCCTCGAGACACCGGTACAGCAGCTCCTTGGCCCGTCGCTCAGCGTCGGGGTCGATCGCCGGTAGCATCGTCAGCCTCGCGCGGGCAGTCTAGCACCGGCGGGGCGAGCGCGGTCGGCGGCCCGCGTCCGGATCGCGCCCGGGCGGCCCGACGGAAGCGATACCTGCGCCTCGGGTTCCCTGTGCTACTCTCGGATCACGATGCGGCTCGCGGTGCTGCTGCTCGCCGCGGCGATCGGCCCGGAGCTGGATGTCCAGCTGGCGCCGGCGCCGGCCCGCCTGTCGGTGCAGTTCGAGGTGCGTGGCGATCTTCCCGCCGAGTGGCGGGAGGCGCTCGAGGCCGGCGCCCCGGTGGAGATCACGTACCGAGTGAGGGTGTACCGCAACCGGCGGTGGTTGTGGGACCACCGCCTGGCCAGCCACGAGCTGATGGTCAAGGCCCAGCGTGACCCGCTCACCGGCTCGTTTACGGTCGTCTCCGAGCTGGACGAGGAGATCCTCGCGTCGGGCCAGGCGGCGTCCACCGACGAGGCCATCCGCTGGGTGACGCACCCGCCGGTCGCCGAGATTCAAGTGCCGCTCAGGCACGAGCCGTTGTGGCTCGTGACGCGAGCCGAGTTCCTCAACCGCTTCAAGCTGCTCGTCATCCCGTCCACGGTCGGGACCGACTGGGTGACGCTGGCGGTGCCGGGGTCGCCGTGAGGGGAGTCGCGCGGAGCTGGCACCGCTACCGGCGCCAGAATCGCTTCCTCGTCGGCCTCTACCTGCTGCTCTTGGCCCTGGTCGGCTGCGGCTTCTGGCTGTTCGCCCGCATGCGCGGCCTGCCGCCGGAGGAGCTCACCAACCGTCTCCTGACGTTCCTCCTCTGGTGGTTCGACCTCACGCTGATCGGCATCCTCCTGTTCATCCTTGCGCGCAACTTCGTCAAGCTCCTTCTCGAGCGGCACCGGGGTATGCTCGGTTCGCGCTTTCGCACCAAGCTCCTGCTCTCGTACCTCGCGCTGATCCTGGTGCCGACCGGTCTCCTCTTCGCGCTCTCCGTCTCGCTCCTGTCGCAGGCCTCGGCGTCGTGGTTCACCGCCCCGGTCGAGGACATGGCGCGCACCGGAGCGGCGCTGGCCGAGGAGGTGCGACAGGAAAGCGAGGCCCGCGTCGGGAGAGCGGCCGCGACGGTCGCGGCGGAACTGGCGCGGGTGCCTCGGGACGAGCTCCGGCTCGGGGAACTGGAGCGCCTGCACGGACTCCTCGGCCTCGACTTCACAGGGTGGTTCCGGAACGGGGCGGCGGTCGTCGAACTGCTCGACCCGCGTCAGCGTGCCTCGTTGCGGCTTCCGCCTCTCGACCTCGCGGCGCTGGGCAGCTCCGGCGTGCGCAGCGAGCGCGGCGGAGGTACCGTGGTCGTCAGGGCGTGGGAGACCCTGCCCGACGGCACGGCCGTCGTCGTCGGGGAGGTCCTGCCCCCAGCGCTGATCACGCGGCAGGCCCGCCTGGCGACGGCAAGCGTGGCCTACGAGCGACTCAAGCTCGAACGGCCGACGATCACGGCGACGACGGTCCTCGGCTTCGGCGCGCTCGCGCTTCTCGTCGTGTTCGCGGCGATCTGGCTTGGCCTGTACCTGTCGCGCAGCTTCACCGAGCCCCTGCTCGCCCTGGTCGCGACCACCGACCGCATCGCGGCCGGAGACACGCTCGAGGAAGTGCCCCTGCCCGCCGAGGACGAGGTCGGCCTGCTCGTCGGCTCGTTCAACTCGATGGTCCGCCGGGTGCGCACGCGCGAGGAGGAACTGCGCAGCGCGGTTCGCCGCCTCGACACCGTGCTCGGCGCGGTCCGGACCGGGGTGCTGACCATCGACGCCGGCCGGCAGGCGGCGAGCGGCAACCCGGCTGCGGCGGCCCTCCTCGCGGTGCCTCAGCTCGCCGCTCAGGAGGTTCCTCTCGAGGTCCTTTCGGAAGCCGGACACTCCCGTCTGGTCGACATGGTGCGTGGCGCCACGGGACCGGTCCGCGGTCCGCTGACGATCCAACCGGGCGGCGTGTCGAGGTTCCTCGAGGTGGCGGTCGTGCCGCTCGGAGCGGCCGAGGCGCCGGCCGGGTGGGTGGTGGCGCTCGAGGATCTGACGCCGTTGATGCGCGCGCAGCGGCTCGCCGCGTGGAGCGAGGTTGCCCGCAGGCTCGCCCACCAGATCAAGAACCCACTGACGCCGATTCGGCTGGCGGCTGACCGTCTGGCGCGCCACGCGGAGCGAGGCGCCGCCGATCTGGCCGAAGTGGTCGCCCAGGGCAGCCGGGCGATCGGGGGTCATGTTCAGACGATGCAGGAGATGGTCGACGCGTTCTCGCGCTACGCCAAACTGCCTCCGATGGCGAGGCGGCCGGCCGATCTGGGGGAACTGATCGCCAGTGTGGTCGCCCTGTACCAGGACGTCAGACCGGGTCTGAGGATCGGAGTGAAGGAGGCCCCGGCCGAGGAGCCGGCCCTCGTGGACCCGGAGCAGATCCGTCAGGTCCTGGTCAACCTCCTCGACAACGCGGTCGAGGCGTCCCCGCCCGAAGGCGCGATCGACGTGACCCTGCGCCGGGAGGCGGGCGAGACCGTGATCGAGATCGCCGACCAGGGTCCGGGCCTCGAGGGCGCCGACAGCGACCTGCTCTTCCAGCCCTTCTACTCGACCAAGGGGAGGGGATCGGGGGTCGGCTTGGCGCTGGTGCTGCGCATCGTCACCGACCACGGCGGCACGGTCCGGCTGGAGCCCAACACACCACGCGGCGTGCGCGCGGTGGTCCGGCTTCCCGCCTCCGAAGGCCCGGTGGATCGCCGTTGACCCTGGCCCGGCGCGCGCGCTAGCATCGTGTAGTCATGGCCTATCCCGGAGACCCAAGTCTCGACACCAAGGTCCAGCAGCGGATCCTGACGGCTTTCGGCGAGGCGGCGCGCCTGTTCCGGGAGGGACACGGAGACGAATCCCGGACCATCCTGCGCTCGATCCTCGAGGTCGATCCCAAGTTCGGGCCGGCGCAGCGGCTGGAAGGAGCGATCGCCACCGGCGCTTCGGTGGACCTAAATCAGCTCCTCGGCGAGGTCAGCGCGGCCGCGCCGCTCGACCTCGAAGGGCTGGTCGCGAAAGCCAGGCTCGCCCTCACCCAAAGGGACTTCGAGGGGGCGAGCACGCTCGTCCAGGCGGTGTTGCGCGAACTGCCGGGGCACGCCGAGGCGAGGCAGCTGGCGGCGCAGATCCAGGAACGCGTGCGGGCGATCGCCGACGTGGAGTCCCACGTCACGCGCGGCCGCGAGGCGGCGCGGTCGGGCAGGGCCGACGAAGCGCGCGCGGCGCTCGCCCAGGCGCGCGCGCTCGACGCGTCTCACCCCGGTGTCGCGGAGCTCTCGCGCGAGGTCGAGGCGGTCAAGAGTCCCGCGCTGCCCGAGCCGGATTTCGAGTTCGAGGCGTTCGGCGAGCCTCCTCCTCCGCCCGTTCCCGCGGCTCCTCCGCCTCGGCCCGGCCCGGCCGCTCCGTCCGCGGCGTCGCCGAAGGCCGCCACCGCGATGCCTGCCGCGCCGGGAGGGCAGCCGGAGGCGGGAGGGGGACAGCACTCCCCGGGCAATCTTTTCACCTTCGACGAGGCGGACGACGGCGCCGCGTTCGAGTTCGACACCACGCTGCCCGAACCGACCACCGCCCAGGCCGCGCCGGACCGGGTCCGCTCGCTGCTCGACCAGGGCCAAGCGGCGTTCGACCAGGGCGACTACCAGTCCGCGATCGACACTTGGTCGAGAATCTACCTCGTCGAGGCGCACAATCCCGAGGTCGAACAGCGCATCGAGGAAGCGCGTCGGCGCAGGGAGGAAGCCGATCGCGCCGCCGAACACCGCTTCTACGAGGCGAGAGAGGCCTTCGAACAGGGGCGTCTCGACGACGCCAGGTCGCTGTGCCGGGAGGTGCTCCAGCTGCAGCCGCAGCATCTCGAGGCGCACGACCTCCTGCAGCGGATGGAGACGCCGGCGGTGCCCCCGCCCGCGCCGGCCGCCACGGCGGAGGTCAGCGACGAGGACCTGTTCCAGGACGAATTCGTGCCCATCGCGGCGCCGGCGCCTGCCTCGGGCGAGCAGAAGGCACTGCTGCCCGAGCCCGTCGAGGCGGTGGCCCGGAAGGCGGGCCGGGCGGTCGCCAAGGCGCGCCGGGGGCTGCCGATACCGCTCCCGCTGATCGGCATCGTCGCGCTCGTCGTCGTGCTCTTCGCGGTGGGCGGTTATTTCCTGCGCGATCGGGTGTTCTCGCGCGACGGGAACGCCATCGCCCAGAGCCTGGACGAGGCGGGCAAGCTCGCGCAGGGGGGGCGCCTGCAGGAGGCAATCAATCTGCTTCAGAGCCTCCAGGGTCAGGCCGACGGGGAAGAGTGGACGCAGCTCAGCCAACGGGTCCTCGAGTACCAGCGCCGCCTGAAGGCACAAACCACCGCCAACCGGAAGACCGACACCTCTCCGATCCGCGAGGAACTGGCGGCCGGGCGACGGATCAAGGCGCTGCGGATGGTGCGCGAGGCGCTGGCCAAGGCGCCGTCGGACCCCGACGTGACGGCGCTCCAGAGCGAGATCGTCCAGGCCTCGCCGAATCTCCCGGCGTTGCTCGACGCGTTTGCGGCGGGCCGGTGGGACGCGGCGCGGCAGCTGGCGAGCCAGTCGCTCAGGACCCGCGACGATGCCGAGGTCCGCCGCGTGTGGGCGACGTCCACGTTCAACCAGGCGGTGGTCGCGCTGCGCCAGTACAAGGTCGCCGAGGCCAACGGGCTGCTCGAGGAGTTGATCAAGGTCACCGAGGACCCGGAGTCCAGACGGCTGAAGGAGATGTCCGTCAGCTACCTCTCCAAGCCGGTCGATCCCCGCTATCAGATCTTCGTCTCGAATCTGCAGATGCGCGCCCTGGAGTAGGGGTGCCGCGTCCCAGGCCTCCGGAACAACTCGACATCCCGCTCGTCTGGGAGCACGAGCCGCTCGCCGAGCGTGCGCCGCGCCCTTCCGGGGCCACGACCAGCCGCCCCGCCCATGCGCTGTGCGGCTTCGGTCGCATGCTTCTGGCGGCGATCACCGATCTGGGGGCTCTGCTGGCGACGCTGGCGGTTCCGTTCGCGGTCAGTCTCGTGGCCGGCGTCTCGGCGAATCCGATGCAGGCGATCTTGACCGCGGCCGCGGGCCTGCTGGCTGCCGCGGCGATCTGGGTAGGCTGCCTGTGGGGGTGGCGCGGTACGCCCGGCCAGCTTCTGCTCAAGTCCTGCGCGAGTCAGCCACTCACGCTCGGCCGCGCCGCGGCGCTGTGGCTCGCGTGGACGGCCGCGCTCCCGGCGTTCGGCGTACCACTTCTGATCGGCCGCTCCGGACGCCGCCTGGTGGAGCGCGTCGCCGGATCGCCGTTCAGTTGCCGCTGACCTCGCGCTGGCGCTTGAACACCATGCCGATGTGGTCGGTGGCCCCGGTCTTGAAGTTGATCGCGGTGATCCCGACGAGTTCCCAGCCGTCGTCGCCCAGCCGGTTGAGCTGCGGCTCGTAGGTTGGATCCAGCCTGTAGTTCTCGGAACGGATGTTGAGGATCTTATACTCCCAGATGGTGCGCGCCATGCCGACCTCCCTGTCCTCCCGGCGACGTCCTCTCTTCCGTGTCTTGGTTCAAGATCGTACCACCACTTGAGCCGATGCGCGCCGAACCGCTCCTGTCGATCGTCATCCCCGCCTACAACGAGGCGCGCCGACTACCCGCGACGCTCAGGCGGATTCACGAGTTCTCGGCTGCCCGATCGGACCTCCAGCCCGTGGAAGTCCTCGTCGTCGACGACGGCTCTCGCGACGACACGGCGGCGAGCGCCGAAGCCTCGGCGGCGCCGAACGGTGTCGATGTGCGCGTTCTTCGGCTGGGCGAGAACCGGGGCAAGGGCGCGGCCGTGCGCACGGGCATGGCGGCCAGCCGTGGCGCGTGGGTGCTGATCAGCGACGCGGATCTCGCCTCGCCCATCGAGGATCTCGACGTGCTGTTCGCCAGCGGCGCGCCTTTCGTCGTCGGCTCGCGGGCGCTGCGCCGCGAGTTGATCGCCCGGCGCCAGCCGCTGCCCAGGGATCTCCTCGGTCGGATGTACAACCTCTGGCTGCGCGTACTCGGGTTGACCTCGATGGCCGATACCCAGTGCGGGTTCAAACTCGTCGAGGGGAACCTGGCCAGACGCCTGGCCGCCCGCCAGCGCCTCGACGGTTTCGCCTTCGACGTCGAGCTGCTGGCCAGGGCGGAGCGGGAGGGGGTGCGCGTGGTCGAGGTGCCGGTGCGCTGGAGGCATGTGGAGGAGTCGCGGGTGCGGCCGGTGCGCCATGGGCTGCGCATGGTGGCCGACGCGTGGCGGCTGCGCGTGTGGCTGTGGCTGGGCCGGTGACGGATCCGTTCGAGGGCGCGCGCCGGCTCGCCGCTGTGCTAGCGTCGGCAGGGCCGGCCGGTCCGGGCAAGGGAGGGTGGCGATGAAAACGCGCGTGACGGAGATGTTCGGGATCGAGGTGCCGGTCGTGTTGTCGGGGATGAGTTGGGTGAGCACTCCGGAGATGGTCGCTGCCGTGTCCAACGCCGGGGGGCTCGGCATCCTCGCGACCGGCGTGTACAACGCCCACCAGACCCGCGACGCGGTGCGGCGGGTGCGAGAACTGACCGACAGGCCGTTCGGCGCCAACGCCACGCTGTATTTTCCGGGAGCGCGCGAGAACGCGCGCGTGCTGCTCGAAGAGCAGGTCCCGGTGATCAACTTCTCGATGGGCAAGGGCGATTGGATCGTGCGCGAGGCGCATGCGTACGGCGGCAAGGTGGTCGCCACGGTCACCAACCGGGCGCACGCGATCGCCGCCTGCGCCTACGGCACGGACGCCTTGATCGTCACGGGTCACGAGGCCGCCGCCCACGGCGGCGAGGTGACGACGCTGGTCCTGGTGCCGCGCATCGTCGACGCCGTCGCGGCGCCTGTGATCGCCGCCGGCGGCTTCGCCGACGGCCGCGGGCTGGCCGCGGCGTTGGCGCTCGGCGCCGAGGGGATCGCGATGGGTACGCGCTTCATGAACACCGCCGAGAGTCCGGTGCACGAGTCGTTCAAGCGCCGCGGGCGGGAGGCGGACGAGACCTCGACGGTGTACTCGACGCGCTTCGACGGGCAGCCGTGCCGGATCATGCGCAGCGACGCCTCGCGCCGGGCGATCCGGCGTGGGCTCGACCTCAAGCGGGCGGCCCTCAACGGGCGCGAGATCGCGAGGATGCTCGAGGTCCCGTACGCGAAGCTGGCGCTCGGCGTCCTCGCGTCGGGGTGGAAGAACGCCCGCCAGCTCGCCCACATGGCCAACGCCTTCAAGGCGTTCCGGCTCGCGGCCGTGGACGGCGACGAGCGGCGCGGCGTGCTTCCCCTGGGACAGGCGACGGGGCTCGTCGCGGACGCCCCGCCGGTCGCCGAGGTGCTCGCGCGTATCGTCGCCGAAGCGGAGACCGCGCAGCGGGCGCTCGGCGCGAGGTTCAGCTCGTGACGGCGGCCGCGCCCGCGCGCCGGTAGATCGTCAGGTGGCCGTCGGCGTGCACGACGGCGAACTCGGGGCCGAGCACCGGCCGCAGGCAGTCCGCGACGGAGAGGATCGTCACCTCTCGGTTGTCTCTCGCCAGCTCATCGGCAAACCAGGAGTAGAACTCCCTCCCCGGCCCGTCGGGCCGCACCGGTCGGTACATGTAGATGATTTCGAAGCCCGCCGGCGAGACGTCGCCGACGTGGGTCGCGCGCCATTCGACCCTGTCCGCGGGGATCCCGAGCCAGCCCTGCAGGGCGCGACCGCAGGCGACCATCCGCGAGCTGATCTCGACCTGCACCGACAGGCGGTGAGGAGTGAGTCGCTGGACGAGGAGGAGCTGCAGGCCGTTCCCGGCGCCGTAGTCGATCGAGGCGCTGTCGGGGCGCAGCCACTCCGGCATGCGCAGCACGGGCGACAGGCCGCCGGCGTGCGCCCAGTACCCGCCGGTCGCGTCGACCGTCGCGCGCTCGTTCGGAGTGTACGGGGCGGCGTGACCGTGGAGATGAGCGTACAGCTCGAGGAAAGTCTCCTCGAGTCTGTCGCCGTCGTCCCCCGTGGCGGCGGCGGTGAAGCGATCGAGCAGTTCGGTCCAGCGGGGGAAGAGGCCGATCGGGTCGGGAGGAGCCGGCAGGGCGGCCAGCGTCTCCATGAGGGCAACGAGGCGGTCGCGCTCGACGGCGCTCCTTCCGTCGCCGGCGAGAAGCCTGAGGATCCTGGAACGTTCGACGGGGACGATGGTCATGTTGAGGAAGGTGCGGGCGCCGCCGCGACTACTCGAGGTGGATCTTCAGACCGCCGGTGAAGCGGGCGGCCAGGTTGTACAGCGCCGCGCCGAGCGCGCCGCCGACGAAGCCGATCGCACCGTAGGCGACGGGGAAGACGACCACCGTCACTCCGCCTCGGAGCGGGACGTTGAGCGCCGGGGCCAGTCGCGCCAGGAAACCGGGCGCGAGAAGGAACACCAGCGCCACGCCCAGCCCGAGCACGGCGTTGAAAAGCGCGGAGACGAGCGCCGCGGAGAGGACGCCGATGCGTCGAAGCCGCCAGTACACCGCGCCGCCGTCACTTACCTCGGGGAGTGAGGGCGTGTCCGCAGCGGCTCCTGCTCCGGCGTCGCGTGAACGGAGGGCTTCGGTTGCCGACTCGAGCGCACTCGGGAAAGGCTCCTCCGTGCTCGCAACCGGCGGCGGTGGAGGCGGTGGCTCCGGTTCGGGCGGGGCGACGCGGAACGGCGCGCCGCACGCCGGGCACTTCAGGTCGCGGCCGACGTAGCGGTCGGGAATGGCGAGTTGCTTTCCGCAACCGGCGCAGGTGTGGGCGAACGTGGCCATCGTCTACCTCCGCGACCGTCGAACGTCATGCAGTGTACGCCCCGTTCCGCGGCCCGGGCGACGAACCGCGAGGCGGCGGCCGGTGGGAGCTGCTACCCGTGGTCGGGCCCGTACAGCGGGAAGTCCCTGGCGAGCGCCTCGACCTCGCCCTTGACCTGCGCCCACACCGCCTCGTCATCGCTGCGCAGGACGCGGTCGATCAGCGCCGCGATCCTCGTCATCTCCTCCCGGCCCATGCCGCGACTGGTGACGGCCGGCGTCCCGATGCGGACGCCCGAGCCGATGTACGGCTTCCTGGTGTCGAACGGCACGGTGTTCTTGTTGACCGTGATCCCGGCCTTGCCGAGCCTCTCCTCGGCCTTCTTGCCGGAGATGCCGTCGGCGCCCAGGTTGATGAGCATCAGGTGGTTGTCGGTGCCGCCCGAGACCATCCGCCAGCCCCGCGCCATCAGCGCCTCGCACAGCGCGCGGGCGTTGTCGAGCACCTTCTCGATGTAGGCATGGTAGTCCGGTGTCAGGGCCTCGGCGAACGCCACCGCCTTGGCGGCGATGACGTGCATCAGCGGGCCGCCCTGGACTCCGGGGAAGACCGCCTTGTCGATCGCCTCGGCAAACTCGGCCTTGCACATGACCATGCCGCCGCGCGGCCCGCGCAGCGTCTTGTGCGTGGTCGTCGTGACGAACTCGCAGCACGGCACCGGGGAGGGGTGCAACCCGACAGCGACCATCCCGGCGATGTGCGCGATGTCGGCCATGACCATCGCTCCCGACTCGTGGGCGATGTCGGCGACGGTCTGGAAGTCGATGGTCCGCGGGTATGCCGAGGCCCCGCACACGATCAACCTGGGGCGCTGCGCCAGCGCCGCCTCGCGCAGGGCGTCGTAGTCGATCGTCTCCGTGTCCTGCCGGACCAGGTAGGAGTGGATCTGGAACGTCTTCCCCGAGTAGTTGAGCGGATGGCCGTGAGTGAGGTGGCCGCCGTGGGTGAGATCCATGCCGAACACCCGGTCCCCCGGCTGGCAGGAGGCGAGGTAGACCGCCATGTTGGCCTGCGCCCCGGAGTGCGGCTGGACGTTGGCGTGGTCGCAGCCGAACAGTCGCCTGGCGCGCTGGCGGGCCAGTTCCTCGGCGACGTCCACGCACTCGCAGCCGCCGTAGTAGCGCTTCGCCGGGTAGCCCTCGGCGTACTTGTTGGTCATCACCGAGCCCATCGCCGCCAGCACCGCCGGCGAGACGAAGTTCTCCGAGGCGATCAGTTCCAGTCCCTCGTTCTGACGGTGTCGCTCGGCGCGCAGCGCGGCGGCCAGATCGGGGTCGGCCGCCGCCACGGCGTTCTCCAGTGTCGCGAAGAACACGGCGCGTTCGCTCTGGTTCATGGTCTGGGCTCCTCCTCGGCCGTCTCGATGCCGCGCACGCGGCGCTCGTGTCTCCCTCCGTCGAAATGAGTGCTCAGGAAGGCGTCGACGATCTGCAGCGCGACGCCGGCTCCGGTCACGCGACCACCCAGGCACAGCACGTTGGCGTCGTTGTGCCTCCGCGCCCCCTCGGCGGTGAACGCGTCGTGGCACAGCGCGGCCCGCACCCCGCGGTGGCGGTTGGCGGCCATCGCCATGCCGATGCCGGTGCCACAGATCAGGATGCCGCATTCTCCCTCGCCGGCGAGCAGCCGACGGGCCAGCGCGTGGGCGAATTCGGGATAGTCCACGGCCTCCGAGGTCGACGGCCCGAGGTCGACAACGGCATGACCGCGGTTGGCCGCGTACTCGGCGACAAGCTGCTTGAGGTCGAACCCTGCGTGATCCGAGGCAATCAGTATCTTCACGTCACACCCCGCTGGGCCCGAGCGGGCCGGCCGGCTGAGGATGGTACAACGCCTGGTACTCCTCGAGCGCGAAACGGTCGCTCATCCCGGCGAGGTGATCGACCACCAGCCTGGCGAAGGTTGGGTTGCTGCGGTAGAAACGCTCGACTTCCGCGGGGATCTCGGCGATCGGCAGGTCGCGCAGGTACGGCCGGCCGACCTCCTCGTGAAAGCGCAACAAGACGTAGGTCGGCAAGGTCAACGGGTTGTCGTGATAGGCGCGGAACAGGCCCGCCACCACGAGGCGGGCGCGATGGTCCTGCCGGTTGACCTCCTGGTGATTGATGATGAAGCGGTAGATGAACGCCTTCAGCTCGACGAACATCGGCGCGATCTGGCGAGAGAAGCTGACCGTGGCGGCCGGGATGCGATCGGCGATCGTCCGCCACCCCTCGTGGTCGCGGACGCCGAACTTCTGCACCACGCGCGCGACGTTGCGCGCGGTCGTCTGGATCGCGTCGGTGACGAGCAAGTGGATCAACCCGCGCTGCAGGATCGCGGCGCGGCGTCCCCGACGCCGTTCGCCGGAGTAGCGTTCGCGGGCGCGGGCGATGACCGCCTGCGCCGCGCCCAGTGACTCGACCGCGTCGAGCGACACCGCCTCGGTGTACAGCCCGTCCTCGAGGTCGTGCGTCTGTTGGGCGATCTCGTCGGCGATGGCGACCGTCTGCCCTTCGAGGTGGCAGGGCAGCCCGAGCCTCAACCCGTCGGTGGTGGGCAAGGGGAAGGGAAAGTCGCGCTTCCACGTCGTGTGCTTGATCACGCCCTCGCGGACCTGATCGCTCAGATTCAGGCCCGGATGGTCGTACCGGCGCTCGAGGAGGTCCACCACGCGCAGCGACTGGTAGTTGTGCTTGAAGGTGCCGACTTCATGGATCACCTCGGGCGCCAGCGGACACGAGGGTTCCTCGCCACTCAGGATGCGCGCGAGCAGCCGCTCGCCGGAGTGCCCGAACGGCGTGTGGCCGAGATCGTGGGCGAGGGCCACGGCCTCGACCAGATCCTCGTTCAACCCCAGCGCGCGCGCAATGGTTCTGCCGAGCTGCGCCACCTCGAGGGTGTGCGTGAGTCGGGTTCGCGGGTGGTCGCCGGTGTGCGGCACGTAGACCTGCGTCTTGTGCTTGAGGCGGCGGAACGCGCGCGAGTGCAGGATGCGATCCCGGTCGCGTTGGAATGCGCTCCGGTAATCGAAGTGCCGGCCCTCCGGATGGACGGTCAATCGCCGGGTCGCTTCGCTCGAGCGGACCGCACAGAAGGCGAGCGCGCCCTCCTCCGCCTTTTCGATCGCGGCACGATCGCGGAGCAGCATCTCAGCCATCATTCCTCCCGATCAGACCGAGCATCTCCCCGACCAGACGCAGCGATCCGGTCACCAGCAGGGGGGTCTCCCGGCCGGCCGCGTCCACTGCGTCCGCGAGCGTCGACGCCGTGCGGCAGCCGGGAAACGCCGCCGTCAGGCGCTCGACGGGCATCGCTCGCGGCGAGGCCAGGGGCACCACCGTCACGCCGGTGACGCGCGGTCGAAGCCTGGCCGCCATGGCGTCGAGCGGTTTGTCGTCGAGGCAGGAGAAGACCATTTCAACGCGACCCGAGAGCCGCAGGGCGTCGAGCGCCAGGCTCAGATGATGTGTCGCCTCGAGGTTGTGGGCGCCGTCGAGGAACAGGTCCCGCCCCGCCCAGGAGACGCGCTGCAGGCGCCCCGGCCAGCGCGTCGACTCGATTCCGTCCGTCACGGCGCAGGCGTCGAGCGGCGGAATCGCGCGGTGCTTCGCCAGCGCGGCCGCCCCGGCCAGGGCCAGCCGCAGGTTGGCGATCTGGTGCGCCCCGAGCAGCGGAAGGAAGGCGGCGCCGTTCAGGCCGGCCACGGCGTAGCCCACCGGCGTGCCGGCAGCAGTGAAGGGGAGAGGAGAGGGGCGAGAGGGGAGAGTAGGGACCGCCGGGGCCTCGATTTCACTGCGTTCCTCCCCCCACACCTCCGCCCAGTCCCCGGCGAGCGAGACCGGCGTCGCCGGGTCCGCGTGCGCGCGGATCACCGCCTCGATCTCATCGTCCCACTCCCCGATGATCGCCTCGCGTCCGCGCAGCGCGGCGGCCTTCTCGGCGGCGATGTGCCGGCGAGTCGGGCCGAGCCAGATGCCGTGGTCCGTGCCGACGTTGGTCAGCATCGCGACCTCGGGAGCCCCGGCGTTGGTGGCGTCCCAGCGCCCGCCCAGGCCGGCTTCCAGGACGGCGATGTCGACCTCACGGTCCGCGAACTCGAGGAACGCGGCGGCGGTGACCGTCTCGAAGTACGAGAGGTCGGGAAACGCCTCGAGCTCGCGGATCAGCTCGAGGAGGCGCGCGGAGTCGATGGCCGTCCCGTCGACCTCGATGCGCTCCTCGACGCGGATGAGGTGCGGCGACGTGTAACGGCCGACGCGCAACCCGTGAGCGCGCAGGATCGAGGCGAGCAGAGCCACGGTCGAGCCCTTGCCGTTCGTGCCGACGACCAGCAGCGAAGGGAAGCGGTCCTCCGGGTGGTTGAGAGTGGCGAGCGCCCGCGCGATGCGATCGAGACCCGGCAGGATGCGTTGCTCGAGTCGGGGCGCGAGCAGGCGGTCGACCGGACCGGCTAGAGGAGGAGTCCCAGACACCGGGCCAGGGTCTCCTTGAGTTCCTGTCGGGGCACCACCATGTCGAGCATTCCGTGTTCGAGGAGGAACTCGGAGCGCTGGAACCCCTCGGGGAGCTTCTGGCGGATGGTCTGCTCGATTACCCTCGGTCCGGCGAACCCGATCAACGCCCCGGGCTCGCCGATGTTGAGGTCGCCGAGCATCGCGTACGAGGCGGTCACGCCGCCCGTCGTCGGGTCGGTGAGCACCGAGATGTAGGGTACACGGGCCTCGTGCAGGCGGGCGAGGGCGGAGGAGATCTTGGCCATCTGCATGAGGGACAGGATGCCCTCCTGCATGCGCGCCCCGCCGGAACACGACACGACGATCAGGGGCAAACGGCTCTTGACGCAACGCTCGATCGCGCGGGTCAGCTTCTCGCCGACCGCGGAGCCCATCGAACCGCCCATGAACGCGTACTCCATCGCCGCGATCACCGCCCGGTGACCGGAGACCCGGCCGACCCCGACGAGCAGGGCATCGCAGCGCGCGCCCTTGTCGCGCAACGCCTTGAGCCGATCGGCGTACGGCTTGGAGTCGGCGAACTCGAGCGGATCGGTGGAGTACACGCCGCCGAACAGCTCCTTCCACTCGCCGCCGTCGAAGAGTTGGGCCAGCCGTGTGCGCGCCGACACGCGATGGTGAAAGCCGCAGCGCGGGCAGACGAACTGGTCGCGCTCGAGTTCCTTCCGGTAGAGGATCTCCCGGCACCCCTCGCACTTGACCCAGAGCCCTTCAGGGACTCTGCTGGCGGGGCGCGAGCCGGTCTCTGAGCGTCGGAACCAGGCCATGAGAGCCCGAGCCTAGCACCGGCCTCTGCGCCAGGCAAGGAGCGCCGGTCTCACCTGCCGTCCGACATCGGGGGGTGGGCGGCGATGCGCGGGACGAACACCGGACGTCCGTCCCCGGCGAGCAGCGTCTCGGTCCGGACGCCGAACACGTCCAGGAACAGGGGTGGCGTCAGGACGTCGCCCGGGTTTCCCGCGGCGCGCACCCGACCGCACGCGAGAACGACCACCCGATCCGCGAGACGCGCCGCGAGGTTCCAGTCGTGGACGACGACGACGCTGCCCGCTCCCTCTGTGTGCAGGCGGCGGAGCAGCTCGACCAGCTCCAGTTGGTGCGCGACGTCGAGACTGGCGGCCGGCTCGTCGAGCAGGAGGACGCGAGGCTCGCTGGCGAGCGCGCGGGCGAGCAGCACGCGTTGTCGCTCGCCGCTCGAAAGGCACTGCACGGGACGGCTCGCGGCGCCGTCCAGCCCGACGCGTTCGAGCGCCGCCTCGACGGCGCGCCGGTCTGCCGGGCCGGCGGGCCGCCAGGCGCCGAGGTGGGGCGCGCGTCCTTGCTCCACGACTTCGCGGACCGTGACGGGGAAAGCGAAGTGGACCTGCTGCGCGACGAAGGCGACGTGCCTGGCCACGTCTCGCCGGCGCCACTGGCGCAGCGACTTCCCGAGGAGTTCGACGGATCCCGCGCTGGTGGGCAGCACGCCGGCCAGCATGCGCAACAGCGTGCTCTTGCCGGCGCCGTTCGGTCCGATCAGCGCGATGCAGGTCCCCGGCCCGACCTCGAGGTCGGCACACTCGACGACCGGGCGTCCGCCGTAGCCGCCGCTCGCTCCGCTGGCGCGCAGCAACCCGCGCCCCTGTTCTGCCCGCGGACCGGTCGGTGCGCTCATGGCGCGCGCCTGAGCAGAGCGACGAAGAAAGGCACGCCGAGCGCGGCCGTGACGACTCCGACGGGAAGCTCCGCCGGCGCCACCAGCTGGCGGGCAAGCACGTCGCCGAATGCGGTCAGCGCGGCGCCGGCGAGCGCGGCGCGCCAGAACAGGCGGCGCGGCGCCATGCCCCAGATCAGCCGGCACAGGTGGGGCGTGACCAACCCGACGAAGCCGATCACCCCGGCGAAGGCCACGGCTCCGCCGCACAACGCGGCCGAGGCGAGGAAGACGCGGCGGCGCACCGCGGTGACATCGACGCCGAGCGCCGCGGCCGACTCCTCGCCGAGCGCGAGCAGGCCGAGGTCGCGACCGTCGTGGAGGAGCAGCGCGGCGGGCAGCAGGAGGTACGGGAGCAACCACAGCACGGCGGCGGGCGTCGCCGCGGAGAACGACCCCATCGTGATCGCGAGGGCGCTGGCCAGACGCGGTGCGTCGGCGAGCGCGAGCACGGCGAGGATCGCCACGGACGCGGCGGCGTTCACCGCGATCCCGGCCAGCAGCAGACGCGTCGTCGAGGGACCGAGGGGCCCCCGCGCCATCCACCACACGGCCAGAGTGGCGAGGGCGGCTCCCGCCATCCCCGCGGCGGGGACGGCGCCGAACGCCGCCACGGGGAGGAGGGCGACGGCGGCGGTCGCGGCCGCCGCTCCGCCGCCGGAGATTCCGAGCAGGAACGGGTCGGCGAGCGGCGTGGCGAGCAGGGCCTGGAGCGAAGCGCCGGCGAGGGCGAGCGCCGCCCCGACCGCCAGCGCGAGGGCGAGGCGCGGCAGCCGCACGCCGAGAACGGCGACCGTGGCGCCCTCGGTCCCGCTCCCGAGGAGGACGTCGAGGGCCTCGCCTGGCGCCGCTCCGGGCCCGGGGGCGAGAAGCCCAGCCGCGGCCGCCGCGAGCAGGACTACGCCGAGCAGCACATCGGCCGTCCGCTTCATCGCCGGGCCTCGCGGGCGGCGACGAGCGCCTCGAGCGCTTCAGGCATCCTCGGCCCCGGCCGGCTCGCCGGATCGGCGGGAAGCCACAGCACCTGCACGTCACCCGCCGCGAGTCGGGTTCCGGCTGCGCTCGTGGCGAACCGCTCCCATCCCGCGCGGACATCGGGTTCGTCGGGAGACACGACGAACCGCAGGCCGGGGTCGAGGAATACCTCGGGGTTGACGCGCGGATAACGCCCGGCGCCCTCGGGCGCGAGGTTGGTCAGGGCCGCCCTGTGCAGGAGATCGTGGTGAAACGTGTTGGGCGCGGCGACGATCGGCGGCTCCCACCACACGACCCAGAGGGCGCCTTGCCCGGGCAGGTCCGCAGCGCGCCGCGCCGCGGCCGCGCAGCGGCCGAGGACGTCATCGGCCAACTCGTCCCCCCGACGCCGGGCGCCGAGGACCTCGCCGAGGAGGCGCAGCACTTCGGCCAGCCGTTCGCACGAGGTCACGTCCGCGGTGAACGTTCGGACACCGGACGCGCGCAGACGCTCGATGACGCGGGGATCGTTGCCGGCCGTGGTGGCGAGGACCAGATCCGGACGTCGCGCCATGATCGACTCGACGTCGCCGACCGTCACACGCGGCAATAAACGGGCGGCCACGGGGAAGTCCGCGGTGCCGGCGACGCCGACCAGGCGTTCGCCGGCACCGAGAGCAAAGGCGAGTTCCACCACGTCGGGGGCCAGCGCGACCAGCCGTGTCACGGGACCGGCTTGCACCGGGTGCCCGACCTGGTCGACCAGGTGGCCGGAGAAAGCGACAGCCGCCCAGAGCAGAAGCACCGGTCCACTCCGGGCGGCGAGGCGAATGCAGCGGTGGTGATCCGGGGCGACCGGCCTACTCGCCGCCGGAGTCCTCCAAGTCATTGGGAATCCCAAGGCGCTGGCAGGCCGCGTCGTACATCTGGCGCGACGCCTTCTGTGCCGACTGCAGTTCGGCGATCCTCTGCTTGACGCGCTGGAGTTCCTCCTGAATCTGGTTCTCCAGGTCGGTGATCTCCTGCTTGGTGACCTTGCGGGTTTCCTCGTAGAACTTCCGCTGCTGATCCGTGAGTACGGCCATCGGTTCCTCCTCGGTCTAGGGCTGGAACGGGATCGACTGCGTATGCCACACCTTGACGCGCACGCCGTTCTTCGTCGCGGGCTTGAATCTCCACCGCCGGAGTGCGTCGGCGGCAGCGCGATCGAGGCCGAGGTCCGGCCTGATCCCGCGCAACACCACCACCTCGTCGACGCCGCCGTTCTCGTTGACGAGAGCGCGCAGGATGACGATGCCTCCGACACGCTGGCGCGCCGCCAACGGCGGATACGCGGCCTTGACGATGGACAGGGGTTCGGGCGGCGTGTCGAGGTCACCCGCTTCGACGAGATCGCCTTCGCGGACCGTCGGAGCCTGTGCGGCGGAGGCCGGCGCGGGAGCGACCCGGGTCGGTTCCGGCGGAGGCGCCTGGGTGGGTGGCGGCGCGGCGGTCGGCTCTTCGGCCGGAGCCCGCGTCGGTTCGACCTCCGGTTCGGGGACTGCGGCGACCGGGGTGTCGACGACCGCCGGAGGCTGCGTGGCCTGCGGGCGGGGAGTGGGCTGAGCCGCGGCGCGAGTCGGCGCCGATACGGGCTGCGCCGTCTGCCCGCCCGGCTCGGTCCCGGCGGCCGTGTCCGTCGCCGGCTGCTGTTCCGCGGCTTCCTGCTGGCGCGCCACCTCGTCGGCGATCAGCTGGCGGGTCGCGTCGGCTCCCTCGACGGCCGGGGTGGGGACGGGGCCCTCGCTCGGCTTCGCGCGGGTCAGGAGCAACGCCCCGCCAAGCGCGGCGATCGCGACCACGCCGAGCCCCGCGAGCAATGTCACGCGCGGGCGCCCGGCGGGAGGCGGAACAGTCACGGGCGCCGGGGCGACCATCTCGCGGGCGTGTGCCGACTCGTCGTGGGCGGCCGCCGCGGCAGGCTCCTCCACTCTCTTCGGCGCCTTCACCAGCGCCTCGATCTCCGGGAGCGGCGGCTCCGCCGCCTTCGGCGCCGGCGCCTTCGGAACGGGAACCTCGGCGCGGCCGACCAGTTCCGTGAGGAAACTGCCCAGATCCGGAGCGCTCGGAGCGGGCCGAAGGTTCTGCATCAGTTCGTCGATTTCGGCCGCCAGTTCGCCCGCGGTCTCGTAGCGTTCCTCGCGCTGCTCCTTGAGCGTCTTGAAAATCAGCCGCTCCACCTGCGGCGGAATCGAGGGTTCGATGTCACGGGGAGGCACGAGCTTCGGCGTGCGGACCTGTTCGAGGATCGACAGCTCCGAATCGCCCGCGAACGCCTTCCGCCCGGTCGCCATCTCGTAGAGGACGAGACCGAGCGAGAAGATGTCCGAGCGGTGGTCGATGTCCTTTCCCCAGGCCTGCTCGGGTGACATGTACTGGAGCTTGCCCTTGAGCGCGCCGGCGCGGGTGTGCGAGGCCTTCGACGCCGCCTTGGCGATGCCGAAGTCGCACAGTTTGACCTCGCCGTCGAACGAGATGAGCACGTTCTGGGGCGAGACGTCGCGGTGGACGAGGGCCATCGCGCGCCCCGAGAGGTCGTGCTTGCGATGGGCGTAGTCGAGGGCCGCCGCCAACTTGGAGGCGACGAACAGCGCGTGGCCGAGCGGCATCTTCGTCCGGCGCTCGCCGAGCAGCTTGAGGATCGAGCGCAGGTCCTTGCCGTCGATGTACTCCATCGCGATGTAGTAGGAACGCTCGATCTTCCCTAGGTCGTAGATGTGGATGATATTCGGGTGCTGGAGCTGCGCCGCGAGCTTCGCCTCGTCGACGAACATCGTGACGAACTCGTCGTTGTCGGTCAGGTGGGGGAGGATGCGCTTGATCGCGACGATCTTCTGAAACCCCTCGACGCCGCGCATCTTCGCCTTGTAGACCTCGGCCATGCCGCCGGTGGCGATCAACTGCATGAGTTCGTACTGCCCGAACGGCGATCCGCCCGGGAGGGGTCCCTGGGCGTGCTCTCCCGTCGCACGGGCCGGCTTGGTCGGGGCAATGGGGATCTCGCGCAGCGGGATCGCGACGGTCTTCGCCGGTTCGGTCCGCGGAACCTCGGGTACGGCGGGCGTGACCTCGGCGGCCGCCGGCTTCGCGGCCGGGGCGGGCTCGCCGCCGCGCGGAATCTGCACCTTCAAGCCCGATAGCGTCTGGGAGAGGAGATCGTCGACCGAGGCGGTCGAGGCGGTCTCCTTCGGCCGCGTGGACTTCGCCGGCTGACCGCGCATCTCCGCGAGCGTGGACTCGAGCACCTTGTCGACCGACAGGTCGGCCGCGACGGGCTTCATGGGCCTGGGCGGCTCGGGTACCTGGACGGGTGGAGGCGGCTCGGCAGCGGTTCGAGGGATCGTCGGCGCGGGGGCAGGCTTCGCTTCGGGCTCCGACTCGAGCAGATCGCCGAAGATGTCCTCGGAGGTCACGGTGCCGCCGTCGGCGATGCCGGCGCTGCGCCGCAGCGCCTCGATCACCTCGGCGCGCGACTCCGCGCCCTGCGAGGGAGTCGCGCGTGGCGCCTGCAGGGCGATCCTGACCTGCTCGAGCAGCGCCTCGTTGGAGAACGGCTTGATGACCAGGTCCGCCGCGCCGAGTCGGGCCGCGTCGGCTCGCGTGTCGTCTCCGGAGTACCCGCTGGTCAGGACCAGGAACGGCGTGGTGCGCAACCCGGCTCGCGCGCGCAACTGCGTGATCGCGTCTTCGACGCTGACGCGCGGGAGCACGGACGTGATCAGGACGACGCGCGGTTCGGTCTTCGAGCACTCGGCAACGGCCGAGTCCACATCCTTGGCGACCAGGACGTTGGCGCCGAGAGGCGCGAGCGCCTCCTGGACCCGCGCCACGGTGCGCGGCTCGTAATCGATGAGAAGGATGGTCTGGCTCATTGCTCCGCCGCGTCGCGTGCGAACGCTGGCGTATTGTCCCGGTCGGTGGCGGTGCAAGTCAAGGGGCGGGATTCGCTTGCGTCGTGCGAGGTGTACAATCGAGAGGCCGAGGCGGCCACGTTTCCTCGACGGGGGTCCTCATGTCGGGTCACAACAAGTGGAGCACGATTAAGCACAAGAAGGGGAAGCTGGACGCCAAGCGCGGAAAGCTGTTCACCAAGATCATCCGCGAGATCACCACCTCCGCGCGCGAAGGGGGCGGCGACGCCGACGGAAACCCGCGCCTGCGCGCCGCGGTTCAGGCGGCCAAGGCGGCGAACATGCCGTCCGACACCATCACCAAGGCGATCCAGCGCGGCACCGGCGAACTCCCTGGAGTCGCGTACGAGGAGGTCACCTACGAGGGCTACGGGCCGGGCGGAGTGGCGGTCATGCTCCAGGTGCTGACCGACAACCGCAACCGGACCACGGCGGAGATCAGGCACCTCTTCTCGAAGCACGGAGGCAACCTCGGCGAGAGCGGATGCGTCGGTTTCCTGTTCAAGAAGCAGGGATACCTGATCGTACCGAAGACGGCAGGCGACGAGGACCAGATCATGGAGTCGGCGCTCGAGGCCGGGGCCGAGGACTTCTTCGCCGAGGACCCCGAGCTGTTCGAGATCTATACGGCGCCGGACGAGCTGCACAAGGTCAAGTCCACGCTCGAGTCGCGCGGTCTTCCGGTCGAGCAGGCGAAGGTCGAGATGGTCCCGACGACGCAGGTCCGCCTCGAGGACAAGCGGGCCGAGCAGATGATCCGCCTGATGGACGCCTTCGAGGACCACGACGACGTGCAGAACGTGTGGGCCAACTTCGACGTTGACGACACCCTCCTCGAAGCGAGCTGACGCAACGCGACTCCTCGGTTTGGACCCGGGCACGCGCGTCACCGGTTGGGGCCTGATCGAGGTCGAGAATCGTACGGTGCGGGCCATCGATTCGGGGTGCCTTCGTCCGGCGCGCGGACTCCCGCGGCCCCGCGCGCTCGCCTCCCTCGCCGGCCAGCTCGAGGCGCTGATCGAACGCGTCGCGCCCGCGTCCGTGGTGATCGAGACCCCGTTTCTGGGCAAGTACGCTCGCGCCGCGATCGGGCTCGCCGAGACCCGCGGAGCGCTGCTCGCGACCCTCGGTCGCTGGGGCGGAGAGGTCTTCGAGTACGAGCCGGCCGTCGTCAAGTCGACGGTGGTGGGCTACGGTACGGCGGAGAAGCGGCAGGTGGCCTATGTCGTCGGTCGGATGCTCGACGTCGGCGGAGAGATCGGTCACGACGCGGCCGATGCCCTGGCGCTCGCACTGTGCCACGTGCGTCACGCGCGCCTTGACCTTTGAAAAATGCGTGTGTTAGCATCGACGCGGGAGGCTCCGGCCTAAGCGCCTGAAATACCTAGCCTTGGAGATGACGGCACGAGGAACACACCCGACCCGACGCGCTGCGGCCTGCCTGCGGTGCGTCGCCGGCTAGAACATGGCGCTCCAGGGATCCCTCTCCGACCTCGCCCTTCCCGATGTCATCCAGCTGGTGAGCGTGTCGGGCAAGACCGGCGTCTTCAGTCTCTCTGGTGACGGCGGCGAGGGTCGGATCTACCTTCGCGAGGGCCAGATCGTCGACGCGTCGTTGGCCAGCCTGCGCGGCGAGTACGCGGTCTACGAGATGGCGATGTGGCGCAAGGGACAGTTCATCTTCACTCCCGGCGTCGAGCCCGAGCAAACCACGGTGACGAAGTCCAACACGAGCCTGATGATGGAGGCGGCGCGCCGGCTCGACGAGTGGCGCGTGCTGCAGCGCAAGATCCCGTCGCTCGACGTCGTCCCGCACTTCCTGCCCCGCGACCCGGGTCACGACCAGATCACCCTCTCGCCGCACGAGTGGCAGATCGTCACCAAGATCGACGGTCAGCGCACCATCCGCCAGCTCGAGACGGCCTCGGGCTTGCCGGCCTACGACGTGTGCAAGGTGCTGTTCGGTCTGGTCACCAACGGGCTGATCGCGCTGCGCTCGACCGAGGAGAAGGCCGCTCCGGCCAAGCCGTCGGGCCCGTCCACGACGACGCTTCTCGCGTTGGCCGAGAACGTGCGCAAGGCGGCGGAGGACTACGTCGGCCTGGCCGGGTCGATCACGGTCGAAAAGCAGTACAGAGTGGCCCGCGGTGAGATCGAGGCCGGCAACGGCATGACCGCGGTCCACAAGATGGTCGACAATCTGGCGCGCGCGATTTCGCTGATCGAGGGCGGCGACAAGGCCGGCGAGTTCCTGCGCAAGGTCACGCCGCTCGTCCAACGCTGACACGACTTCCGCGAGAACCATGGAGCGTGGGCATCGCGGCAGGACGAGGTGCCCTGCCTCCGGCACGACGTGCGGTCTCACGAATGGGTCCCGGTTCGCGCCCACGGGTTCCGTTTTCCTCCGCGTCGATACCGTCTCGAAGCGTGGCGGTCCGATCCATCGAGCAGCTGGGCGTCAGGGCGCGACCGGAAGCGACGCGAGGCCGAGCCCTGCCCCGAGCGCACCGACCGCGGCCCCGATCAGGGGAACGACGATACCCGTCCACACTCCGATCCAGCCCAGCCCGGGCAGGAGCGCGGCGCCGAGGCCGGTGAGAATCAGGACGCCGAGCGCGCCGCCGCCGAGGCCCAGAAGCGACCCGCACGCGAGGTACGGCAGCCGGATGTCGATCTCCCGAGCGCCGATCAACCTCATGATCGCGATCTCGTCCCGGTGCTCGAGTACGAGCAGGCGGACCACGAGCAGCACCACGACGCCGCAGCCGACGAGCAAGGCGGCGGCCAGCCCAAAGCCCGCGACCATCACACCTGCGAGCGTGCGTTCGACGCGTCCCTGCCAGTCGCGGGAGTTCTCGACGACCGTCACCTCCGGCCTGCGCCGCAACCACTCGGCCACGGTGGCGGCGTCGGCGGCAGCCACCTCGACCTGGAGGAGCGCGGGGAACGACGCGTCGTCCAGGCCGAGAAGCGCGGCGGAAAGTTCCGGGAACCACGAAGAGAGGAGCGTCTTCGTCTCCGCCGGAGTCGTGACCGTGACCGTCGTCCGGTTCGGCTGAGCGGCGAGGGCGCGTTCGAGTTCGCCCCTGTCGTCGGGCGACCGCAGCGTGGCGACGACCGTGGCCGGCCGGTCCTGGTCGAGGAGTTCCTTCGTGACCCAGCCGCGGACCGCCCACAGGACGCCCCCCCAGGTGGTGGCCACCGCGACGAGCAGCAGTGCGACGAGCCCCGTCGGCCCGGACTCGCGCAGTTGGCGGCGTACCTCGCGTCCGAGGTGCGCGATCACGGCGTGGTTCCCCAGCCGTCGCGAACGAGCTGTCCGCGCTCGAGGAAGAGCGTGCGCGCGGGGTGCGTCTCGATCAGGGAACGGTCGTGGGTAGCGACCAGAACGGTCGTTCCCTGGTAGTTGATCGACTTGAACAGCTCGAGCAGTTCGTGTGAGCGCTCGGGGTCCAGGTTGCCGGTCGGCTCGTCGGCAAGGATGAGGTCGGGCTGAAGGACCAGCGCGCGGGCGATCGCGACGCGCTGCTGCTCGCCGCCCGAAAGCTCCTCGGGAAAAGCCGTCAGGCGGTGCTGAAGTCCCATTCGCTTGAGCGTGAGATAGGCGCGGCGCTCCTGCTCGCGCTCGCTCAGCGACACGAGCGAGAGCGCGAAGGTGACGTTCTCGCCGACCGTCCTGCGGCGCAGCAGCTTGAAGTCCTGGAAAACTATCCCCAGCCGGCGCCGGAACCCAGGCACGTCGCGCGGACGCAACTCGGCCACGTCACGGCCGTTGACGACCACCCGCCCGGAGTCCGGCAGCTCGGCCCGGTATAGCAGCCTGAGCAGCGTGCTCTTGCCCGCTCCCGACGGTCCGGTGAGGAAGACGAACTCGCTGCGTTCGACGGTCGCGCTCACGCCGCGCAGCGCCGGTCTCGTGCGGTAGCTCTTGGTGACCTCCTCGAGGCGGATCACCGCCTCATCGGCCACCGTCGGACTCCGATGCCCCGCACGCCGCGGACGTGACGCGGTGGCGTGCCGACCCGGCCGGGTCGCGCGAAGGGAACGACCGCCGACCGGGGCCCGCCGGCGGGCGGGTGTGACGAACCTGCGCAGGCATCGGCTCGCGCAGTGTAGCATGCGGCGATGCGCGGAGATCGCGAGGCAGACGGTGTGATCGCGGTCGAGCTCGGGCACGCCTTCGCCGTGTTCGCGGGCGCGTCCGCCTCTCCTTCGGGAGCGTCGCCCGCCGAACTGGCGGAGGAGACCCGCCGCCGGGTGAGCGCCTGGATCGGTCGCGACGTTCCGGCTCTCTACGCGACCCAGGTGCACTCGCGCCTCGCGTACGTCTTCAGTCCGGAGCGGCAACTCGACGCCCGTGCTCATCACGTCGGCGAGTGTGACGCCCTGCTCACCGGGGAGCCGGGAGTGGTGCTGACCGTCCGTACCGCCGACTGCCTTCCGGTCGCCATCGCCGGAGGCGGAGTGGTCGGCATCGTCCACGCCGGCTGGCGCGGCCTCGCCGCGGACATCCTCGGCGCGACGGTGCGCCGCCTCGAGGTCGAGTTCGGCGTGTCTCCCTCGGCCCTGGCGGCGGCGATCGGCGTCGGTGTCGGGCCGTGCCACTACCGGGTTGGCGGCGAGGTCGTCGCGGCCCTGGGCAAGGTCGATGTCGGCGGGCAGCAGTGGCGATCGGAGGATCGCGTGGACCTGGGCGGGTGGGCCGAGTGTCGGCTCGCCGTGCTCGGGCTCGGACGGGTCCACCGCCTCGCCGGGTGCACGGCATGCGCACCCGGGTACCACTCGTACCGGCGGGACGGCCAGCGCGCGGGTCGCCAGTGGTCGGCGGTCGTGACCATCGACGCGTGACACCGATTCGACATCCGCCGAAGACACGTCGCGGCGGGGCGCGGCCGGCAGCCGCCCGATCGGGGGGCGCGTGAACGGCGCGACACGAGATCCGTGCACCCGGCGGTCGCGACGACCTCCGGCCACACCCTCGGTCAGTGGGCGTCGGCGCTTGGCTCGGGGGGCGCCGGCGACACCCGGCCACGAAGCTGCCCGCAGGCTCCGGAGACCTCGAGGCCCTTGCTCCAGCGCACCGTCACGTTGAGGTGAGCATCCGCGAGTCGGGCGGCGAAGCGATTCACGGTCGCCTCGTCGGGTGTTGCCAGATCGGGCAGGAACTCGGAATCCGGGTTGAACGGAATCACGTTGACCTTCACCGGCACGCCACGCAGGAGACGCGGGAGACGGCGGGCGTCCTCTTCCGAGTCGTTCAGGCCGGCGAGCAGAACATACTCGATGGTGATCCTCCGGCCGCGCTCGAGCGGGTAGCGCCGCAGCGCTTCGAGCAGCTCGTCGAGCGTCCATCGACTGGCGAGCGGCATCAGCCGGACGCGCTGCTCCTGAGTCGTGGCGTTGAGCGATACCGCGAGGTTCGGCCGCCGCGGCAACTCGCCCAGGCGAGCGATCATCGGGACGATGCCGCTGGTCGACACGGTCACGCGCCTCGGACTGACCGTCTCGGCGAGCAGATCGACGGCACGACTCACGCCCGGCAGGTTGAGCAGCGGTTCACCCATGCCCATGAACACGACGTTGAGCGGCTGGCCGAGCAGGTTCTCGCGGCGGGCGAGCACACGGTACTGGCCGAAGATCTCGCCGCCCGACAGGTTGCGGCCGGCGCCCAACGCGCCCGTGACGCAGAAGACGCACCCGACCGCGCAACCCGCCTGCGAAGAGAGGCACAGCGTCGTGCGCCCTTCCATCGGGATCACGACGGCCTCGACGACAGCGCCGTCGTCCAGGCGCAGGGCGACCTTGACCGTCCCATCGGGCGCTCGACGCGCGTCGGCCACCGCCGGGTCGACGACGCTCGCGCGTTCGGCGAGCGCCGCGCGCAGGGACTTGGGCAGGTCGGTCATCTCGTCGAGCGACGCCGCGAGGCGGCGGTTGAGCCAGTGGTAGATCTGCCTCACGCGATACGGCCGGGAGTCCAGGCCGTCGAGCAGGGCGGCGAGGTCAGCCGGACTCGCGCCGACCAGGTTCGTCAGGGACGGAGACGGGGCGTGGCTCATGGGAGATCCCGAGCGACCGGAGGAGCGCGTGATCGGCCGCGGACCATTCTGGCACGTCGGTCGCGAGATTGGCGACTTCCACGCGTGGCCGTGCGTCTCCCGGTGCGGCCTCCACCCGCACGCGCAGCGACCGGCCGCCGCGCAGGAGGTTGGCGGTGGCGGCCTGGAGTCCGGCGTCGCGTTCGATGTGCCGCTGCAAAGCGTCGGCCACGAAGGCGAGCAGCGCCCTGGATTCGGGGGTGAAGACGGGTCGTTTCACGCTGGCGCAAACCCGGCCCTTGCGGGCGGTCATTCCCCGACCGGGTACCATGTCGGCCGTCCGCCGGCGGCACGAGATGGCGCGTTGCCGGCGGCGAGCGGGGTGGGCGCGTGATCGATGACATGCTGGCCAGTGCCTGCAACGAGCTGGGACACGTCCCCGAACGGTTCGTGCCTCTCGCCGGCGACGCCTCGCACCGGCGCTTCTTCCGTGCCCACATGGCGGGCGGCGAGACTCTGGTCGCCTGCCTGTACCCCCAGGGCGCGCTCGCGCAGGCGGAGCGGGACTGGAGGATCCACGCCTGGGCGTGGCGGCACGCGCTTCCGGTGCCGCGGCCGCTGGGCCGGGCCGGCGCCGTGACGCTGGTCGAGGATCTCGGTTCGGTGGACCTCGAGTCGGCGCTCGCGGGCGGTCGCACCGACGTGATCGGCGCGGCGTTCGCGGTCCTGGGCCAGTTCCAGTCCACCGGCTGGGCGGATCTGGAGACGCCTCCGTTCGACGCCGTCTTCCTGCGTCGCGAGCTCGCCGACTTCGAGCGCCTGACCCTGGCCCCGGAGCTGCGCGGTGGCGAGGTGGCGGCATACCTCGACCGTCTCGTCACGGTCGTCGCCTCCCACCCCCGGCGGCTCGTTCACCGGGACTTCCACGCCAACAACCTGTTTGCCGTCGGTGACGTGGTCAAGGCGATCGACTTTCAGGACATGCGCGGCGGCCCGGACACCTACGACGCCGTGTCGCTGTTGCGCGAGCGCGCGGGAGCGTCGTGGATCGAGGGCGCCTGGGCGAGGTTGTCCGCCGCCGCCGAGGCGATGAGCTGGGATCCCGGCTGGGAGGAGCGGTACTGGCAATGCGCCGCTCAACGCGGCCTCAAGGTTGTGGGCACGTTCCTCAGACTGTCCGGCGAGGGGAGAGGGGAGTACCTGCGTTTCCTCCCCGACGTGCGGCGTCAGACCGCCGTAGCGGTGAAAGCTACCGGCGCGCCGGAAGCGATCCGCGACGCCGTCGCCGCGTCCGGGCCGGGCGTATAATTCAACCAGGAAAGGGGTCGCGCATGTTCGGTTCCCTGGGCCTTCCCGAGCTGCTCATCATCTTCCTCATCGTGATGGTTCTCTTCGGGGCGGGCAAGCTGGCGGGTCTGGGCCGCGGCCTGGGCGAGGGGATCCGCAATTTTCGCGGCGCGCTCAAGGGCGACGAGCACCCCAAGTCGGACGACGAGGCGAAGAAGTCCTAGTCCGTCGTGAGGCTGGCCGCCTGCAGTTCCGAGCCCGAAAGCCCGAAATAGGCCGTGGCGACCCGACGCACGAAGTCCCGTGTCTCCCGGTACGGAGGCACCCGCCCCCAGCGGCGGACCGCACCGGGCCCGGCGTTGTACGCCGCGAGGGCCAGCTCGACATCGCCGCCGAAGTGGTCGATGAGCGCGGCCAGGTAGCGGCAGCCCGCTTCCAGGCCCTGCGCCGGGTCGGCCGCTTCCGGCAACCCCAGCCAGGCGGCCGTCTCGGGGAGTACCTGCATCAAACCCACGGCCCCGCGCGGAGACACGGCATCCGGATCGTGTCCGGATTCGACGGTGATGACCGCCTGTACCAGTGCGGGATCGAGACCGTTTCGCGCGGCGGCGGCGACGACGGCCGGGTCGATCTCCGGCCGGTCGGCAACCCACGGCCGCTCCCTGGCCACGAGCGCGACGCGACCTTCCTGAGCGGGCGTGTCGGAGCGCCGGACGCCGGGGGAGCGCTCCGCGAGCAGAACGAGCGCAACTCCGACGGCCGTGCACGCCCACAGGGAGGTGCGCTGCCGGCCGGTGAGCATGATCAGCGACGACGTGGCGTCTTGTGGCCGTTCTTGTTGAGTTTGGCCCGGAGCGTGTTGCGGTGGACGCCGAGCGCGATCGCGGCCTGGGAGACGTTGCCGCCGTGCCTGCCGAGCGCCGTGCGAATGTAGCCCGTGGTGAAGGCGCTCACCGCTTCTTCGAGGCCGACGCCGCGGTCGATCAGCATCTCGGTCACGGTCGAGAAAGCGACGGCGAGATCGCGCAGTCGTGCCGGTCGAGGTGCCGGCGTCTCCCGACTCACTTGACTTCGACGCGGTCACCCACGCGGAGGGGCTGGTTCGAGTTGATGACCTTGGCGGTGGCCCAGTGGTCGCCGGTGGAGAGCACGGCCGCCTCCCCGAGGACGATACGAGGCATGCCCGGATGCGGGTTGTCTCGGTAGATCGTGCACATCGTCCCCGGCGAAACCTGGTCCGCCTCGCCGAGGTCGACCATCACGACGTGATCCTGGCCGATCGTGACGATGTCGTCCTTCGAGTAGACGATGTACCCCTTCGGCTTCGTGTTGGGAACGTCGCACACGGTCAGCGGCTCGGTGAGCACCGCCATCGGAATCGGCATCGCCTCGAACGGCTTCAACCACGTTCCGACCGGGATGGGGTCGCACGACGCGACGACCTCCGCGGTCGCCGAGTGATCCTGCGTGCACAGGACGCGGATCTGGCCGGTGTAGCGCATGACGCGGCCGAGCACGGCGTCCGTCGACGGGTGGCGCAAGGTCCTGCCGGGAGAAACCAGGAAGAACTCCTGCCCGGCCTGGATCCCTTCCTGCTCGCCGCCGTTGATGAAGACGACGTCGCCCTCGACGAACTCGGCCTTGAACGCGATGTCTTCAGCCGAGACGACCTTCAGCGCGGCCTCCTCGCCCTTGTCGTCGAGGTAGGCGAAACAGTAGAGGTCGTCCTCGCTGCCGACGGCGACCAGCTGTCCGGCCTCGCCCTCGGGAATCGCGGCGCCCTCGTCGCTCGCAGCGGGCGCTTCCCCGGCGGTCGGCGCCGGCGCTGCCGCGGCCTCGCCGCTGGGAGCGACCTCGGCGGCCTTCACTCCGATGACGAGCGGGTCGCCGGGATAGATCCAGTGCGCGTCGCGGATGTAGGTGTTCTTCTCCCACAGCTGCGGCCAGAGGTAGGGGTTGCCGAGGTTCTTGCGCGCCAGGTCCCAGAGCGTGTCGCCCGGCTGGATGATGTAGACGTTGGCATCCGGCGCGAACTCCGTCGGGGGATCGTAGGGTGTCCAGTGATCGCCCACCTTGTGTAGCGGTTGGGGTGGAGGGTTGACAGCCTCTTCGGCGGTCGCCCAAGCAGCACACAACACGAGCGCAATGGCTATGGTTGCGCGGGTCATCGGGGCACCCCCTCCTCGCACGCTTGTGGTAGCTCCAGCTTCAACATACAGCATGGTTACGCGATCCGTCAAGGATTCCCGGCCGGTGTCGGCGTCGGAGTCGGTGCCTCGCCGGCCGTGTCGCCCGACACCTTTTCCTCGATCTGCCGCAGCAGTTCCTTGCCTCGCTGCGCCGCCTCGGTGTCGGGGTAGGTCGAGACAAGGTGCTGAAGCCGCATCCTGGCTCCGCTCCAGGCGTGAATGTTGAAGTAGTAGCGCGCCACCTGAAACTCGTGTTCCGCGAGGTCCGCGAGGCAGCGAGCGAGCAGTTCTCTGGCCTCCGGCGCGTGGGGCGAGTCCGGGTAGAGTTCGACGACCTGGCGGAAACTCTCGGCGGCCTCGCGGATCGGCGCCAGGTCGCGGAGCGGGCCCTTCGACTGCTGCAGGCTGCACTTTCCGAGCATCGAGAGCGCGTACGGCCGGCCGGAGTCGTTGGGGAAACGATTCGAGAAATCGCGGTAGCGCAGTTGCGCCTCGGTCAGGCTCTCGACGTCCTTGCGCTGGAAAAACGAGTCGGCCACCCGCAAGGACGCCCGTCTCCCGACCGGATCGTTGGGGAACGAGTCGGCCAGGAAGGAGAAGTAACGCCGTGCCTCTTCCCACTTCTTGTCGCCGAACAACGCCTCGCCGCGGGCGAACACCTCGTCCTTCGACATCTGGCTCATCTCGTCGAAGAAAGCCTGGTCGCGGTTCTTGGCGGCGCACGATGTGATCAGGATCACACACGCCGCACCGAGCAGCACTCGTCTCGTCACGATTCCTCCCCGCGCAGCGCCCGGATGGCCTGGAGCCGGTCCGCGGCCGCGAAGACCGCGGTCCCGGCCACCAGCACGTCGATGCCCAGACTCCGGAGTCCGCTCGCGTTGTCCGCGTCCACGCCGCCGTCGACGGCGAGTTGGAGATGAGGCGCGCGCTCGTCGCGCAGGGCGGCCAGCCGCGCGAGCTTGTCCCTCGTCGCCGCGATGAAGCGCTGGCCGCCGAACCCCGGGTCGACGGTCATGGCCAGGACGAAGTCGACGTGCGGGAGGACCTCGTCGAGCGTGGCGAGGGAGGTCGTCGGGTTGACGGCGATTCCCGGAGACGCTCCGAGTTCGCGGATCCTGTCCAGCGTCCGGTGCAGGTGGATGAGCGCTTCGACGTGCACGCTCACGTGGGTCGCGCCGGCGCGGACGAACGGCTCGATCAGCGAGTCGGCGTCGGCCACCATCAGGTGGGCCTCGATCGGAAGTCCGGTGACGCGTCTGGCCGCCGCGCAGAGAACCGGTCCGAAGGTGAGATTGGGGACGAAGACGCCGTCCATGACATCGAGGTGGAGCAGGTCCGCGCCGGCCGCCTCGACGGAGGCAATCTCCTCCCTCAGCCGCGACAGGTCGCAGGAGAGCAGGGAGGGCGCGATCCTGGCCCGCCTCACAGGCTCACCCACAGGTCGACCGTGCCGCCCGCGGCAACCGGTCCTCCGGCGGACGGTTCCTGGCGCAGCACCACGCCGGGCGGGATGCCGGGGTAAGGGAGACGCTGCGCGGCGCCGACGCGAAATCCGAGCGCGCGCAGGACCCTGGTGGCATCGGCCTCGCTGACGCCGCCGAAGTCGGGCATCACGTACCGCTGCTCTCGCGGGGCCCGATTGACGAGCAGCGCGACTGCGGTGCCTGGAGCGACGAGAACGCCGGCCGTCGGAGTGCTGGCGACGATCTCGGCGGTTTCCGCCTGGCCGTCGACCTCGCAGCGCACGCCGGAGGACAGGCCCGCGCTCTCGAGTTCCGAGTCGGCCAGGGACGTGGGCAGACCGATGAGGTTCTCGACCCTCTGCGACGCCTCGCCGAGCGAGGGGAAGATCAGCACGGTGCCGCCCCGCTTGAGCTGGAATCCCGCGGTCGGCCGCTGGCGCGCGACCTTGCCGGCCGGCACCTCCGGATCGAAGACGCCGTCCTGCGCCCGCGTCACGAGGCCGGCGTCGTGGAGCGTCGCCGCGGCGCGCGCCGGCTCCATGCCCACGACCGACGGCACGCGCGCGGCGCTCGACCGGAGGCTCACGGAGAGGACCAGCCAGACGGTCAGTGCGGCGCCGACCGCGATGCCCGCGATGGCCACAACGATGCGCAGTAGCAGGCTCGCCCTCATCGAAAAGGCAGCGTAGCATAACCGTTCGTGCCGCTCCTCGGTGCTCACCTGTCCGCCGCGGGAGGTCCGTCGCGCGCCGTCGCGGCGGCCATCCGCCTCGGCTGCCGCTCGCTGCAGATCTTCCTCCGACCTCCCGGGCGATGGGCGGCAGGGCCGCTCTCCGAGGAGGAAGCGGATCGTTTCGCGAGCCTCGTCGCGCAGGCGGGTCTCGGTGGCGCGGCGTTCGCCCACGCCCCGTATCTGCTCAACCTGGCGAGCGCGGACGAGTCGTTGCGTACGAGGTCGATCACCGCACTGGTCGAGGAGTTGCAGCGAGCCGGCCGGCTCGGCCTCGCTGGGGTGGTGCTCCACCCCGGATCCGCGGGCACCGGGGACCGGGAAGCCGCGGCGCGGCGTTGCCGGACCGCGCTCGGGGAGGCGATCCGGAGGGCCGGTGCCGGCGCGGCGCGCGTGCTGCTCGAGGGCACCGCCGGCGGGGGCGGGCATCTCGGATCGACGCCGGCGGGGCTCGCCGCGCTCGTTCCTGAGGGCCACTCGGTCGGTGTGTGCCTGGACACCGCCCACCTCTGGGGCGCCGGGTACGACCTAACCGGGGCCGGCTGGAAGCGGGTGGCGTCCGAACTCGAGGAGCACTTCGGGCGGCCGGCGCCGGACCTCGTGCACGCGAACGATACGAACGTCCCGTTCGGCTCGCGTCGCGATCGGCACGCACCGCCGGGCGAGGGTCTCCTCGGCGAGGCGTTCTACCGGCGGCTGCTCGGCGAACCCGCCTTGGCGGGAACGCCTGTGGTGGTCGAGATTCCGCCCGGCGAGGACAACCGACTGATCGCGGTCGCGCTCGAGCGATTGCGAGGGTGGTCGGGAGGAGGACGACGGCCGCGCCGACGCGAGGACGCGGATTCGCCGCGTCGCGGGGGCGGTGGGACCGAGTCGTCGAGACGGGAGTCGCGTCGCCGGCGCACCCGCTCGCCGGTCTAGCCGCCGAGGAGGATCGCCGGCAACGCGCGCTCCGGTTCGAGCGAATCGAGCAGCGCGTCGGGGCGCAATGCCTGGAGCGCCGCCAGCGGCGTGCCGCCGGTGGCGACGGCGACGGCCCTCGCTCCGCCCGCCCGGGCGCACCGGACGTCGGGTTCGGCGTCGCCGACCACGATCGTCTGCGTGCCCGGGAAACTCTCGCCCCAGCAGGTCAACGCGCGCTCGCGCGCGATCGGGACGAGGTGGTCGCGCCGCTCGTCGTCGGAGCCGAACGCGCCGACCTCGAAGCGTCCGTCCAGGCCCGCGGCGCGCAACTTGACCGCAGCGCCGTCGCGGACGTTGCCGGTCAGGAGTCCGAGCCGCACGCCGGGCTCCTGGCCGAGACGGTCGAGGAGTTCGCGAACCCCGGGCAGCACCCGGACGGTGTCGCCGGCCAGCGAGGACTCGAGACGGGTAAGGTAGTGCTCGAACACCTCGGAGAGTCGCGCCTCGACGGCCGTCCGCTCGATCCCGGACTGCGCCATCAACTCGAAGACGATCTGCGGGTCGGTCTTGCCGGAGTAGCGAAAACTCGACCAGCGGACCGGGCGTCCGAAGGTGCGTTCGAGCGCTCCGCCGAGCGCCGCGGCGGCGCGCCCCCCGGTGGAGATGAGCGTGCCGTCGATATCGAAAAGGACGAGCCGGCGCCGGTTCTCGGGCATCGGATGCAGTCTACCCGAGAGACGGCGCGCGGGACAGAAATTGACACCTGCGCCGCGCTGTGCGTAGCATCACTGTTCTGGAGGCTTCCTCTCCGCGTGCTGACCGGGTTCAACACCGACATCGATCACGAGGGTGTGACGTACCACGTGCAGACCGAGGATCGCGGCGGCGGCAATCCTCTGATCGAGTCGCTGGTGTATGTCCGCGGCGAAATCCTCGCGACCCGGCGCACCGAGTACCGCAACCTGCTCGAGGCCGGCGCCGATCAGGGCGCGATCCGGACGCTGATGGAGCGGCAGCACAAGCTGATCGTCGACGCGATTCGCGTCGGCCGCATCGACGTGCTCACCGAGCCGCTGGTCGGTGACGAGAGCGACACGACCGTGAGTCGGCGTTCGATCGCCAGCCAGGTACGGCTGGCGGGACCGGTCGAGGCCGCCCGCAAGTCGGGCCGGACGCTCGACGAGGTGATCGCGGACTGGCTTTCGGAACAGCAGCGCGCGGAACGGGTGCGCGTGCAGGTCGACGGCGGCGACGACCTGCACTTCGGCGCGCCGTACCGGCTGCGGGTGACGGTCCGCACGTCTCCGGGCGACGTTCCGGTGGCCCACGCCCAGGTCGTCGCGAAGATGCTCTCGACCGCGATGAAGCCGGTCAAGCTCGCCGAGGCCCACAGCGACAAGAGCGGCGTCGTGCAACTCGACGGGATGCTGCCGACGGTGGCGAAGGGCACGGGACTCGTGGTCGTGACCGTGCAGCACCCCTCGGGCAGCGACGAAATCAAGTTCCTGGTTCGTAGATAGGCGACGTCAGAAACGGTGCCGTGAGCCGTCCGCGGGCGTTGTGTGCCCCGGCCTCACGTGCCGACGCGCCCGCGCAGGAACGCCTCGAAACCGATGCGGGCGATCTGCGGGTTCTCGCGCAGGCGCCGGACCGAGTACGGATACCAGTGCGAGCCGAACGGCACGTAGACGCGCAGCTTGTATCCGGCGCCGGTGATGATCCGCCGCAACTCCGGGTCGACGCCGAGCAGGAACTGGAACTCGAAGCGATCGCGAGCGACCCCGAGACGTTGGATCAGCCCGAGACTCTCCTCCACGAGGTGTTCGTCGTGGGTGGCGATGCCGACGTACGAACGTCCGATCAGGAGGGCCTCGAGGGCGTGCCCGTAGGCGTTGCGGATGGTCTCCCTCTCCTGGTAGGCGATCGGCCGCGGTTCGAGGTAGATCCCCTTGCACAGCCGGACGTTCGCCCCTTCCGCCGAGAGCGCGGCGGCGTCGGCGAGGGTGCGGCGCAGCCGCGCCTGCAGCACCACCCCGGTACCGGCGGGAAAGCGGCCGATGAGTTCGCGGTAGATGCGAAGGGTGGCGTCCGTCGTCGGCGAGTCCTCCATGTCGATGCGGACGAAGATCCCCCGCGGATGCGCCGCGGCGAGCACGGCGGCGATGTTGTCGAAGCAGAACCGCTCGTCGATGTTGAGGCCCATCTGCGTCGGCTTGAGCGAGACGTTCGCGTCGAGTCCGTTCGCGACGATCGCCTCGATCGCCTCGAGATAGGCGCGCACCGCCGCCGTGGCGAGGCCGCGTGACGTGACGCTCTCGCCGAGCACGTCGACGGTCGCGCAGCAGCCCTCGGCCTGCAGCCGCCGGACGGTGCCGACGGCCTCGTCGAGGGTGGCGCCGGCGACGTAGCGCCGCGCGAAGAAGTGCACGATCGGCGGAGGTGTCACGGGCAGGGACGCACGGATCAGGTGATCGAGAAGGCTCATGGGACTCTCCCTGGGCGGGGGGTGCGAGCGAGGGTCAGGACGTGCACGCCCCCGGCCCCGGCGCGTTTCAGCGCGCGGGCGCAGGCGGACGCGGTGGCGCCGGTCGTGAACACGTCGTCGACGAGGAGGACCAGGCCGGCGACACGGCGCCGGGCCGGGAACGAGGACTCCGAGAGTTGCAGCCGCTCGGATCGGGTCCGACCGACCTGAGGAGTGCCGCCCCGCCTGCGCAGCGCCTTGACCACCGGACGCCCCAGTCCTGCCGCGACGTCCGCAGCGAGCAGCACCACGTGATCGAACCCGCGGACCCAGCGGCGTGTCCAGTGGACCGGCACCGGGACGACCGCGTCGGGGCGCGGCCAGCCGGCACGCCGGTGGGCCTCGAGCATCAGTTCGGCCAGCGGAGTGCACAGTTCGTCGCGCCGGCCGTGCTTGAACCCGACCACGACCTCGCGCAAGACGCCCTGGTACGGTCCGTAGGACGCCGCGGCCCGCCACGGCGGGGGCGTGGATCGGCAGGAGAGACACGGCTCCGAAGCGTCCGCGTCCGGATCGCCGCACACCGGGCAGGCGCCCTGGAGGTGGGGACGGGCGGCCGTCCAGCACGCGCCGCAGATCCCGCCGCGCGACCCGCGCCACGGGAGCGAGGAACCGCAGGCGGAGCAGGTGGCCGGCAGGAAGGTCTCGGCGAGGGCCTCGGCGAGCGACGCCATGGCCCGGGGAGTGTAGCAGGACGTAGACGGCGGCGCGCGACCGCCGCGTATACTCCCGGCGGGAGGCGACGATGCGTGCAGTCCTAGCGGCTGTTCTGTTCGTCTTCGCGGCGACGACCGCCGGGGCGCAGATCGTGTGGGTCGGCGCGGAGGCCGGGACGACGTGGGAGTACGAGGCGGACACGGCTCCCGACAAGACGTTCCACTACGCCGACACCGTGTCGCCGAGCGGCTTCGTCGGTCTAAAGATCGGCAACGACGTCGCCCTGCGCCTGCGCTACCTCGATGTGCCCCACGACGTCGTGTCCGGCGGCGAGGCGTGGCCGGGGAAGGTCCGGGCGTGGACGATCGGAGTCGACTACTTCTTTCCGGGCATCGTCGGCAAGGCGCACTACTCGGCCGGAGTCGGCTCGTACCGCCTGGACCTCGAGGCGGCGCAGCCACCGGAAGGGATCGAGGACACCACGTTCGGCTGGTATCTCGCGGTGGGCGAGTGGTTCCGCGTCGGTCGCCGGCTGCAGGCGACGATGGAGCTGACCATGGACCGGTCGTCGCTGGAAGGGACGCCCGTGACGCTCGGTGTCTGGGCCGGGCTTGCCTTCGGGTTCTGAGCGTGCCCCACGTCGTCCGGCAGGGTCGAGTCGACCTCGAGGCGGCTTGGCGGTCGCTGCCGCGCGGGCCGTGGCGCCGGGGTGCGGCCGTCGCGAAGGTGGAGGGGTGCTACCTGGCCAGCCAGGGCGTGGCGCTGCTCGTGGAGGGTGTGGTCGTCGAGTACGGCAGGCCGCTCCACCCGGTCGTCCTGGTTACCTTTCGCGAGGACGAGACGGCGGTCCACCTGTGGCCGTCGGCCCCGGTCGAGCGGACCGAAGCGGTGAAGTGGTTCCTGGCGCAGGTGGCCCGCGAACTGATGGCGTTCGGCGCCGGAGCGGTGGTCAGCACCAACCTCCCGGACGCCGGCTGACCCGACCGGACGTCGCCCTCCACCCCGCGGTTCAGCGCGGTTCGCCCTCGATCTCGCGCAATTTCTCCTGTTGCGAGTACTGCAGGTTCTGGAGCTGGTCGCGCACGCCTCCCGCCGGTCCGCCCGGCATTCCGGTCGCCCCGGAGAGGGCCAGCGAGGCGGACTCGAGCAGCTGGCGCGCGCGTCCGCGGTGCGCATCGCCCGGAGAACGGGAGGCGCGCAGTTCGTCGGCGGCGCCGCGCAGCGAAACGGCGGCGTGGTACGGGTTGGTGCCCGGGGTCGCACCGGCCGCCCACCCCGCGGCGGTGGCGGCCGCCTCGCGCAGTTCGTCTTCCGGCAACGACGCATCGTCGAGCATCTCGGTCAGGCGGGCTGTCAGGCGGCGCGCCTGCGCCTCGTCGAACGGTACGGCGGCGACGCCCTCGCGCAGCGAGGGCAGCGCGCGCCTGACGGCCTGGACGTCGCTCGCCGTCTTCTTGGCCGAGAGCATCAGGGTCGCGGCGGCAGCCAACAACAAGGCGACGAGACCGAACATCCAGCGCATCGCGGATCTCCTCCCACAGAGAGTACACCCCGCGGCCCCCTGACACCGAAATCGGACAGCTGCGCGCGAGTCCTCGTCGGGGCGGCGGCGGAATCGCACGCTCATTCCGGCCGCGGCGGGCGAGGGACGGGACCGGGCGTCGTGGCACGAGGCCTGCAAGGCCGCCGGGCAGGGAGATACGACGATGGCACAGCGGGTCCTCATGTTGGTCCTTCTCGCCGCGTTCGCCGCGACCGGCACGGCACGCGAGCTGACCTCGGCGTACGTGGTCCCGGCGGCCGCGAACGCGACCGGAAACGGCGGCACGTCGTGGCACACCGACCTCACGTTGTCGAACCCCCACGGCTACGACCTGCCGATCACGATCGCCCTCCTGCCGTCGAACCGCGACAACTCCGTCTCCGTGCCGATGGTCGACGTGGAGCTGTTCCCCTACGAATCGCTCAACCTGTGGGACGTCCTCGGTCCGGGAGGGTTCGACGCCTTCGAGACGACCGGCGCGCTGCTCGTCTACGCCGACGACAGCGCGATCGAGTGCGGCGCGTCGAGTTCGGCGTGCGACTTCGCAGTGTTCTCGCGCACCTACACCTTGGATCCGACCGGTCGGGGCGGGGAATTCGGGCAGGCGATCCCCGGCTTTCCCGCCAACCTCGGTCTGGACAACAGCGTGATCGCGTACCTGCCGCAGCTCCTCGAGGACGCCGACTTTCGCACCAACATCGGCGCCGCGTCGTGGACCGACGAATGGGTGCAGGTGCGGCTCGAACTGCAGGACGCCGCGGGACAGATCGTCGACCGCCACGACACCTGGATCCCTCCCTTCGGGCATGCGCAGTGGCGGTTGCGGGCGGGGGTCGTGGGCGGGATGGCGGTGATGTTCATCGTCGACGGGCCGTCCGACGCGGTGCTCTATCCCTACGCCTCGGTGGTCGACTGGGCGACCGGCGATCCGGTCTACGTGGAAGCGCAGCTCTCGCCCGTCGGTCTGACCGCGCAGGCGGCCGGCGCCCGCGCCGCGAGGAAGTCGCGGGCCCTCCCGGGACGTGTCGGGGTGCCGACGTTCTCGCTGGAGCGCGCCCGCGCCGGCGTTCGCTGAGGCCGGCGCGACCCGGGCGCGCGCGACGCAGCCCGCCCGGTGGCTTGATAGAATCCGTACGTGACCAACGACCGGGCAGCGTCCGGTCCGGGGCTGCTGGTTCTCGAGAGCGACGCCAGCGCCTGCGGCAGGGTGTGCGAGACCGTCCGGCTTTTGCTTCCTGACCTGAACTGTGTCGAGTTTTCGCACAGCGACTCCGCCCTCGGGGCCCTACGCGGGGCGGAGTGCGGGCCACGTCACGCGCTGGTCGCACCGACGGCAGACTGGCGGAGCGTCGTGACGTCGCTGCGCGACGATCCGGCGCTCCGTCTGTCCTTCGCGCTCGTGGCCGTCGACCCGGCCGAAGTTCCGGATGCCTGGGCCGGACTGGGCGACGGCCCGGGCGACTTCCTCCTCAGGCCGTGGAGTCCGGAGGATCTGCGCCTGCGGCTGGTGTCAGGGCTGAGACAGGTCGAGGCGGCGCGTGGACTCGCCGAACGCATCGTCGAGCTCGATGCCCTGGCCTCGCGTCACGCCGAGTTCCTCTCCTGGGTGTCGCACGAGATCAGGACGCCGCTCGCGGCGATCCTCTCGTCGGCGAACATCCTGGTCAGGTACGGGCGCAGGCAGCCGGAGTCCGTGGAGCGTTTCGCCCGCGTCATCCATCAGGAGGGCCAACGGCTCACCCGACTGATCAACAACGTGCTCGACCTGGCCAAGATCGAGGCGGGTCAGGTCGAGTGGCGCTTCGCGGCGGCGTCGCTCAACGGCGTCCTGGCGCAGGTCCGGGAGTCGTTCATGGCCCTCGCGGGGGAACGCAGCCTGCAGCTGGACGTGGCGTTCTGCCCGGATCCGGACACCGCAGTGGTCGACCGCGACAAGCTGACCCAGGTGCTGACCAATCTGGTCTCGAACGCGATCAAGCACTCCCCGGACAACTCCAGCGTGCACCTGCGCGCGCTGCCGCTCGCCGGGGGCGGCGTGCGGCTCGAGGTGGAGGACCGCGGATCGGGAATCCCGGCCGGGCAGGAAGAGCGGATCTTCGAGCGATTCCAGCAGCTCGAGAACGGCGACGAGCGGACCGGCACCGGGCTCGGACTGACGATCGCCAGAGAGATCGTCGGCCACCACGGCGGCCGCCTGTGGGCGGAACCCGGTCGGACGAGCGGCGCGCTGTTCGTGGTCGAGTTGCCGGCGCGCGAGGCGCAGGCGGGCGGCGATGGTCCAGTTCGATAACCAGGCCAAGCAGGTCCGCCTCAAGGTCGTCTACTACGGCCCGGCCCAGGGAGGCAAGACCACCTGTCTCCAGCACATCCACACGGTCACCGACCCGGCGCGCAGGACCAAGCTCTACGCGCTCAACACCGCGTCCGACCGGACGCTGTTCTTCGACCTGCTCTCGCTCGACCTCGGACGGGTGCGCGGCTACCGGATCACGTTGCAGCTGTTCACGGTCCCGGGTCAGGTCCAGTACGCCACCACGCGCCGGGCTGTGCTGGCCGGAGCCGACGCCGTCGTCCTGGTCGCGGACTCCCGGGCCGGTCAGAACGGAGCGAACCAGGAGAGCCTTCGCGACCTGGCGGAAAACCTGAGGGCCAACGGCATCGATCCCGACACGACCCCGCTGGTTCTCCAGTACAACAAGCGCGACCTCCCCGGCGTGCTCTCGCGCGAGGAGCTGGACGCGGCGCTCAACCCCGGAGGGAAGCAGGCCTTCGAGACGGTCGCCACCGAGGGGCGCGGGGTGATCGAGGCGTTCGCCGCCGTGGTCGAACTGACCGTGGCGGCGGTCGCGCAACGACTGGGGCTCGCCGCCCAGCCGGGCGAGGTGACCGCCCTCGGCTCCACGGTTCGTGCCGCTTTCCAGCCGCTGCTGCCGCGGGTGGAATTCCCTCCCGCCGAGCCGCCGGTGGTGATCAGACCGGCCGAGCCTGCCGAGCAGCTCGACCAGGAGGGTCTGATCGCCGAGGCCGTGCGCGCCAACATGGCGATGGCCGAGATGTCGGCACGACTCGACAGGCTGGCGGAGGACCTCGACCTCCGCGTCCGTCAGCTCGGCGCCGCCAACGAGTTCGGCCGGCTGATGTCGCTCGCGCGCGAGCCGGCCGAGATCGCCGGGAGCCTGCTCGACAGGATGATCGGGGATCTGCGCGCCGCCGGCGGTTCGCTCGTGCTGATCAACGACAGGGGAGAACTCGCCGAGGTGCTCCGGCGCGGCATCGCCTCCGAACCGGCGCTGAGCGCGGACGGCGACGGCCGCCCCGCGGCGGTCTCGCTGCTCGGCTCGCGCCAGCCGCTCGTCGTGCGGCTCGAGGATCTCGCCGAGGAGCAGATCGCGTCGTCGCCCTGGCTCGCGGTCGTGCGGGAGCACGGAATGGTCGCCGGGCTGGCGGTCCCGCTGGTCGCCCAGGACCGGGCGATGGGGCTGGTCACCTGCTACGCGGACGCGGCGCGCGGGGCGTTCGACGACGCCGACCTCGACTTGGCGACGGTGCTCGGAGCGACCGGCGCCGTGGCGCTGGCCAACGCGCGTGCCTGGCTGACCCTCGATCAGCTCAACAGGTCCCTCGAGGCGACCGTCGCGACGCGTACCCGGGAACTGCAGGAGACGCTCGGCCAGACACGCGCCCTCGCCGGCCAGCTCGAGGAGCGCAACCTCGCACTCGAGGTGGCCAACCGCGACCTGCGGGAGCTCGAGCGGCTCAAGGGCGATCTGCTCCGCAGGGTGGCGCACGAACTGAACACGCCGGTGACCGCGATCCAGACCGCCGCCTCGATCCTCGGCCGTTACGGCGAGATTCCGCAGGAGCGCGCCGCCCGCTTCGTCTCGATCATCGGCCAGGAGTCCGCCCGCCTCGGCGAGCTGATCGCCTCGGCGATCCAGGCGGCCGTCCTCGGCGTTCCGAACGGCGCGGTCTCCGCTGCTCCCGTGGACCTCCGGGAGCTGTTGCGCACCGTGATGGCTCCACTGCGAGGCGAGATCGATTCGCGGGGAATCCGAATCCAGCTTCGGATGGCGTCGAGCCTCGCCGTGGTGCGCGGCGAGCCCGAACAACTCGAGGCGGCGCTGCGCGCCGTGGTGCGCAACGCGGTCGAGTTCTCCCCGGACGGGGGTGCGATCGGGCTCACCGTGCGTCCGGTCCGGCGCGGTCAGGCTGGGTGGGTGGAGATCCGCGTCGAGGACGAGGGGCAGGGGATCGCGGCCGAGGATCTGCCGCACGTCACCGAGGTCTTCTGGCAGGGCGGGGAGCTGATGACCTCCAAGCCTCGCGGCCTCGGGCTCGGGCTCGCCGTCGCCCGTCGGGTCGCCGACAACCACGGTGGGCGGCTGGAGATCGCCTCCGAGCGCGGCAAGGGGACGGTGGTGACGCTGCTCCTGCCGCACGGGGACGAGACTCCGGCGGGGCAGTGACCGATGGCTTCGGACGGCAACGCGGCCGGAACACTGGTGCTGGTCGTCGACGACGAGCCGAACATCCGGGAGACGATCGCGTTCGTCCTCGAGATGGAGGGATTCCGCGTGGCCACGGCCGAGGACGGCGAGGTCGGACTCGCGGAGATCGCCCGCCTGCGTCCGACGATCGTCGTGCTCGACGCGATGATGCCCCGGCGTGACGGCTTCGAGGTGTGTCGGGCGGTCAGGTCCGATCCGGCGCTGGCCGGCGTGAGAATCGTCATGGTCACCGCCCTCGGCCAGCAGGCCGATCGCGAGCGGGCGATGGCCGCCGGTGCCGACCACTACCTGACCAAGCCGTTCGACGAGGACGAGCTGCTGGCGTTGCTCCGGACGCTGGCGGGCGGCGAGACGACGGGCCCATGAGCGTGCTCGGCGTCGTGACCGCGAGGCCGGACCTCGACGCGTACCGCGACCTGGCTCGCGCCGCGGAGGAGGCGGGGCACCGGCTCGAGGTACTGGACGCCACCGCGCTGATCGCCCGCGCGCACCCTCCGCGGGTACTGCGCGGCGAATCGCCGGTGGACGCCGGCGTCCTGGGAGCGGTGCTGCCCCGGATCGGCAACTGGCGGCCCGACTCGGCGCTCGCCGTGCTGGCGGCGTTGCGGGCGGCGGGCGTGCCGAGCGTCAACGAGCCGCGCGCGATCCGCCGGGGCCGCGACCACTGGCGGACCGCGTCGGCGCTGGCGGCGGCCGGAGTGCCGCACCCGGAAACGGTGGCGGGCTCCGAGCCCGAGGCGCTCGCCGCGGCGGCGGGCGCGGTGTGCGGATTCCCCTGCGTCGTCAAGCAGCGCCGCTCCCGGCAGGGCGTCGGAGTGATCCGCTGCGCCGACATGCCCTCGCTCGAGGCGGTGCTCGACTCGATGTGGCGGCTCGGCGACGAGGTGGTCGTCCAGCGCTTCTGCCCGCCGGGAGGCGTGAGCAGGCGCGTCCTGGTGCTCGACGGCGTCGTTCTCGGCGCCACCGAGCATCGCGCCGGGCCGGGGGAGTTCCGGGCCAACGCGGCGCGCGGCGCGACGGTGCGCGCGTGCGACCTCGAGGACGGTCACGCGGGGCTCGCGGTGGCGGCGGCGGCGGTGACGGGTCTCGACTTCGCCGGCGTCGACCTGCTCCCCGACGGCGACCGCTGGGTGGTCGGCGAGGTGAATCCGACCCCGGGGTGGCGCCACTTCGCGGCGGCGACCGGCATCGCGGTCGAGCGCGAGCTGGTCGGGGCGCTCGCGGCGCGCGCGGCGGGGCGGTGAGCGATCCCTTCGCCTGCGCCGCCACTGTGCGCCTCCAGGCGGGGCGCGAGATTCCGCTGCGGCGTGGCCACCCGTGGGTGTACCGCCGCGCCGTGGTCGGCGAGTTGCCGGACGGCTTCGGTCCGCTCGTGGTCGAGGCCGCGGACCGGACCCGGCTCGGCGTCGCCCTGCCGTGCGCCTCGGGAGGGTCGCTGGCGCTGCGCATGGTCGCGTTCGGAGACGAGGCGTGGAGCGCCGAGACGGCGCGCGCGCGGCTCGGGCGCGCCATCGCGCTGCGGCGGCAGCTCGCGATCGACAGCGACGCGATGCGCGTCGTGCACGCCGAAGGGGACGGCTTCCCTGGCCTGGTCGTCGACCGCTACGCCGAGGTCGCGGTGCTCGAGCCGTACGAGCCGGCGTGGGAGCCGTACCTGGGCGGGATCGGCGAGGAGGCGCGCGCCGGGCTCGGCTGCTCGACGGTGATCGTCCGGCCGGCGTGGGGCGACGACCGGCGGGCGAGGGCGTTGATCGGCCCGCTGCCTGCCGCGCCGCTGGTTGTCCGCGAGGGGACGTACCGGCTGCCGGTCGACGTCGTGCGCGGCCAGAAGACCGGGCTGTTCCTCGACCAGCGCGACAACCGCCGCCGGCTCGGCGAGGTGGCGCGAGGCGCCGAGGTGCTCAACCTGTTCTCGTTCAGCGCCGCCTTCTCGCTCGCCGCCCTCGCCGGCGGCGCGCGCAGGGCGGTCAACGTCGACGCCTCCGCGGAGGCGCTCGGCCTCGCCCGGCAGGCGTACGCGCTCAACGGCCTGGCGGTCGCCGACGGCGACTTCGTCCGCGGCGACGCGTTTCGCGTCGCCCGCGAGATGGCCGCGACGGGCGCGCGCTTCGACGTCGTGGTCGTGGACCCGCCGGCGTTCGTCAAGCGCAGGACGGAACTCGACGGCGGACTGCGCGGATACCGGGACATCAACCTGCAGGCGATAAAGCTCGTCCGTCCCGGCGGCCTGCTGCTCACCTGCTCGTGCTCCGCCCTGGTCGACGAGCAGGCGTTCGCGCGCATGCTCCTCGCGGCCTCGGTGGACGCGGGGCGTGCGGTGCGCGTCCTCGAGAAGCGGGGCGCAGCGCCCGATCACCCGGTCGCCCTCGCCGTCCCCGAGATGCGCCACTTGAAGGCGTGGTTGTGCGCGCTCGACTGAGTCGGTGGGCCGTTGGCCGTTCAGTGCTGCCCGGACGGAGTTAAGGGAGAGGGAAGAGGGAAGAGCGAAAAGACCGGGGTCCGGGGTCTGGGGTCCGGGGACAGAAGGGAAGAGGGAAGAGGGGAGAGCGAAGAGACCGGGGTCCGGGGTCTGGGGACAGAAGGGAAGAGGGAAGAGCGAAGAGACCGGGGTCCGGGGTCTGGGGTCCGGGGACAGAAGGGAAGAGGGAAGAGGAGAGAGCGAAGAGACCGGGGTCTGGGGTCCGGGGTGCGGGGAAGCACGAACAACGGAGAGGGAGCGAAGGAGAGCGCGCGGGTGGAGGCCTCTCCCCTCCTGCCGTTCCCGGTCCACGGCCCACGGTCCACGGCCCACGGCCCACGGAGTTGCTCTTGCCTTCCACGGCGTTATCATGGAGGTGCTTACGGGCTGGAAAGGGAGCGAAAAGCAGGTGTTCCCAAATGTCACACTTCAGGCCGTCTCAGGTCGAGGAGGTGTCGATGCGGAGCCGTGGTCGAGGACAAGTTGCTGATCCTTCGAAACTTGGAGCGGGTGGTACGGGGCTTGCTCATATCGGTTCCGGAATGACGCGGCAGATGGACCGGGAGCGGGGCGTGACCCTGATCGAGTTGCTGATCGTCCTCGCTCTGTTCGGCATGATGGCCCTGATCGGCACGATCCAGATCAACAAGACCTGGCAGCGCTACCGGCTTGAGAGCACGGCCAGCGAGATGCGCACCTTCATCCAGGACGCCTACACCGAGATGGGCCGCCAGCGCACGCCGGTGTTCCTGCGCCTCGTGCCGATCAACGGCGGCGTCCCGGCCCGGCTGGAGATCTCCCGGGACGCCGGCGGGACGAACGTGTTGCGCACCTACCAGGTCCCGGACTTCATGAGCCTGTCGACGGCGAGCGTCACCGGGCTGGAGAGCAACTGGCCGTGCGCGTCGGCGCCCGCCGCCTGCGCGGCCGCCGATCCGCGGGCGCTGCAGGTGGACATGTTCGGCCGGACGCTGCGCGCCGACAACGTGCAGGTCAACGCCGTGCAGTGGGTGAACCTGACGCACCGCAACATGGTCGAGGGTCTGCTCGCCCCGCGCACGCGGTTCACCCTTCGCGTCTACCCGATCTGGCAGGCGATCTCGGAAAGGGGGTTGTACTGATGAGGCGCGCGGTGCGGTCCAACGCCGAGCGTCGCCGGCGCCGGCAGCGCGGCATGACGCTGATCGAGGTGCTGGTGTCGTTCTTCATTCTGTTCGTCATCTCCCTGGCCGTGCTCGAGCTGTTCTCGCTCTCGGTGGCGGTCAACCTCGGCTCGCAGGCGCGCAGCCAGCTCACCTACCGCGCCCAGCTGGTCGCCGAGACGGTGCGCCTGCACAGCTTCCTCGCCCGCCAGGCGACCGCGACCAACAGCCCGTGCTGCCCGATCACGCCGGGGGTCTACGACCTGCCGCAGTCCGGGTGCGAGGCGTTCTGGGGCCCGAACGGCGTGAACGCGTGGTGGCCGCAGGCGCCCTACCTGCTCAACGTGCAGATCGCCGCCGCCGGCAACGGCAGGCAGGTGACCGTGACCGCGTACCCGCGCGCCGCCGAGAGCGGCGGCCAGCGGGTCCTGTTCAGGACGGTGAAATATGTCGCCGAGATTTGACCGCTCCGAGCGCGGCTACAGCCTCATCGAGGTGGCGGTCGCCCTCCTCTCGCTGGTGCTCATCCTCGTCCTCTCGGCGCAGCTCCTGTTCGCCACCCGCCGGGCGGCGCTCCGCCAGCAACTGCAGGTCGAGGCGCGGCAGGTCGGCCGCGCGGCGGTGGACTACGTGACCTACCAGCTGCGCGGCGCCACCGACCTCGCCGGTGAATCGGTGCCGCGCAACCCGCTCGCCCTCCTGTCCTGGGTGTGGATGGGCAACCTCCCGACGGCGGCGACGGAATTCCCGGTGTGCGGCGACCCCGGCAACCACGACGGCGGGTGCACGCAGCGCTCGTACAACAATGTCACCGACGCCGCCCTCGCCGACGTCGGCACCGACATCGTCTCGGTGTCGCGCACCGACGCCACGGTCCGCCTCGCCCCGATCAACTGGGGCGGCGGCGCCTTCGAGGCCGCCAACGTGTACTGGCGGTTCGACTACGGCTGCCCGCAGACGGGCGCCAGCACCTGGGGCACCAACGACACCGGCAACTACGATTTGTTCAAGGACTACACCGGCTGCTGCCTGCCCAACGGGTGGAGCCAGCCGCTCGTGCTGATCGACGGCACCGGCAACACGATGTTCTACCAGATCACCGACTACAAGGACACCGACAACGCCGACACCTGCACCAGCATCGACAACCAGTGCCAGGTCGGCGACCCGCACAAGGACCCCGACGTGCCCGACGGCCCGTGCATGTTCGTCGTCTCGAACCCGGGCGGCTCCGCGCTCAACCTCCCCGGCGGGCAGCGCGAGCTGCAGCGGCCGGTGAGCATGATGGCCGGCGTGCGCTTCATCGCCCTGCGCGTGTGCCGCGGCTGGCTGGAGCAGAAGCAGGGCGTCTTCGACCCCAGCACCGACGGTTCGGGCGGCGCCAACGCGTGCGACTCGGCGGGGTGGAACCAGCCGCCGTGGACGCCGCTGCTGCCCAACATCGAGGACTTCCAGGTCGCGTACATCTTTTCCAGCGGCAACATGTTCAACAACCTGGACACCAACCGCATGGCCTCGGTCAACAACGTGCCGATGCAGGGGACGACGAACGCCCTCGACGCCACCGCGGTGCTCGGCTTCCGGGTGTCGATCACGGCGCGTTCCTCGGCCGAGGTCGAGCTGCAGGGCAAGATCCCCGAGGCCAGGCCGGCACTCGAGGACCGGGCGGCGGGGACGACCCAGACACGCTTCTACTACTACCCGGTGTCGGCGGGGGCGATGATCCGCAACCGCACGCCGCAGAGCTAGGAGGGACGGTCATGCGACGCAGCGAACGCGGCGTGGCGCTGATCACAGTGATCCTGATGCTGCTGGTTCTGACCGTGCTCGGGATCGCGGCGGCGCTGCTCATGACCCAGGAGGACCGCACCTCGGCGCGCCAGGAGATGTTCAAGGCGGCGCTCTACGCGGCGGAAGTGGGGCTGCGCACGGGGGAGCGGGTGCTGACGCTGACGCCGGCGGCGGCGCTCTCCGCGATCCTCACCTATCCCTCGAACTTCTCCTCGCCGTTCGAGGAGGAGTGGCAGGACAGCCCGAGCACCCACGCGCCGCTCCACCCGCCGTGCGGGCCGGCCTCGAACTGGAACACGGTCAACCTCGGGACGTACCTGACGCAGGGCGCCGTCGGCGGCACCGAGATCGCCAACGTCGAGGTGCCGATCGCGGCGGTGGCGGGCACCGTCGAGACCGGCAAGCGGGCGTTCTACAGCCTGTACGTGCGCAACAACCCCGAGGACATCGCGGTGTGCACGGGCGGCACGGGCGACACCGACGGCATCGTCCGTCTGGTCGCGGTCGGGTGGGTGACGAACATGGACGGGGTGCCGCTGGCGGTGAAGGTCCTCGAGGAGGAGTTCAACTCGGCGGGGATCTCGCAGGCGCCGTCTGCGCAAAAGCAGGTCAACCAGGGCGGTACGGGCCAGGGCATCCTCTAGTCCGATGAGAGACAGGTCGGGGGTCGTTATGGACACGCAGCGACAGGTTTCGTGGTGGCGGGTCGGGTTGACGGCGGTGCTCTCCGCCGTGATCGCCGCGCCCGCGCTTCCCTACACCATCGACCGCAACAACGAGGGGTACGACCTCATGCGGCAGATCACGGCCCAGATCCCCCGGCCGAACCTGCTGGTCGTCCTCGACACGAGCAATTCGATGCGCTGGGACTTCGTCGGCAACGACCTGGGTGTCGACGTGACCGGGACGCTGCCGAAGGCGACGTGGATCGCTCGCTGCGACGAGCCGGAGCCGACGCCGACACCGACGCCGACGATCACGCCGACCGCGACGCCGACCTCGACCTCGACGCCGACGCCGACCGC
>JBFMCD010000033.1:0-2316 GCA_040754885.1 Acidobacteriota bacterium
GTACAGCTCGAACAATGTTCGAGCGACCTCCAGGGCGCGCGCCCTGTCGCCGGTGGCCTCGCGGAAGTCGGCCTCGATGGCGAGTTGATCCGGCCGTGGGAGCGAACCCGCGTTTTCGAACGCCAGGCGGATCTCCCGGCGATGGCGCTCCTCGTGGCCCAGCCAGTCCCACGCCGTCGCCAGGGCCTGGTGGATTCGCGGGGAGCCGGGGTCGAGCGCCGCCGCCCTCTTCAGGCTCTCCAGCGCGGCGGTGAAGTTGTGCCGCCGCATCGCCGCCAGTCCTTCGGCGTACGCGGCGACCGCCTCCGGGCCGGGAATCGAGGCGCGCAGCTCGCCGGCCTGCCGCTCGGTCAGCGCCGCGACGCCCAGCGCGTCGCGCAGCCGCACTCCGAGGCGCCCGACCAGCTCCGGGAGGCGCGCGGGGTCGCCGCTCTCGCTGACCGCGAGCAGCGTCTCGCCGCGGGAGGCGTCCTGGACGAAGGCGTCGAGGCGCAACCACCCGGAGCGGTCCCCGGGCGCCAGACACGAACCGCTGACGGTCAGATCGGCGCCGAGCAGCGCGCGCAGGCGCGAGAGCGTCTCCGCCGAGTAGCTCCCCGTCTCCGCGAAGCCGAGTTCGGCGCGGGCCCGGTCGACGGCCTCGGCCGAGACGACCCGGATCGAACCGCCGGCGGCCAGCTCCGCGGCGAGCATCTCGGACAGGGCGGTCGGCAGCCACGCGCCCTCCGGTCGCCCGGTGAGGTCGCGGAACCCCAGGACCGCGAGCGCCCGACGGGCGGACGCCGGAGTCCGCTTCGCCGCCCCGGCCTCGCGCCAGGCAATGACCGCCCACACCGCGGCGGCGAGGGTCAGCCCGATCGCACCCGCGGCGAGCAGCCAGCGGCGCAGCGCCGCGCGATCGCCGCCGCGCAACACCCTCGCGGCCAGACTTCCGGCGGACGCCTGCTCCACGAGCTGCAGCGGCTTGACGGTCTCGGGCTGAACCGGCGCCGGGGCCATCAACCGCGCGACCGGGCAGACGAGGCGGTAGCCGCGGCGCGACACCGTGGCGATGTAGCGAGGGTGGTGGACGTCGTCCCCGAGCACCCGGCGCAGGTCCTTGACCCGCTGCGCCAGGGCCGCCTCTGAGACGATCTGGTCCGGCCACACCGCGTCGAGGAGTTCGTTCTTCGTGACCAACCTGGGGTGGACGCGGATCAGCGCGTCGAGGATCGCCAGCAGCTTCGGCTGCAGGCTGACCCTCTCCTCCCCTTTCCAGACACACCCGTCCTCGAGGTCCACGACGAGCTCGGCAAGCCGATATCGCCGCCCCGTGGAAGCTGTCGACGCGGTCGTCATTGTCGTGTCAGAAAAATATCATGTTTCTGTTGAGACTTCTCCCGTCGAAGAACCGAGGATAGTCGCCAGTGAGCCCCGACGAAGCCAGCGCGACAGCGGCGCACGGGGCAGGGAGGCGATCGTGAAGCCACTCGAGGCAGTCCTGATCATCCTCGCGACCGTGACGGTCTCCGCCGCCGTTTCCGCCCAGGATCCGGCGGATCCGGCCGCGCTCGGCGAGATCATGGCCTACGCCCTCGAGACCTGGACCCCGCCGCCGTGTACCGGCACCTACTTCCTCGACGTCACCTGCTCCACCCCCTTCGACGCGTGGATCGAGCAGTTCGTCCGGGACGGCATCACCGCCGGTTGCGGCGGCGGCTACTACTGCCCGGAGAGCCCGGTAACCCGCAACCAGATGGCCGTGTTCATCGAGAAAGCCATGCGCGGCACCGCCACCTGGGACCCCGGCGACATCACCGGCGTCGGCACCGCCGCCGGCTCCGGCCTGACCGGCGGGGCGACCTCCGGCACCGCCGACCTCGCCATCGCCGCCGGCGGCGTGACCAAGGCTCGCCTCTCCGCGTCAGGAGGCACGGCCGGACAGTTCCTCTCCACGGACGGCACCACCCTGGTCTGGCAGACCCCCGCCGGAACCGGCGACATCACCGCGGTCACCGCCGGAAGCGGCCTCACCGGCGGCGGCACCTCCGGGGACGTGACGCTATCCATCGCCCCGCTCGGTGTCACCGGCGGGATGATCCAGCAGAACGCCGTCGATTCGTCCAAGATCGTCGACGGCACCGTGACCTCCACCGACGTCGCGTTCAACTACGCCGGCTCCGCGTCCAAGGGCGGCGCGGCCTCCGACCTCGCCTGCTCCACCTGCGTGGCCACCGCGGAGGTCGCCGACGCCGCAGTCACCAAGGCGAAACTCTCGGCCACTGGCGGCACCGACGGCCAGGTCCTCAAACTCGCCTCCGGCGCCCTCTCCTGGGC
>JBFMCD010000034.1:0-44116 GCA_040754885.1 Acidobacteriota bacterium
GAGCGCGGCGGGATCGACGGTGCCGGCGACGGCGTACTCCGCCCAGCCGCCGGCGGGGAGGTTGGCGGTGTCGTCGACGGCGCCCGAGCCGGACGCGCACGACGCGCCGGGACCCGCGGTGCAGGTCCACGACGCACCGGACAGGACGGCGGGGAGCTGCGCGGCGATGCGCGCGCCGGCGACCGCGACGAGTCCGTTGTTGGCGGCGCGGAAGCGCCACGCCGCCGCGGTTCCGGGGACGGCCGAAGTCTCGTCCTCGAAGAACGACACGGCGAGGTCGGCGTCGTCGTCGAGGATGGTGACGATGCCCCGACCGTCGCCGATCACGGCGTTCGACGGGGACGACAGGTCGACCGCGAACGTCTCGTTGCCCTCGGCCGAGGTGTCGCCGAGCACCGGCACGGAGACGGTGGCGGAGAGCTGCGAGGGGGCGAAGGTCACGACGACGGGGGCGAGCGCCTGGTAGTCGGCGCCGGCGGCGGCGGTCAGGTCGGCGCTGGCCGCGGTCACGGTGACCGTCGACTCGGACGGCGCGGAGAGCGAGACGGTGAGTACGGCGCCGGCGGAACCGGCGTGGCCCTCGGCGAGCTGGGCGTCGGAAATCGAAATCTGGGGAAGCTCGACGAAGACCGCGCCGACCTCGGCCGGGGCGCTCATGGTGACGGAGCAGGCGCCGGAACCGGCGCACGCGCCGCTCCACGCCGAGAAGGCCCACCCCGCCGCGGGTGACGCGGAGAGCTGCACGGTGGAGCCGGCCGGGAACAGGGCCGAGCAGGTGGCCCCGCACGAGATCCCCGCGGGGTCGCTGGCCACGGAGCCGTTGCCGGTCACGGCGACGGAGAGGGTCTGGCCGGACGGCGTCGCGATGGTGGTCGTGACGCGGTCGAGATTGGCGACGGACGGGTTGGACTGCGAGGTGGCCGTCAGCGTGAGAACGTCGGTCTGGCCGGGCGTCGCGGTCGACGGAGCGGTAAGCTGGACCGACACGTTGGCGGACGCTCCGGCGCCGATCACCACGCTGGACGAGCCGAGCCCGACCGTCCATCCGGTCGAAGAGGACGCGGACAGGTCGAAGGTGTCGGCGACCTCCTGGTAGTTCTGCACGACGAACTGGTAGGCCAGCGTCTCGCCGGGGAGCGCGTCCTGATTGGCGGGGGCGAACACCTGGACGAACCCCGCGCTTGTCCACTTCTCAAAGGCGTGGATCACCCAGCTCTCGCCGGGGGCGAGGGAGGCGCGGTTCCACTGCAGCGAGTAGCCGGCGTCGAGGAACGACGGGTTGACCGTGTTGGCCAGCCAGCCGTTGCACATCTGCGTGTAGTTGCTCGAGTAGCCGTCCTCGTAGTACCGCGCGGCCGGCGTGTCGGCGGCGCCGTAGAATCCCATGATGCCGTCGATGGCGGGATTGGGGTTGGTCAGGTAGACCATTCCGAGGGCGGCGTTCCAGTGCCCCTCGGAGCTGTCGTCTCCGCCGAAGTACGTGTCCCCGCCGTGCAAGAGGCGGAGGTCCGTGTAGGTCGTGGAACCGGTGTTGGTGATCGTCCAGTTCTTCTGGAAGTACTGCTGGCCGTTGGCGTACACCGTGTCCTGCGTGATCCGGATGCCGGTCGCGCCGGCTTCGTAGACGGTCACGATGTGCCAGTCGTCCGGCTTGGTGTTCGAGACGGCGGTGAAGTTGCTCCCCCCCGAGCAGGTGTAGAACTGGGAGCTGAACTTCTGTGCGCCGCCGTTGACGAGGAGCACCGAGCCGAACTGGTACTCCCCGAAGTACTGGTTGACGCCGTTGTTCCAGGCGCCCATCTGTCCGGTGCCGTTGACCGCGACCCGCAGCGGCGAACCGGTGATCTCGAGGTACTGGGCGGTCGCCGGGGCAGCGGCGACGACCGCCATGGCCAGGATGACGATGGCGAAGAGTGAGTGCTTCCTGTTCATGGTGCGGACCTCCTCCGTCTTGGGGGTTTTCTGGAAAGCCGCAGGAGCCGGCTGGGGGTGGCTGGAGTGGAGGCCCGGCCGCGTCACGTCCGCCGGCGGGCCTTGCAGCGTCACGTCGTGCAAGGGCTGTCGGCGGTGTTCGCGTGGTCCGGGGGTGGCGGCCATGCCGGCGTGTGATGCCGATCACGTGCCACACCCGGACCTGCGCATGAAATCATTTCGTGGCAGATATTTAGCGCGGTTGAAGTGAATTCGATCCCGGCGCTAACGACCGATTTTCGGTCATGTCAGGAGCGTGATGTAGCTCACGTCATTGAGCAAACTGTTCTATGTAAATAGCTTAAAGTACCACTTCATCGAAGTGTCCATTTTTCGGACTCTCAGATTTCGGGCCGAAGGAGCATCAGGTCCAGGAGCCGGTCGAGGGAGCGGGCAGCCCTTCGAGCGCCCGGGGCACAAACGCCGGGTCGCCCTCGATCCAGTACACGTCGGCGCCCGCGGCCCAGAAGACATGGTGCCCATTCGGTCCGACGGAGAACCAGCGGCGCGGCCACTCGAGGGACTGGCGCGGCGGGGAGAACGGCGCGCCGGTGGACGACAGCCGGCCGACCATGCGCAGGAGGATGCGCTCGGCCGCTCCGGCGTCGTCGTAGCGAGCCATCCACACGCGCAGGCGCCCGCCACGGCCGTACTCCGCGACCGCCGCCATCGGCGGCGCGGTCTTCGAGTCGTGCATCCGGACGATCATCTGCACGGCCCTGGGACCGGAGACGACCTTGGTGCGCCGCATGCCCGCGAGGCGGGAAGGCAGCGGCGCCTGCGCGCACCCGACGGCGGCCAGAGCCGCCGCGACCGCGACGACCCGGATCCCTGTCCGCAGGCCCCGGGTTCCGTGCCTCATTGCTGCGGCAGCCCCAGTTCCTTCGCGATCACCGCCATGGCGTCGCGCACGAAGGCGATGTGCACTTCGAGCGGCATGCCGATCGCCTCGGCGCCTGAGCGGATGTCGTCGCGGTTGACCGACCGGGCGAACGCCTTGTCCTTCATCTTCTTGATCACCGAGGGCACCTCGACCGCGGCGATCGCCTTGTCGGGTCGGACCAGCGCCGAGGCGGTGAGGAAGCCGGTCAGCTCGTCCACTGCGAACAGGCAGCGCGCCATGTCGGTGTCGCGGGGCACGCCGGTGTAGTCGGCGTGGCCCTCGATCGCCCGCACCCACCCCTCGGGCCATCCCTGCTGGCGCAGGAACTTCGCTCCGACCCAGACATGGGTCTCCTGGGTGGGGTTCTTCTCGTAGTCGAAGTCGTGGAGCAGGCCGACCGCCGCCCACGCCTCTTCGTCCTCGCCGAGCCGGCGCGCGTGAGCGCGCATCGCGGCCTCGACGGCGAGGGCGTGCTTGCGCAGGTTGGGGTTCTCGGTCCACTCGCACAGCAGTGTCCAGGCGGCGGCGCGGTCGTAGGTCATGGAACAAGTGTAGAAGAAGAGGGGAGAGGGAAGACGACGACGGGGCCCGGGGAGGGAAGACGTCCTCTCGGACCACGGCCCAGGAGTCACGGTTCACGGGCCTCCGTCCCTTGCGGCCGATCCGGGGCGGGGGTATGCTCCGCCGTCCATCCGAGACCACCATGTCCAACGCCGACGACACACACCGCCCTGAACGGGCCAGAGTGGGACATGTGGCGGCGCTGTGCCTGGGCGCGCTCGGCGTGGTCTACGGCGACATCGGCACCAGCCCGCTGTACGCGTTCCGCGAGTGCTTCTCGGGGAGTCACGGGGTGGTGCCCGACCCGGGGAACGTCCTCGGCGTGCTCTCCCTGGTGTTCTGGACGCTGATCGTCGTGGTCACGCTGAAGTACCTCCTCTACGTCCTGCGCATGGACAACCGCGGGGAGGGCGGCATCCTGGCGTTGATGTCGCTGCTCGTGCCGAGGGGAGGTCCGGACGCGCAGCGTCGCCTCGTCGTGATCGCCATGGGGCTGTTCGGCGCCGCGCTCCTGTACGGCGACGGGATGATCACCCCGGCGATCTCGGTGCTCTCGGCCGTCGAGGGTCTGGAGGTGGCGACGCCGCTGTTCGCGCCGTACGTGGTCCCGGCCACGGTCGCGATCCTCGTCGGTCTGTTTCTCGTCCAGCGACACGGGACGGCGAGGATCGGGGCGGTGTTCGGCTCGGTGATGACGCTGTGGTTCGCGACGCTCGCGGTGCTCGGCGTCAGCGGCATCCTGCGCGATCCCTCGGTGCTGGCGGCGGTCAACCCGGTGCACGCCGCGCGCTTCTTCGCCGGGAACGGCGGCCACGGTTTCCTCGTGCTCGGCGCGGTGTTCCTCGTGACGACCGGAGGCGAGGCGCTGTACGCCGACCTCGGCCACTTCGGGGCGCGGCCGATCCGGGCCGACTGGTTCCTCGTGGTCCTGCCCGCGCTGCTGCTCAACTACTTCGGCCAGGGCGCGCTGCTGCTCCACGAGCCCGAGGCGGCGGCGAACCCGTTCTTCCTGCTCGCCCCGTCGTGGGCGTTGTATCCCCTCGTCGGGATGGCCACTCTGGCGACCGTGATCGCGTCCCAGGCGGTGATCTCCGGGGCGTTCTCGCTCACCCGTCAGGCGGTGCAGCTCGGCTACCTGCCGCGCATGACCATCGTCCACACCTCGGCGTCGGAGATCGGCCAGATCTACATCCCGGCGGTCAACTGGGCGCTGATGGCCGCGACGGTGGGTCTCGTCCTCGGCTTCAAGCGTTCCGGCAACCTCGCGGCGGCGTACGGCGTCGCGGTGACCACCACCATGGTCGTGACCACGCTGCTCGCCTTCGCCGTCGCCCGCGCGCGGTTGCGCTGGAGCGCGTGGGCGGCGGCGCTGGTGACCGGGGCCTTCCTGCTCGGCGACCTGGCGTTCTTCGGCGCGAACATGGTCAAGGTCCCGCAGGGTGGTTGGTTCCCGCTGGTCGTCGCCGCCGTGGTCTTCGTCGTGATGACGACCTGGATTCGCGGCCGGAGGATCCTCGCGACCAGGCTTGCCGAAGGCACGGTGCCGATGGACCTGTTCCTCGCCGGCCTCGCCGCGCAGCCGCTCCGCCGCGTGCCCGGCACCGCCGTGTTCCTCTCCGGAGCGGCGGGGCGGACGCCGCCGTCGCTGCTGCACAACTTCAAGCACAACAAGATCCTCCACGACCGTGTCGTGCTCCTCACCGTGATCACGGAGGACAGCCCGCACCTGCGCGGCGAGGAACGGTCGGAGGTCGAGGAGCTCGGCGAGGGGTTCTTCAGGGTGCTGCTGCGCTACGGTTTCATGGAGAGCCCCGACGTGCCGCGGGCGCTGCGCGACCTCGGACACCCGGGCCTCGACTTCCCGCCCGCCTCGACGTCGTTCTTCCTCGGCAAGGAGACCGTGCTCTCGACGCAACGCCCGGGCATGGCGCGCTGGCGGGAGCGGCTGTTCGCCTTCATGTCGCGCAACTCGCAGGCGGCGACCGCGTTCTTCAACCTCCCCGCCAACCGCGTGGTGGAACTCGGCGCGCAGGTCGAGATCTGAGGGACAGGGGACCGGAGACAGGGGACGGTCGTCCGTCGCCGGTTCTCCGTGAGGAAGAGCAGAGGCGTGGACCGTGAGCGCTGGACCGTGCGTCGAGGTGAACACTCCTCTCGTTCCACGGTCCACGGACCACCGTTCACACATTCGTCTGTCTTCACCGGCAACCGGAATCGGACAGCCGGCGGCGGGAAATCAGCTCGATCGGGCCTCGTCGTTGGAGGCCGCCAGGTAGTGGCAGCCGACCGAGACGGGGTTCTGCAGGGCCGCCTGGGCGGTCAGTCCGGCGGCGGTGCAGCCGTGGAACAGGTCCACGAGTGCGGCGGACACCGGAGTCGTCCGGTAGAACGCCGTGAGCCGCACGAGCTGGTGACGGAGGTCGGCGACCGCGCGCTCGAGCCGCTCGGGCGTCCGGACGATCCCGACGTAGTTCCACATCGTGTGTCGGATGGCCGACCAGTCCTGAGCGATCAGCGCCGGGTCCTCCTCCGACGGCCCGGGGACCGATTCCCAGTCGCGGATCGCCGCGCACAGCTCGCCGTCGAGCGGATACTCGCGGGATCGCACCTGGGCGTCGCTCCCCGCCGCGAGGCCGAACGTCAGCCCTTCGAGCAGCGACGTCGAGGCGAGCCGGTTGGCGCCGTGCACGCCGGTGCACGCGGTCTCCCCGGCGACGTACAGCCCGGGGATCGTCGCCCGGCCGCGCAGGTCGGAGACGATGCCGCCGCAGGTGTAGTGGGCGCCGGGCACCACCGGGATCCTGCTCGTCGCCATGTCGATCCCGTAGCGGGCGCAGGTCTCGGCCACGGTGGGGAAGCGGGCCTTGAGGTGGCTGCCCTTGCCGCCGAGGTCGAGGTAGACGCACTCGGCGCCGGAGCGGTGCATCTCGTCGACGATCGCGCGCGTGACCACGTCGCGCGGCGCGAGCGGGCCTCGCGGGTGATAGCGCTTCATGAACTGCTCGCCCTCGGCGTTGACCAGCTTGGCGCCGGCACCGCGCAGCGCCTCGGTGATCAGGTGCCTGGGCGCGCCCGGCACGTACAGGCAGGTCGGGTGGAACTGGATGAACTCGAGGTTGAGCAGGCGGGCGCCGGCGCGCGATGCCATCGCCAGTCCCGAGCCGATGGACCCGGGGTGGTTGGAGGTGTGGATGTACAGGGCGCCCGCCCCGCCGGTGGCGAGCACCGTCGCGGCGGCCATCACGGTGGACACACGGCTGGTCTCGACGTCGAGCAGGTACGCGCCGACGCAACGGTTTTTCAGCGCGTAGCGATCCACGGCCCGGGCCGAGTGGTGGTGGGTCGTGAGCAGGTCCACCGCCTGGAAGCCGGGTACGATGGTGATGCGCGGGTGCCTGCGGGCCGCCGCGAGCAGCACCTTCTCGATCGCCGCGCCGGTCCGGTCGGTGGCGTGCAGGATGCGCGGCACGGAGTGGGCGCCCTCGAGGGCGAGGTCGAGGTCGCCGTTCGCCTTGCGGTCGAAGCGCACCTTCAGTCTGTCGATCAGCCAGCGCTGCACGACATCGGGGCCCTGCTCGGCGAGGAACCGCGCGGCGGCGGCCAAGCCGTAGTTCGCTCCCGCCTCGAGGATGTCGCGTTCGAGCAGCGCCGGGGAGTCGTCCTTGCCGCGGAAGACGATGCCGCCTTGCGCCCAGGCCGTCGAGGTCGCCGCGGGGTCCGCGGCCCGGCACACCACCAGGACCTCCGCGCCGGCCTCGGCGGCGCCGAGCGCCGCGGCCAGGCCGGCCACTCCGGTGCCGAGCACCAGCACTTCGCAGATCTGCCGGTCGTCGAGGGTCATGCCACCACCTTGAGCGAGAGGTCGAGCGCGCGAACCGAGTGGGTGAGCGCGCCGACCGAGACGAAGTTCACCCCGGTCGTCGCGATCTCGTGGACGTTCTCCAGGGTGATGCCGCCTGAGGCCTCGAGGACGGCGCGCTCACCGACCTCGGCGACGGCGAGCCGCATGCCGTCAACGGGCATGTTGTCGAGCATGATGTGCGGCACGCCGCACGCGAGCGCCTCGCGCACCTGATCGAGCGTGCCGCACTCGACGACCAGCGGCAGCGCCGTGCCCCAGCGCTCGCGGACTCTGGCGACTGCCGACGTGATCGAACCCGCCGCGGCGAGGTGCGTGTCCTTGAGCATCGCGGCGTCGTACAGCCCCATGCGGTGGTTGATCCCGCCGCCGCAGGCGACGGCGTGCTTCTCGAGCACGCGCCATCCGGGTGTGGTTTTTCGCGTGTCGAGCACCTTGCACGGGGTCCCGATCAGCGCGACCGTGAAGGCGTTGGTCAGCGTCGCGATCCCCGACAGGCGGCAGGCGAAGTTGAGCGCGGTGCGCTCCGCCGCGAGCACCGCGCGCGCCGGGCCGGAGACGTGCGCGACGACGGTCCCGGCGGCGACATGCTCGCCGTCGCCGTGCAACGTGTCGGCCTCGACCGTCGGGTCGAGGAGCTCGAACGCCGCCGCGAACGCCGGCATGCCGCACAGAACGCCTCCGGCCTTGGCGAGCAGCAGGGCCTGGAGGCGGTCCTCGGGTCCGAACACCGCGGTCGAGGTGACGTCCGGTAGGTCCTCGGCGAACGCCGCGGCGAGCAGCGGAGGGAGGTGCGTGGCGTACGGTTCGGGCATGGGGCGCACGCCGACATTCTAGTCTGCCGAGGCCGCGCCGGGCAGCCGGGGAGGCGCGTGCGGGCGCCTGGGAGGGGAATGAGCCCTGCCGGGAGGCGGTTGCGGCCGGCGAGGAGTGTGGAGGGTCCGATGACACGCAGTCGGCACATGACGACACTGGGGATTCTCGGCGTGGCGGTGCTCGCGGTGAGCGCCGCGGGAGCCGCCGAGACCATCACCTACACCGCCACCACAACGGTTCCGGGCGCGTCACCGCGGGCCTCGACGGTCATGGTGACGCTGTCACTCGATCGCTTCTCGACCGAAGAGGAGCGCGACGCCCTGACCAGGGCGCTCGTCGAAGGCGGCCAGCAGGGCCTGCTCGAGGCGGCACGCGCCAACCGCGTCGGCAACCTCCGCCGGGTCGGCGACCTGGGCGTGAACGTGGTTTTCGCCAAGCAGGTCGAGACTCCGCAGGGCACGCGCGTGGCGTTCGTCGCCGAGCGCTGGGTGACGTTCGGCGAGCTGTACACCGGCTCGCGCAGCACCAAGTACCCCTTCGTCGTCGGCTGGTTCACTCTCGACGAGAACGGCAAGGGCGACGGTGCGCTGTACGCCGCCACGGAGATCTCCTTCGACGAGGCGACCAGGACCGTCGAGGTCGAGAACCTCGGCGCCGAGCAGATGCGCCTGCTCAACGTGCGCAAGAGGTAGCGACTCGCCCGCGGAGTTCCCAGGGGGTCATCCGAACCCCGCGTCGGCCGTGGTGACCGGGTATCGCGGCAGTGTGAAGCGCCCTGCCTCCGGCAGGGCATGGGGTGTGCGGGGCGCGCTCTCTTGCTCCTGACGCACAGGGAGTACGCTGCGTCGCCGTTGCGCTCGCGCGGCTCGCGAGTGGCCCGCTGGCGGCTGCGCCACGCCGCGATTCCTCTCCGACGGAAACCGCATCGGAATCAGTCCACGGTTTGCGGCCCCAAGTCCACGCGGTTGGGGTCTCTGACCCCGGATCCCGGACCCCGGACCCCGTCTCTCGTTTCGGGGCCGCGGTCCACGCCTTTGGTTCCGATACGGCATCCACGTCGCACCTGGAGCGTGAGCGACGCGGCGCGACGCCTGTGCGACGGACGTCGAACCGGTATCAGTCGTCCAGCGCGCGGCGGATGGCGGCGGTGTGCGCGGGGGACGTGCCGCAGCACCCCCCGACCAGACGCGCTCCGGCCCGCGCCCAGGAAAGAGCGAGCTGGGCGAAGCTCTCGGGTGTCGACGGCTCCGCCCTGAGGAAGAGCGATTCCGAGTCGTACCACGCGTCGTTCGCGTAGGCGACCAACGGCAGCTCGGTGGCCCTCGCCGCCTCCGCGAGGGCGGAGAGCATGTCGTCGCGTCGGGTGCAGTTGACGCCGACGGCCGCGACACCGGGCAGGGCGACCGCCCGAACGGCCTCGCGCACCGGCTCGCCGGAGAGGAGCATGGCTCCCGCCGCGCAGGTGAACGAGACGATCACGGGCAGCCCGGTGGCGGCGGCCGCTTCCGCCGCGGCGGCCGCCTCCCTGGCGGTGTTGAACGTCTCGAGGAGAAGGGCGTCCGGGGCCGCCGCCGCGAGCAACGCGGCGGTCGAGCGGTGCTCGCGCTCGCAGGTGGCGGGATCGGGAACGAGGTCGGGCCGGTAGCAATCCTCGAGGGTGGTCTGCGAGGCGAGGACCAGCGTCGTCCGCCCCGCGTCCCGGGCGCCCTGGCGGGCCAGATCCACGGCCAGCGCGGCCAGCTCCGTGGCCTGGTCCTCGAGGCCGAGGCGGCGCAGCGAGTAGGGCGCGACGCGGAACGTCGCCGCGGTGAGCGCCTCGGCGCCCGCCACGGCGTGGTCGCGGTGCACGGCGCGCACCGCTGCGGGCCGCGCGAGCAGCGCGCCGACCCCCCACAGCGTGGCGGCCTCGTTGACGCCGCGGCGCAGCAGCTCGGAGCCCATCGCGCCGTCGAGTATGCGCGGGCGCTGCCTCAGCCACGCAATCATCTCTTCCGGCTTCATCCCGTACATTCCCCGAGCGCCCGGAGGTTCCGGCCCACGGCCCACGGACCACGACGCACGCCTCTCACTCCTCGACTTCCCAGCGCTCGATGCGCGCCCCGTCCGCGGGCGGCAGGGCGGCGGCAAGGCGCCCGACGTCGTCGGGGCTGCCGCGCCAGGAGATCGTCAATCGACCTCCGTCCGCGCCGCGCACCTGTACGGCGAGCATGTGCCGGCGCAGACCGGCCCGCTTGAACAACGCGGCCGGCTCGATCTCGGCGCCGCCGAGGGCGAACGTCGCGGTGACCAGCTCCTGGCCGAGCATCCAGTGCTCCACCCGGCGCAGGACGACGAGCACCGCGAGCACGAGCGCCGCGGCGAGCGCAGCCTCCCTGCCCAGCCCCGCCCCGACCAGCATGCCGATCGCGGTGACCACCCAGATCGTCGCCGCCGAGGTCAGACCGTGGACGGCGCGCTTGGAGTTGAAGATCGCGCCGGCGCCGAGGAAGCCGACACCGGTGACGATCTGCGCGGCGATCCGCCCGGGATCGCCGAGGCCGAAGCCGCGGGGAATCTCGAGCGAGAGCACGGTGAGCAGAGCGGCGGCGACGCAGATGAGCAGGTTGGTGCGCAATCCAGCGGCTTTGCCCGCCACCTCGCGCTCGAGTCCGATCAGTCCGCCGAGGGCGGCGGCGACGAGCAGGCGCTCGGCGAAAACGAGTTGGAGTTCCATGCTCCCTCCCGTCGACGTTGACCGTCGTGCACGGCCACCCTAGCATGAGGCCGATGGCCGAGCGTGAGCGCGCGATCCTGGTCGGCGTGGCGAGGCCCGGGGCCTCCCGAGCCGAGGTGCCGGGGCACCTCGACGAGCTTGCGCAGCTCGTCGAGACGGCCGGCGGCGTCGAGGTCGCCAGGGTGATCCAGGAACGGCGCGCGCCCGACCCGGCGACGTTCATCGGCCGCGGCAAGGTCGCCGAGCTGGCGACGATGGCCACCGACCTCGCCGCGCGGCTGGTCGTGTTCGACGACGACCTCTCGCCCTCGCAGGCGCGCCACCTCGACGAGGCGCTCCCCGAGGGCGTCAAGGTGATGGACCGCGCCGGCGTGATCCTCGACATCTTCGCCCAGCGGGCGCGCACCCGCGAGGCGCAGACGCAGGTCGAACTGGCGCAGCTCAACTACCTGCTGTCGAGGCTGACCCGCCAGTGGGCGCACCTGTCGCGGCAGGCGGGCGGCATCGGCACCCGCGGCGTCGGCGAGACGCAGCTGGAGATGGACCGGCGGGTGATCCGCCGCCGCGTCGCACTGCTGCGCACCCGGCTCGAGGAGATCGAGCGCGAGCGCGACGTGCAGCGGAAGCGGCGCTCGGGTCTGCCCGGCGTCGCGCTGGTCGGCTACACCAACGCCGGCAAGAGCACGCTGTTCGTGCGCCTGACCGGCAGCGAGACGCTGGTCGAGGACCGGTTGTTCGCCACGCTCGACCCGCGCGTGCGCCGTGCCGACCTCGGCGAGGGGCTGGCGGTGACGGTCGCCGACACCGTCGGGTTCATCCGCAAACTGCCGCACCACCTGGTCGCCTCGTTCCGCAGCACGCTCGGCGAGGCCGCGCTCGCCCAGGTCGTGCTCCACGTGGTGGACTGCTCCCACCCCGAGTGGAACGACCACCTGCGCGTCGGCGACGAGGTGCTGGAGTCGCTCGGCATCGACTCACACGCCTGCGTCGTCGTGCTCAACAAGGTGGACCGCCTGGACGGGCAGGCGCCGCTCTTCCCGCCGGGGAGGCGCGCGGTGGCCGTCTCCGCCCTCACCGGCGAGGGCGAGGAGGATCTGCGCGCCCAGATCCGCGGCGCCCTGCTCTCAGACGAGGGCCTGGAGACGCTGCGCTTCCCGCCCGAAGGGGGCGAGGCGCTCGAACGGGCGCTGCGCGACGAGCAAGTGGTGGCGCGCCGCTTCCGCGACGAGGGGATCGAACTGGTCGTCCGCCGCCGCGCGACGTGACGGCCGAGCGCCCACGGCGTCAGCGCCTGGACCGCGCGGCGAGCCCCAGGACCGCGGCCTCGGTCTCCGGCGTGAGCCCGTACGCGCCGACCTCCTCGTCGAGCCTGTCGGGGCGGTAGCCGCCGAGGACCCCGTTGAGGCGCGCCGCCACGGTTGAGTCGCGCAGCGCGGCCTCGTCGGGCAGCCGGCGCAGGAGCTCCCCGACCACGGCCGGGGAGCGACGGAGCATGTACTTCTGGTGGTAGACCTCCGCCGGCCAGAACGCCCCGGCGTCCTCGACGGCGGTGTGGACGGTCGTCCCGAGCGACGTCGCCAGCCGCGCGCGGCTCGCCTGCGCGGCGGCGCGCTGGTCCTCGTCGTGGACGAAGATCGCCGCCCGGTACTGCCGCGACCAGGCTCGGCTCGCCGGGTTGTGCTCGTCCCACGCCACCTCCAGGAGCCGCTCGTAGGAGACGCGGCGCGGGTCGAAGTCGATCTGGACCGCCTCGCTGTGGTCGCCGAGGTCGTGGTAGGTGGGGCGTTCCTTGCGCCCTCCGGTGTAACCGACGCGGGTGCGGACGACGCCGTCGAGACTCCCGAACCGGGAGTCCGGTCCCCAGAATCACCCGAGGGCGAACGTCGCGGTCTCGAGGTGCGCGGGGGTCATCGCGTCGAGCGTCGGCGCGCTCGCGTGGCGGGTGTTCGCGCTGGCGTCCATCGCGGGTGGCTCCTTGCCCGATCCGAGTGACAGCGGCGGGCGGCAGGCGGCGCCGGCGCGCGGCACATCCGGCGCGGCGCCGGTGACCGGATCAGCGGGTCGACCGAGGAGGCCGCAGCTCGCGGCCGCCGCCAGGGCGACTACGGCAGCCGCCACGAGAGGCAGGCGCGAGCGGCCGGTGTCGTGAGTGTCGAACATTGACCCCCCAAGGGCGCAAACAACGCGGGCGGGCGAAGGCATTTCACCTGCCTGTCGAGCGGGTCTCCCGGCTTCCGGGGTTCGGGGCGCCGAGGCGGAGCGGGCGGCCGATCGGCCGCCCGCGGGCAGAGTCGTGTCGCACTCCCACTCAGTTCGCCTTCACCCACGAGAGGAGCTTCCTGGCCGCCTCGTAGCCCTCGGCCGACAGGGAGGTGTTGTGCGCGCCCTTGGCGGCGACGAGCACGGCGTGAAGTTTCTCGGCCTGGGCCAGCGCCTGGCGGTGCGACGCGGCCGGATCCCCGCTCTCGCCCTGCACCTCCTGCTGGCCGCGGGCGATCAGCACCGCCAGCTCCTGCACCCGCGCCTGGTCCTCGTTGATCCACTCGATGAGCATCTCGCCGTAGCTGTCGTCGTGACAGCCGACGCACGCCTTCTGCACGGCCTTGACCACCGGCTCGGCGGCCTTGAGGTCGTGGCAGCCGTCGCAGCCGACGTCGGCCTGCGCCATGACGTCAGGGTCGCCCTTGATGCCTGTGCCGACCAGCTCGCCGCGGTACAGGCCGGCCTGCTCGGCGTGGCACGACTCGCAGGCGCGCTTCTGCTCGGCGCCGTGGTGGCACCCCATGCACTGTTCGCGCTGGATCGTGGTTCTGCCGTGCTCCTCGATCGAGTGGCACGTCTCGCAGCCGAGGCCGGCGCCGACGTGGCGGTTGTGGTCGTAGGACATGCCGGCGAACGGCAGCCGGGTGCCGAGGTGCGAGGTCGAATGGCACACCCGGCAGTAGCCGGACGAGGAGGCCAGCACCGGCTGCGGCGGCGGCGCGGCGGCGCCGGTCCTGGTCAGCACCTGCGCGGCGTCGGCGCGCGCCGAGCGGAGCAGCTCGACGGCGTAGCGGATGTTGTGCTCGCCGCGGGCGTCGCGCACGAAGTCGGTGTTGTGGCGGGCGCGGGCGAGTAGCGGCCGCAGATCCTCGCCGCTCTTCCCGGCCGATCGCGCCTGCGCCTCGGCGCGCCGGACCACCGCGTCGACGTCGCGGTGCAGCGCGCCGATCTCGTTGATCCAGTCGTCGACCATGCGGTCGAACCCCTGGCCGTGGCAGGTCACGCACGAGCGGCGTAACTGCTCCGCGCCCTTGCGCGGGTCCTGTCCGGGCTCGCCGTGGCACGAGTCGCACGCCACGCGGGCGAGGAACATCGTCGAGGGCGTGTCGGGCACGCCCTGGCCGCCGATGCCGATGTACATCCGCTCCTGCGCCGTGTGCGCCGGCTTGTGGCACGCGTCGCACTGCTCTCCGAGGGCGGTGGCCATGGCGAACTTGCCGTGCTCGATGTCGTTGTGGCAGCGCCGGCAGTCGATCTGGTGCTCCTTGAGGTGGATGGTGTGGACCTTCTCGTGGTCGTCGTACGAGGCGATGCGGCTGACGTGGCAGGTGGCGCAGCGCGCCCGCGGGACGTTGGCGTCGCCGCGCGTGACCTCGACGTGGCACAGCGCGCACTGCACGTCGCGCTTCAGGTACGAGGCGTGGTCGAACTCGAACCCCTGGTGGGTGACGACCGTCGTCGGCGGGCCGTGGCAGACCAGGCAGCCGGTCGCGGCCTGGCCCTTCTCCGCGCCCTTGAAGTGGCAGGTGAAGCACACCGACTCCTGCACCGCGACGTGCGTGGCGTCGCCGGCTTCCGCCTCGCCGACGCCCGTCCCGGCGTGGCACGACGTGCAGTGCAGCGTCTTGCCGCGGCGCATCTCGCCGAGGTGGCCCTTGTGTGAGAAGTGGATGTTCTTGAGGAACATCTGGTCGGTGTCGAGGTCCTTGTGCTCGTGACAGGAGAGACAGCGCGTGTCCGGCACCTCGGCGCGCAGCTGGACGTTGTACTGCCCGGTGGCGTAGCGCAAGTAGGCGCCCGAGAGGACGAAGCGCCACTCGCTGTGGCACTCGACGCAGGCCACGTCCTTGTGCGTGGACGACTGCCACGCCTCGATGTACGGATCCATGATGTGGCACGAGCCGCACACGGCCGAGTTGGCCGAGACGAAGTACGACGCCGTCTGCGCCACGACCACGACGCCGAGGACCACCGCGCCGATCGTCAGCAGGGCGCGGCGGTGCTCGACCAGTCCTTCCTTGATCGCGAGAAGCAGGTGTGTCATGTGCCGGCCTCCCCGCCGCCCTCGTCGGCGCGGGTCGGCCCGTCCACGTCCTCACCCGCGGCGCGCAGCTCGGCGAGGTGGCGCTCCCACTCGAGCGGGTGCTCCTCGACCATCTCGCGGGCGCTCAGCCGACCGTGGATGAACGTCCTGTTCATCGGGAACTGGTGGGGGTTGAAGTGAACGTTGTAGAAGTGCCAGATGACGATCGCCAACGTGGCGAGCAACGCCTCGTCGGAGTGCGCCTCCTTGGCGATGTCGGTCACCCACTTGGGCATGAAGCGGAGCACGAACTCGGTGAACCAGAGCATCAGGCCGGAACCGATCATGATCACCATGCCCCAGTACACCGCCCAGTAGTCGAACTTCTCGACGTAGGAGAAGCGGTCGAAGCGCGGGCGCGCGTCGGCCAGGCCGAGGTAGTACTTGATCTGCTGGAACGCGTCGAGGGCGTCCTTGGGGCGGGGCAGGAGCTGCATGAAGTTCGAGCGCCCCTCGCGAGTGAAGGCGATGTAGAACACGTGCCACAGCCCCATGGCGATGAGAAGGGCGGCGGCGACGCGGTGGACGATCGGCGACACGTCCGGCCCGCCGAAGAAGCCGATGATCGCCTTGGCCCAGGCGTGCTCGTTGAACTTGAGCGGGATGCCGGTGAGGATGAGCAGGACGACCGACACCGCCATCACCGCGTGCTGCAGGCGGATGTTCAACGAGAAGCGCTGGAACGTCGCCGGCCCGGCGATCGGGGCCGCCGGCTGCGCGCCGTGCCGCTCGCGACTTCCGCGCCGCTCGGTGCTGGTCTGAATCGCCAGTTCGCGGCGCACCCACTTGCCGAAACGCCGGGCCAGGCGCTCGTGCATCGCGGCGGCGCGCTTCGCCGCCTCCTCGGGGGACAGGCCGTGGGCGCGTTCGAGCTGTTCCGCCGCCGCCCGCTTCAGTGCGTTGTCCTTCTCACTCACCGGCATGTCCCTCCGCGTGGCGGTGGCGCAGCTTCTTGACCAGGTCGAGCAGGATGTGGCCGATCAGGCCGATCATCGTCGAGGTGGTCAGGATCTTGAAGAACAGCGCCACCCAGTAGATGATCCCCGAGTCCTTGCTGTGCGGGTCGACGTGGAAGCGGCCGCGCGCGTAGTTGATGTTGGCGCCCTCGTGGCACCCGACCTTGCCGCAGGTGGCCGGGATGTTCGTCGGGTGGACCGAGGAGGCCGGGTCCTCGGGCGGCAGCACCTCGTGCGAAGGGTGGCACGACGCGCAGTTGGCCACCCGCCGCGAACCGAGCGTGTTGGCGATGCCGTGGAAGCTGTGCTTGAACGTCGTCACCGGGTTGACCGGGATCTCGTACTTGTTGTTGAACTCCATCGATCCGTGGCACGACGAACACGTCTCGGGGATGTTGGTCGCCGAGACCTCCGAGGCGTTCTCCTTGGGCGGGAGGATGCCGTGCTCGCCGTGGCAGTCGGAGCACGACGGCGCGTCGAGGTTGCCCTTGGCGAGCAGCGACTGGCCGTGGACCGACTTCTCGTACCTGGCGTGGATCGTCACGTGGCAGCGCCCGCACGTCTCCGGGACTCTCGTCTTGTGGACGTGCGCCGCCGGGTCCGAGTGCTTGAGGACGAGGTGCGTGCCGTGGCAGTCCTGGCACGCCGGGGCCTTGGTGTTGCCGGCGAGGCGCAGCCTGCCGTGCACCGACTTGGTGTACCCCTCGTAGTTGACGTCCTCGGGGGCGCCGACGGGGTTGCCGGGGAAGTGGCAGCGCTGGCAGTTGACCTGCGCGAGGTTCGCGTCGTGCGGGATCTTGGCGATGTCGGCGTGGCAGTCGATGCACCCCCACTTGGCGTGGACCGAACGCTTCAGCTCGCCCTCGTCCACGAACAGCGGTCGCACGCTGCCGTCCGACTCGACCTTCTTGAACTCCGCCTTGCCGTGGCAGATCGAGCACTGCCTGAGATCGGTGGCGCTGATCGGCGCCGGCGCCTGGGCGGCGGCGAACGAGGCGGCGGCGAGCGCGGCGAGGAGGATGAGCGGACGCCTCATCGGCGCACCTCCTCCTCGCGTGACCCCTGCGCGCGGAGCAACTCCTCGTACTCGAGGGCGTGCTCGGCGCGCAGCCGCTCGGCGCTGATCCGGCCGGTCAGGAAGGTGCGCTGCATCGGGAAGTTGCCCGGCGACAGGTGAACGATGTAGACGTGCCAGCCGAAGAGCAGCGCGAACAGGATCAGCCCCTCGTAGCCGTGCACGATGGTGGTGACGTCGAGCACCCACTTGGGCACGACCATCATCGCCGCGGTGTGGAACCACAGCACCAGCCCGGTGAACACCATCATCAGCGAGCCGATCCCCGCGCCCCAGTACTGCAGCTTCTGCATCGGCGTGAAGCGCCCGAACGCGGGCAGGTCGGCGCGCCGTCCGAGGTAGTAGCCGAGCAGGCGGAAGAAGGCGGAGAAGTCGGAGGCGTGCACCTTCATCGCCATCAACTGCCGGTGGCCGCGCTCGGTGAACACGACGTAGAGGAAGTGCCAGGCGACCAGCACCATCAGCGCGACAGCGGCGACGCGGTGGATCGTCCCGCGCGCCTCCATGCCGCCCTCGAGCGTGATCAGCGTGCGGCCGATCCACGTGTCGTGGGCGAACAGCGCCAGCCCGGTGAGCGCGAGCACGGTGAGGGAGATCATCAGCACCCAGTGCTGCGCCAGTTCGTTGCGGTTGAAGCGCTCCACCTCGCGCGGGAGCGCGCTCCTGTTCTCAGTCACGGCCGGACCTCCTCCTGCGCCACGACCCGATCTGCTCGATGGCGATGTAGGTGAGGAGCGCCGCGATCAGGATGCCGAGCGCGACGCGGACGACCAGGCGCGCCGTCGAGGAGGCCGGCGGCAACTGTTCGGCGGCGTCCTGGATCGCGTGCACCGAAGCGGTTAGCGCCGTTAACATGAGTGACCTCCGCGTGACAACTCTAGCACTCCATCACCTCTCGGTGCAGAGAATAGACTTCCATTCACGTATGCACAAGTGCGAATGTGGAGGGCGCCGAGCCGGCCGGCGTGGCGGAACGCAGCGGCGGCGGGCCGGAGCCCGCCGCCGCGGAGTGAGACGGTCGGGAGAGCGCTCAGTCGCAGTGCCCCGGCCCGATCAAGCCGTTGTTGTAGTCGTCGAGGATCGTCGCGACGGCGAGCGCCTCGGCGCGCAGGTCCTTCGAGAGCTTGGCCTCCGGGTTGCGGTCAGGGAAGAACGTCCGGGACCAGGCCATCGCCGCGTCCACCTCGGGGATCGAGGTGAGTCCGCCCAGCGTGTTCAGCTCCGCCGCGATGTAGGCGTGGGCCAGGATGTAGTAGGCGTTCCCTCCCGACGGGTTCGTCCACAGCACCTGGTAGTACGTCTTCCCGCTGTCGAAGAACCACGAGTCCTCGCCCTCCGGCGGCAGCAGCTCCCAGGTGTCGTCGTACGGCGCCGGGCCGTACTCGGAGTGTGTCTTCCAGTACCCCGGCGTGAGCGTGCAGAACTGGTAGTTGTTGGTCACGGTCGCGTTGGCGGTCCGCCCGCCGACGACGCTCACCGGACTCGTGTCCACGACAACCGTCCAACCGACCTCGGCGATCGTCTCCGTGATCGTGTAGGGCCCGCGGAGCAGGTCGGTCCAGGTGAGAGTCTGTCCGGCGGTGAAGGTCTTGCAGTTCGGGGTCTCCGGGTACGATGGCCCCTGGATGCAGATCTCGAACGACTCCGTGGCCGGGATGTGGCGGATGATGTTCACCGCCTTGCTGATCGACAGGCTGCCCTTGAAGCAGCACTGGAAGCAGGCCGTAACGCTGGTGCAGGTGCTCGGCACGGTCGCGACCGTGACTTGGGCAATGATGACCTGAGTGGCGGTGGTGGGGATCAGCACCACCGCGATGAACCCGCCGCAGGGCGGGATGTAGCCCTCGCCGCTCGTTTGAGCGAGGGCCTTGATGTAGGCGACGTTCTCCGGAGTCCATGCACCTAGACCTGAGGCGCCCCAGCCCAGCGGGTCCTCGACAAACTCCCAGATCGCGCGCTGGATGTCGCCGTATGTGATTGGGTTCGTTACCCCCCCCATTCCGACCACGATGCTATTGAGGATCCAGTTCACGAGGTCGAAGTTCTCGGGGTGCTCCACGGCGCCGGCCGGGATCGACTCGTAGCTGGAGTAGACGTTTGCGGTGTACCAGGTACCGTTGCCGATGGTGTGGTCGGTGTCCACGCACCAGCCGTTGTACGTGCCGTTCAGGATGCCGCCGTTCTGGATGGTCGTCTGGAAGTAGGCGGGGGCCCCTGCCGTGGGGTAGGTGACCTTCATCTGAGCGGTTTGGGGGAGGCCGGCCTCGAACTCGGCTGGGTCGGTCACCGAAGCGCCGGCTCGGAAGTAGACGCAGTCGCCTGCCGGCACCGGCAAGGTGCACGTCGCACTCAGGCGGTCGTCCGCCACCGTGCAGGCCGTCAGCGGATCGTTGTCGAGCGGGTTGGTCGCCTTTACCAGGGCCCGGGCCGAGGTGAGCTTCCAGGTGCCGAGCGCGGTGAACGTGACGGTCACATTCGTGCCGTCGAGGGCGGCCGCGACGGTCGCGACATCGTCGCTGCCCGCCTGGAGTGTCGTCTGGCACGCCTCATTCCCTCCGATGAGGCTGCACAACACCGGAGTGCACATGGCCTGGAGCGTGACCGGCGCGGCCTCGACCTCGACGCCCGCGGTCGCCGGTCCGGCCAACGCGAGCGCCGCCGCCACCACCGCTACTGCCGTGAACACTTTCCTCATATCCCTCTCCTTTCTCCTCCGTCACGTCCGTTGACGCTCCGCACCCTCGACCTCTCAGGGCGCGAGGCACGACCGCGAGACCTGAAACAGGACCGGGCGGGTCCCGCCAGGAGTTGTCCGGATCCCGGAGACGATCGAGCGCATCTGCACCGACCGTAGGGCCTGCGCACGCCGCGAACAATCGTCCAGGGGGTGGACCTCGGGGTCGTCGCCTGGACCTAGGTCTTTGGTTGTATCTGGTTCTGGGCCCAGAGGGCGAGGGCGAAGCGGCCGCGCAGGCGGGTCTTGGCGAAGACGTTGTTCAGGTGGGTCTTGACCGTCTTCTCGCTGATCCCGAGTTTGCGCGCGGTCGCGCGGTTGGTCAGCCCGCCGGCGACGGCGTCCACCACCTGCCACTCGCGGCGCGTGAGCAGGGGCGCGTCGCCTTCGGGCGCGCGCCCGGGCGTCGCGAGCTGGTCGATCACGGTTGCCGTGATCTGTCGGTTGGCCCACACCTGGCCGTCCGCGACCGCGTGCACCGCGTCGAGCAGCGTCTTGAGCGGCGCCTGCTTGCTGACCAGGCCCGAAGCCCCGGCGCGCAACACGGCGGCGACGGTCTCGTCGCCGGACCTCCGGGCCAGGACCACGACTCGCACCTGAGGCGCCGCCCGACGCAGCCTGGCGACCAGCCCCTCGGTGTTGGGACCCATCGCCTCGTAGTCCACGATCGCGATCCCGGGAGTGCCGGGGGGGAGGATCCGGCGCAACTCCTCCTCGCTCTCGGCGCAGGCAGTCACTTCGAGGTCGCTTTCGACCGACAGCGCCCGGGCGAGCAGCTCGCACCAGAGGGACGGCTGCACGGCCAGGATCACCCCGATTCGCACGGCCCGCGCGCGCCGGCGCGCACCGACGGCCGGGGGCGGGGCCATTGCCGGGGAACGTGCTGCGGTCTGTCGCGACATCGCACAGACAGTGTCCGGTCAGACCCTGGGCCTGTCAAGCGCGATGTCGCGACGTAGAGCCGGCGCCCGCGCCAGGGGACGTTTGAGGGATCGCCGACGCCGGCCGCGAGGTTCAGTCGCGCGGGGCGAGGCGGCGGACGACGTCGAGGATCGAGCCGTCGTCGGACTTGACGACCTCGACCACGTCGTCGGTGAAGGCGGGTTCGGGCATGAGCGGGCCGAGTTCGGCCGCCCGCGCAATCGCCTTGGCCGCCAGCTCGTCCATCGAGATGAGCGGGATGCCGGCACGCGCCGCGTTGTCGCGCAGGGCGCCGACGTACGGCGACCTCGACGCCGGGTTGATCACCGCGTCCTCCTCGGTGATGACCACGTCGACCAGCTCGCCTGGCATGGTCACGGTGTTGACCCGCTCGCGGATCGAGGGGTAGCTCAGCCCCTTGCGCCTGGAGAAGCCGGCCAGCGTCGTGAAGATGATCGTCAGCTTGGCGCGGCCGACGCTCGGCCCGCCGCCGATGCCGCCGACGTAGCGCCCGTCGTAGCCGGTGACGGTGTTGACGTTGAAGTCGCGGTCGATCTCGGCGCAGGAGAGCAGCGCGAAGTCGAGCAACGGCGTGAGCGTCCCCTTGCAGGCGAGGTTGGAGTAGATCGAGGTGGTGACCTCCTGGTGGCCGCGGTCGTGGAGCATCGAGTCGAACACCATGTCGGTGGGCTGGAAGCACTGGCCGTGGAGGATCAGCTCGACCGCGCCCCGGCGCAGCATCTCGACGTGGATCTGGGTGACGCCGCCGATGGTGAACGAGGCGCGCAGGCGGCGCTCGACGAAGTGGTCGGAAAGGCGCTGGAGGATGGCGAGCGACGCGCCCGAGCCGGACTGGAACGCCACGCCGTCGCGCAGCAGGCCGGCGGCGCCGAGCAGCGCCATCACCCGGTCGGCGACCGCCAGGTTGGCAGGGCTCATGACGCGGGCCAGGTCGAGGGTGCCGGCGCCGATCCCGGAGGAATCGCCGACGTTCTCGAACGGCACGACGAAGTCCACGTACTCCATCGAGATCGAGCGGTGAGGCAGGAAGCGCTCGTAGACCGTGCCGGCGCACACGCACGCGTAGTCGGCGTAGCGCACGTCGGCGTCGAACAGCCCGAGCGGGCCGCACAACTGCTCGCGCCGCCCGAGGATCCCCGAGGCGTTGCCCCAGGGGTCGGCGGCCGGCGCGGGGAATACCGCGAGCCTGACCGGCTCGATGCCGAGCATGATGTCGCGCTGGCGCCCGCCGTGCGTGCAGCCCATCACCCGCACGGGCAGCAGCTCGCCGGCCGCGGCGGCGCGCGCCATGCCGCCGTAGGGGTTGCCGTAGACATAGGCGACGGTGCCGTCCCTGACCGCCTCGACCAGGTAGTCCAGCTCGCCGAAGTAGGCGTTGCCGATCAGCCGAATTCCCTTCAGGCCGCGGCGGCGCAGCTCGCCGATCACCGCGCGCAGGAAGCGGTCGCCGCCGTTGCGGTAGTAGTGCGGGAACGAAACCGCGTCGCCGTCGCGCACCACCTCTAAGGCGGCCTCCAGCGTGGTGATCTTGGCGCCGCCGTCGAACGGGCGGCGCGGCACCCGTGCCGGCGCGGTCGCCTCGTCGGGCATCGGCGTGAGGCTGCCGGCGAACGGGCGGTACGTCCTCCCGCCGATCGAGGTCGGGACCTGCCGTCCGAGCGACGTGGGCTGCCAGTTGTCGAGGCGCATGGCCACCTCCGGGACCGCCAGGGTAGGAGATCGGGAACGACCTCACAAGCGTTGCTCAGCGGCAAGGCACGCGACAGCGGCACGCGGATAACGACAAAAAGCGTGGGCTGTGGGCCGTGAGCCGTGGTCCGAACGACGGTGGTGGTGCGCAGCCTCGCTTTCGGGAGAGGGGCGGAGCCTATCCCGAGTCGCTGGCGAGGTCTGAGGGAGGCGGCGACGCGCGGGTGTCCCGCCCCCTTGACCTCGATCGGCCGCGACAGTATCGTCTCAAGAAACAATACGGAAAGGAGGGCATGGACCGGAGGAGCGAACATGCGTTCAGACGGCAGTGAGATGGGTAGCACGAGGATGAGGGTGTCGAGTCAATGTGGCGTCCAGTGGCTTGGAAAACGCCGTCCAATCGAAGAGGAGCTACGCCAATGAACAACACGATCATCACGGACACCAAGAGCAACCCTCGGATCGAATCGGCAGCGCGTCCTTCCTTCCTTCCTTTCCCTAGCGGTCGTCTCGATCGCTCTCTGTCTGCTCATGCCGGTGGTCCCCTGTCACGGCGCGGACGCCGTAGTACTTGGGGCCGAGCCTGAGTCAACCGGGGCTCAAGTGATCGCACTGATCGGGCCTGCGTCGGCGGCTGAACTCGCGAAGATCGTCGCCGGCAAGGGCATCCCCGGGACCGATCCGGTCGACCTTCGCGACGAGCGCGGCGGCACCGTGGTGTGGCGCCTCGAACGCACGAAGTCGGACAAACCGGGATGACGCATTCGTTCTACCGGCAGTACAACGTCCCGCGCTCGCCGATCAAGGAACTGCTCCAGCCGCCGTACGACACGGAGGGTGTCCCGATCCTCGGATCGAGCATCGGCCTCCACGTCGCCGGCTCCGAGCTTCGCTCGGCCTTCGGCGCGCAGTACACGGCGATCGCGCTCGATACGACGCCGGCGGTGGGAACGGTGCCCCTGGCTCACACCACCGCCGTCTTCGCGCTGATGAACCTCGACCAGTTCGAACCCCTCGATCCCGCCGAGCTGACGGCGCAGGAGGTCGCGGTTCAGAGGCAGGGTACGAAACTGGAACTGGTCGCGACCGGTGACGGCAGGGCACTGCGCCCCGTGTGGCGCGTGCCCGTATTCAACGCGAATCGCGTCCCACATGTGGCGTACCTCGACGCGGCAAACGCGGCCATCGTGCGGATCACATCGACCCTGATGACCGACGGACCGTGCGACGCGGCGACCTCGCCGGTAGTGGCCGCGACCGCGGTCCGCCAACTCTCGGGGCCGGATCGCTCGGTGTGGGCGACGCCCGATCCGAACGCCGGGTTCCCCTTGCGTCAGGGATTCCCCTACGAGGCGCACCAGGGAGCCATGCTCGATGGCATTCCCGACATTCCCGTCTACCAGTACTTCGACTTCGACACGTATATGGAGAGCAACGGTTGCGGTGCGAACCTGGCGTGGGGGGTCCTCAACTGCGCTGCCACCCGGACAGGATTGCTGCCCCTGAGTGCCTCCGGAGGCACGCCTCGATACGACAATTCCGTCTGGGCGGTGCCCTACCAGTCCTGCTCAGTCGACACGCCGATGCATGGCCGAGCCGCGGGCGACGCGTTGTGGAACACGTACCTCACAATGTACACCTTCAAGAACGATCTCGCTTGCACTGGCTGGGACGGGCAGGGCGGAGCCGCGAGACTGGTCGTCAACGAGTTCTCGCCGAGCTACTGCATGAACGCGCACTTCGCGGTCGAGGACGGCTCCAGCGATTTTCCCAGGCCTGCGGTCGCGTTCTACTCGCGATGCGACGAGGAGGATCTGTTCGAGCCGATGGTCAGCTCGTCCCTCGACACGGTGGCCCATGAGTGGGGTCACGGCGTGGTCTTCGACGAGGCCTTCCCCTACGATATCCCCATGCACCAACAACTTCACGAGGGGTTTGCCGACGTCATCGGCCACATGGTCGAACGCTACCGGGAGGGGCTGACGGCGGACTGGCTGTTCCAGGAAGACTACATCTGGCCGGAAGGGTGGAAGCGGCGAGTCGATCAGTCGAATTCGTGCGGCGCCTTTCACCGCACAGACGAGTGCCAGTACTGCGCCTGCAACAACAACCCCGACCAACCGCACTTCCGCGGCAACGCCCTTGCGGTGGCGTACCGGATGATGTACGAGGGGGTGGCGAACCCGGCGTGTGCGCGGCTCGGCAACTGCTCGATGGTGCCGGGCATGCTCGGCAAGACCAAGGCCTCGAAGTCGCTGTTCCGTACACTCACGTACTACGTGGCCGACACGACGTCGTGGTGGACACTCCCCGACCTGGCAAAGGCAGCAGCGTTCGACGTCTCGGCGAACTGCGCCGTCAAGTACTGCGCGATCACCGAACAGCAGTCGGTGGAGACGGCGTTCCTCGCCATCGGCTATTCGGGCATCACGGGCTACCACACCTGCAGCCGCGGCTGCCAGTAGGGAGAGGGGCGACGCATGAGGACGCCGAAGACCCCCTGTCGGTCTCTGCTCGTGATCCTGTTCGTGCTCGCCGCGGCCGGGCCGGTCCGCGCGGAACAGCCCGCGTGGTCCGAAATCGCCGGCACGACCTACGTCGTCCTGCGGATGAACCCCTACTTTCTCAGCGGACCCAACGACGAGGGGATCTGGTCGTTCGACCCTGAGGACAGATCCTATGTCCGGCTCGCGCCGTTCTACTACGAGCGAGGGGCGGGGGTGGGTTGGGCACACGGCGAGGGCAGCTACCTCACAACCCTCGACGACCGCCTGCTGTTCGAGAGCCCGTGGTCGTTCTACGAATTCTCCCCCGGAGATTGGCGGGTCGTGCGGCGGTACGTCCCGCTCGCCGAGCAATCCTGGAATCCCAACGCGGGAATCGAGGCGGACGGCGTCGGAAGGAGCGACGCGGCGCAGGTGGGCTTGACGCCTGGTCTCTACGGTCTCACGTTCGCGTTGAACGACGTGCCGAGGGGGTGGATGGCGTGGCGACCTCCCGAGCCGGACGCCGGCACCGCGGTCGCGCTGGTCGACCTCGCGCGGTTCGGTGAGCGGCCGCCGTTCACGACCCAGAGGAACGTGTTGACATTCGACCCCTTGCGCGGGGGGTTCTGGCTGGTGTGGGAGGGGCGGATTCACTTCCTGCCCGTCTCCGGAGGGGCCATCGAGGTGGAGGCGGCCGTCGAGGTGCCCGTCGACTACCGGCTCGACGCGCTGCTGCGCCACCCGGCGACGGGGCGGTTCGTGGGCCGGCGGATCCTCGACGACGTCACCCGCATGCTGGTGCAGTTCGTCGGGCTCGACGCCGGGCTGCGCATCACCGACGTCTACGGCACGTGGGGGTCGCGGGAGGACGACCCGAAGGAGCGCGTGCCGTGGACGTTCGCGGCGTTCTCCACGCAGCCGCCGGAGGAGCATGTCCAGACCATCCCGATCGTCGCTCGCACACCGGGACGAAACGGCACGCTGTGGACCTCGGACCTGTGGCTGTACAACCCCTCGGCCACGGCGACCATCGTGCGCGTGCGGCGCGTGGCGGCCCCGTCCGCGGCGGAACTGACCGTGGACCTGGGTCCCCACGCCTCGTGGCACGTGGACGACACTCTGGCGTGGGCGGGTGGCGGTCCGGGCGGCGACGGCGTCGCCCACGACGCCCTCGTCGTCACCAGTCCCTACCGGTGGGGGGAGCAGGTCGTGGCCGTGTCGCGCTGCACCACGCCGTCGTCGGATCCCGTGGAGCGTGCCTCGGGCGGCACCATGGGGCACGCCGTGGTCGCCGTTCCCGGCCGCGTCGGATACAGCAACCACATCCTGCGACAGGAGGAGGACGGCAGCCCACCCGCCCTCCTCCCGCTCGAGGACAGGGCGAGCCGGTTCCGTCACAATTTCGGCGTCGTCAACGACGGCACGGAACCGCTCGAACTCACCCTCTGGTGGGGGATGGACCACAGCAACACCTTCTACCGGCTGTGGCCGCCTGTCGAGAACAGCCGCGTCGTCACCGTGCCTCCGCACAGCGTCGAAGTCGTCGCGCTGGAGGAGCTGTTCCCGGCGGAGATGCGCGCGGAATGGCCGGCGAAGCTGGCGGTCACCGGGCACCGGGCCGCGGCGATCTGGCTGTCCATCGTCGACCAGCTGACGGGCGACGCGACGTTCGTGCCGTACTCGGTCCTCTCGCTCAAGGGAGACGCCGAGACAACGATGGCATTCCCCGTGCTGGCGGACATTCCCGGAGACGGCGGCTCGCGCTGGCGTTCGGACATGTTCTTCGATGAGTGGGCCTTCCACGGCGGGCCGACCGAGTTTCACCCGAGCGGCCCAACGAACGTGCAGGTCAGTGACGCTGGGGCACGAGGTCAGGATGTTCTCGCCCTGGAGTGGCTGCCGTGGATCGTGCGCGACGCGGTGCGCAGGATGGTCCCCGAAGGCAACGTCCGCGGCGCCGAGGAGGTGCACGTCGGTTCGTGGATGGCGGCGTTCTCGCGCACCTACACCGAGCGCGCCGACGGCGGGACGTACGGCGAGATGCTGCCGCTCTACCCGCCAAGAGGGTGGCCGGTGCAGCACTTCGCGGGGATCGAGGCGGGATCGCGGTTCCGGGTCAACCTGGGGCTGTACAACGGCGACGGGGAGCACGCGATCACGCACCGCCTGCGGCTGTACGCGGCGGACGGGAGCCTGGCCGCCGAGCGGGACGTGGTGCTGCAGCCGCGGGAGAACGACGTGCGGCGGCTGGAGCTGTGGCTGGGGCTGGACCGGGACAGCCTGCCGGCCGGGACCTACGGCCTGACGGTCCTGCCGCTCGACGACCCGGCGCAGGGTGTCGAAGGGAGGAGCTGGGCGTTCGTATCGCTGGTGGACAGCGTCACCAACGACCCGACGAACTGGTGGTGAGGACGGTTTGGCCGTTGGCTGTTGTGTGTTGCCCGCAATGTCGGATGGGGACAGAAGACAGAGGAGAGAAAAGAGGGAAGAGGGGAGAGGCGAGGACAATGCGCAGAGACGGGCGGGTGGGCCTCTCCCCTCTCCCCTTTGAGTGAAGTAGGGGAGAGGCTGGACGGAAGAGGGAGATTGAAAGTGGGGTTGCCTTGCCGGACCCCGGACCCCGGACCCCGGACCCCGGACCCCGGACCCCGGACCCCGCTTCCTGACGGGCAGGGCCGGCGCCCTGCCCGTGTGCGCGGCCCAGGCGCGACTCAGCGCTTCGGGTACGGCGGGCGCTCGGCCGGGATCGGCGGCTGCTCCTTGGCGATCTCGGCGAGCAGCACCTCGATCGCCTTCTCGAGCTGGAGGTCGCGGCCGGCCATGACGGAGGCCGGGTCGTTGTCCACCAGCACGTCCGGGTCGGCGCCGTGGTTCTCCACCCACCACTGGCGCGCCTTGCCGTAGAAGGAGTTGTTCGGCTGGTGGATGGTCCCGCCGTCGATGGTCGGCTGGCCGTTGACGATCCCGACCAGGCCGCCCCACGACGGCACGCCCACCACCTTGCCCAGGCCGGCGGCCTTGAAGTGCTCGATGAACGCCTCTCCGTCGGAGCCGTTGTGCTCGTTGGACACCGCCACGTACATGCGCCGCGGGTTGACCGAGCCGGGGTAGACGAACGGCTGCATGCCGGAGAGCACGTTGTACGCCACCTGCCGCCGCTCGAGCTTGTCGATGAGGAAGTACTCGGTCCAGCCGCCGGAGTTGCGCCGCACGTCGATGACGATGCCGTCGCGGTAGCGGAAGGCGCGCCAGAACTTGTCGAACTCGCCGATGCCGCCCGAGCCCATGGCGTTGATGTGCATGTAACCGAGCCGCCCGCCGGACGCCTCCTCCACCTTCCTGATGTTGCCCGCCAGCCACGCGGCGTAGCGCAGGGTGCGGTCGCTGCGCACCGGCTCGACGTGGTAGGTGCGGGCGCCTCCGCCGTCGGCCGCGTCGGCGACGGTGATCGACACCTTCTGCCCGCTCGTGACCTGCAGGCGGCGCCAGATGTCGTCCTTCGCGGTCAGCTTCATGCCGTCGATGGCCAGCAGGTAGCTGCCCTCGGGGATGCGCATGTCGGGACGCACGAGCGGCGCCTCGACGTCGCGGTTGACGTCGGTAGGCCCGTAGATGCGCGCGAACCGCCACAGGTTCGCCTTCGTGTCGGCGACCAGGTCGGCGCCGAGCATGCCGGTGAACACCGGCGACTTCGGCTCCTCCACCGGACCCATGTCGCCACCGCCGATGTAGGCGTGGCCGACCGACAGCTCGCCGACCATCTGCGACAGCAGCCAGTTCAGCTCCTCGCGCGACGACACGTACGGGAGTGCGGCGCGGTAGCGCTCGCCGACCGCCTTCCAGTCGTGGCCGTGCATCTTCGCGTCGTAGAAGAAGTCGCGGTACCAGCGCCAGCAGTCGGTGAAGATCTGGTTCCACTCGGCGCGCGTCTCGACGCGGTACACCATCCGCTCGAGCGACACCTTCTCGCCGAGCGTGCGCGACTTCGCCAGCTTGGTCAGGCTGGACACGCGCCAGGACGTGTCGGCCTTCGTCACCACGTGCCGGCCGTCGGCCGACAGCGCGAAGGAGGCGATCTTCTCGGACAGCGTCGTCTCCTTCTTCTTCGCCACGTCGAAGACGTGCAGCGTCCACTTGGTGGCGCCGCGCGGCTTGAAGATCTCCTCGTACTCATCCTCGGTGAAGTCCTCGACCGAGGCCCACAGCACCGTGCCCCGGCCGGCATCGAGGAAGAAGTGGTTGCCGGCCTTCACCGGCAGGGGCCAGACGCGTGTCTCGATGCCGGCGAGGTCGACGGCGATCGGCGTCGCGGGCGGTACGGGTTTCTTCTCCTCGCGCCGCGGCTTCTCGTCGCCCTCGCCTTCGTCCTTCGCGGCGGCGTCCGGCTCGTCGCCGAGGAAGGCCGGCGTCACGCCCGCCTTGAGCGACATCGCCATCACTCGGTAGGGCGCGGAGAGGATGTGGTTGTCCTCGTAGAAGTCCATCTGCACGTCGAAGTTCCGACTGGACAGGAAGTACAGGAAGTCGCCGTTGCCGTCGAAGGTCGGGTGGATGTTGTCGTAGAAGTCGCTGGTCACCGGCGTGCTCGTACGCGTCTGGAGGTTCCACAGGTGGACGCGGCTGTTCCGGTTGGGCGCGACCTGGGTGTAGGCCACCCAGCGCGAGTCGGGCGACCAGGCGTAGTCGTCGATCTCCCAGGTGAACTCGTCGTTCTTGAGCTGGCGGCTCCCGGGGATGCGGATCAGCTCCTTGCTCTCCACGATCACGACGAACAGGTCGAGGTCCTTGGTGCCGAACAGGATCTTCTTCCCGTCGGGAGACCAGGCGAGGCGGTAGACGAAGCGGTCGAGCGTCGTGGTGAGCTGTGTCCACTCGCCGCCCTCGACGCTCTGCGTGTAGAGCTGGTACTCGCCGCCGCGGTCGGAGAAGAACGCCACCGTGGCGCCGTCCGGCGACAGACGCGGGTGCAGCTCGCGGGTCCCCGGGGAGTCCGACAGGTTGCGCGTCTGCCCCTTGGCGTCGGCCGGGACGACGAACACGTCGCCGCGCGCCTCGAAGGCGAGCTTCGTGCCGTCGGACGACACGTCGGCCGAGCGGACGTACTCCTTGGGGTTGATCACGCGGTCGCGCGACAGCCAGCGGTCGGACGGGGCGGTGACGGAGACCCTGCGGTCGGAGCCGGTCGCGGGGTCGAAGAGGTGGACGAAGCCGTCGTGCAGGTAGACGACGCGGGCGCCGTCCGACTCCGCCATCATGACGTCGGAGTCGGTGTACGTCGTGAGCTGTTTCGGCGCGCCCTTGGGCAGGGGCATCTCCCACAGGTTCGAGACGCCGCTGGCGTCGCTGACGTAGACCATGCGGCCGGCGATCCACATCGGGTAGGCGTTCTTGCCGACGAAGTCGGTGAGCGGTTCGAAGCGCCTGGCCGTGAAGTCGTACGACCAGATGTCCACGTACTGCCCGCCGCGGTAGCGCTTCCACTGGTACTCCTCGCGCCCCTTGCGGCAGTAGAGCAGTGTGTTGCCGTCGGGGGAGAAGCTCGCCAGCGTGCCGCGGTCCAGCGGGAAACGTTCGATCGGGCCGCCGTCGCGGCCGACGAAGTAGAGGTTGGGGTCGCGCGAGATGAACTGCTCGAAAGAGGAGCGGAAGTAGATCCTCGCCCCGTCCGGCGTCCAGCCCAGGACCGTGCCGCCGCCGGGGTTGTAGGTCAGGCGGGTCGGCGCGCCGCCCGCCGCCGGCATGAGGTACACGGCGGTGGCGCCGTCGTAGGAGCCGGTGAAGGCGATCCAGTTCCCGTCGGGGGAGAAGCGCGGCGAGGTCTCCTCGCCGGGCCACGAGGTGAGCCGCGCGGCGGCGCCGCCGCCGGCCGGGACGACCCACAGGTCGTTCTCGTAGCTGAAGACGATCCGGTCGCCGTGGATGTCCGGGTACTCCATGAACCGGGCCTCGCCGGTCGCGGCCGGGGCCGCGCCCGCGACGCCGGCCGCGGTGGCGAGGATCAGTGTCGTGAGCAGGGTGGCATGGCGCATGGGTCCTCCAGAGAACCGCACGGCCGACAAGAGTACACCTGTGGAGACGAACGGTTGCCGGTTGTCCGTTGTCCGCGAGGACCAAAGAGAAGAGGGAACAGGGGAGAGGGAAGAGCTGAGACAGAAAAGCAGAGACGGAAGAGCAGAGACAGATGAGAGGGAACAGAAGGACAGCGAAGGGGTGGGCGGGACTCTCCCCTCTCCCCTGGGCGGGCGGCGGCAGGCCCCTCTCCCCTTTGAGTGGACAGGGGAGAGGGAAGATGCCGGTGTCCGGGGAGGCAGGAGCAACGGAAAGGAAACGAAGAAGAGCGCGCGGGAATGGGGGACGGTGCCGGGCGCGATCTCCGAGGCAGGGAGTCCACCATGGTGACGAGCAAGGCGAAGTCGGTCCCCGATTACCTCGCGGAGCTACCGCGGGAGCGCCGCGCCGTGGTCGAGGCGGTGCGGGAGGTCGTGCTCCGGCACCTGCCTGCCGGCTACCGGGAGGCGGTCAACTGGGGGATGCTCAGCTACGAGATCCCCCTCGAGCGCCACCCGAAGACCTACAACGGCCGGCCGCTCTGCTACGTCGCGCTCGCGGCGCAGAAGGACTACTACTCGCTGTACCTCATGGCGGTATACCAGGACAGCGCGGAGGAAGCGGCGCTGCGCGAGGCGTTCGAGGCCGCCGGCAAGAAGCTCGACATGGGGAAGTGCTGCGTCCGGTTCAGGAAGCTCGACGACCTGCCGCTCGGCGCGATCGGCAGGGTGATCGCCGCGACGCCTCCCGAGCGCCTGATCGCCCTCCACGAGGCGGGCCGGACGCGGACCGCGAAGAGACCGTGAAGTGGTGGTCCCGTTGACCGTTCTCGGTCTCCGGTTTTCTCGTGAGAAGAGGACCGTGGGCGGAGCGTCTCGCTGGGTCCGTTGACCGTTGTCCGTTCTCCGTTGTCCGCAATCGAGAGCAAGGGCGCTCCCTTGTCTTCGTGGCGCAGGCGCTCCGCGCCTGCGTTCGTGGGACCTGCAGGCCCGCCGAGAGCGCGCGCGGAGCGCGTGGTCCACGGAAGAAGGACGCGCAGGCACGCGCTCCAGGCGCGACGGGATCCGTCGGCCCTTCGGGCCTCAGGATGACGGCGTGTGGGGAGGGGTTGTCAGTGCGCCGTGGTCGGAACGACCAACTCGCATCGGCCCCCGGTCCGCTGCCCACGGTCCGCGTCTTTGTCGTTGTTCACGGACAGCGGAAACGGCCACCGGTTTTCAGGCCGACTCGCGACTCGGTGCGCTGCCGTTCTTGTAGACTCCCGTTCCCGAGGAGAACGCATGCTCGCCGAACTCGCGCTCGCCGCCGTGGCGACAGCCGCCCAGAAGCCTCCCGCCGCCACCCCGACGCTCCTGCCGATCCGCGGGGTGAGGATCGATCTGCCCAGCCGCGAACGCGCCGCCGTCAAGCTCCTCGTCCCCGCGCCGAAGGGCGCGATGCCGCAGGTCGCCGCCCAGGCGCTCGCGGCGGGCGACGTCGCCATCCCGCTCGCCGGGACGCCGGTCCTCGCCGCCGAGTCCGGTGTCGGCCACGTGTCGTTCGAGGTGAACCTCTCCGACGCACCGGAGGGGGTGCTCGGCCTCGACCCGAACCGGTTGCCCCTGCGCTGGGAGGGGCTGGACGCCCGGGGAAGGTCGCTCCTCGTCGCGCAGGGTGTCGTGGACCTCGGCGATCCGGGAGAGGTGGAGGTCCCGATCCGCAGAGTGCAGGACCTGTACACCAAGGTCGGAAGGCTGTCGCTGTCGCCCGGCCCCGGCGGCCTCTCGGTTCGCCTGCTGCTCGGCCTGCACAACCCGTTCGCCTTCGACGTCGTGGTCAAGGGGCTTGCGTTCCAGCTCGCCGTGGACGGCAGGTCGGTCATGACCGGGGCGAGGCCGGGCTTCAGGCTGCGGGGCAGGCAGTCGAGCGACGTGCTGATCGAACAGGACGTGCCGCTCGCGGAGCTGGCGGGGGGCGCCGCCGCGGTGCTCGGCGGAGCGACGGCCGAGCTGACCGGTCACCTGACGGTGCGCACGCCGAACGGGGACCGGTACATTCCGCTGCAGGTCGGCGGGAGGCTCTGACCGGCTGCCAAGCCGGGTCGCCGTCGTGAGCGCCGTCACATGACGACGCGGGTCCGGCGCCGCGCGGCGCGCCGCGCTTGACACGCCGGCTCCGGTGTTCCACGCTCCAATCACACGAGCAGCACGCGCTTCGGCGATGAAGGGGGAGACGATGACGAGACGAACGTTCGCGTGCGCGGCGGTCCTCGCCGTGGCGGCGGTGGCCGCCCCGGCGCAGCCCGTCGAGGAGACGGTCACGGTGCGGTGCGGCGAGCCCGGCGAGACGATCGCCGCGGCGCTCGAGACGGCGGCGGATCGCCTGGTCGTGCTGGTCGCGGGGACATGCGCGGAGAACGTGGTGATCCGCCGTTCCGACGTGACGCTGGCGGGCGCCTCGGGCGACGCCTCCACGGACCGCATCGTCGGGGTCGAACCGGGCCTCGCGACGCGGGCCGTTGTCGAGGTGTCGGACGCCGCGCGGGTGCGGATCGAAGACCTCGCCATCGGCGGCGGGATGGGCCCGGGTCTGGGGGCGTGGCGCGCCGAGGGCCTGGAGGTCCAGGGCTGCCGGCTCGAGGGGAACCGGGACAGCGGCGGGCACTTCTCGCTCGACAGCGACGTGGCGGTCGCCGACACGCTGTTCGCCGGCAACGTCGGCTTCGGGGCGCGCGTGCAGCGCGGCGCCCGGCTGACCTGCTCCGGTTGCGTTTTCGAGGACAACGGCGACTTCGCGCTGTCGGTCGGCGAGGCGGCGAAGGCGTCGGTGTCGTCGTGGGCGGGGCGCGGCGTCCCGGTCCAGAGCCGCCTCGCGGGCAGGCTCGGGCTGGCGTGCAACGACGCCTCCACGCTGCTGTGGGACTACGGGTTCGTGGACACCGGGTACGGCGCGTCCTCGCTCGCGCTCGTGGCGGCGGGCGGGTGCCAGGCGCGCCTGTTCAAGGCGGCGATGAGCGGCGGGATCACGCTGCGGGACAAGGCCCTCGTCGAACTGGAGAACGTCAGGATCGAACCCTCGCCGCTCCGGGGACACCACCTGTACGGAGACGCCGCGCTGCGGCTCGACGCGACCGTCGTGATCGGCGACCTGTGGGTGCACGAGTTCTCGAAGGTCATGGCGCGCGGCGGGACCTCGATCACCGGCAGCCTGGGGTGCGACTCCGGAGGCGACGCGTTCCGCGACCCCAGGGTTCACCTGAGCGGCACGGTCGGCGGCTGCCCGTCCTGGATCCCCTGAGGTCGGCCACGATTCCCCGGTTGCCTCGCTTCCAGCGGGGCGTTAGGATGTCTCCATCGGAGGCGAAGATGCCTGTACCGCGACTGCGATTGCCCTGCCTCGCGCTCGCGATGGCGCTGCCGTTGTGCGTGCACGGAGACGGCGGGTGGCGCCGGCTCGACCTCCACGGCGCCAACGTCTCCTCCCTCGTCTTCTGTGCCACGGAGCCCGGCGGCGTGATCGCCGGGACCGACAACGGCCTTTACCGGAGCCGCGACGGAGGTTTGACGTGGGTCGAGCTGGGGCCGGAAATCGGCCAGGTGCGGTCGGTCGCCATCCACCCGCGCTTCGGTCGAGAGATCTGGGCCGCCGCTGTCGAGGCCGGCCCCAGGCAGGCGGTGTGGAGGAGTGAGGACGGCGGCGCGACCTTCGTCCGCAACGCAATCGGCCTTCAGATCGGAATGATGCGTGCCCTGGCGCTCGACGTCGAGGACATCGAAACCGCGTACCTGTGCGCCGATCGCCTCCTCGTCTCCCGCAACGGAGGCGCGAGTTGGGAGCAGGCGGCCGGAGCAGTCGGGTCCCGAGCCTGCAGCGCCGTCGTCACCGCTCCGGGCGCGGTGTTCGCCGTGACGTGGGGTTTCGCGGACTCCGTCGTGCACCGCAGCACCGACCATGGCGCGACCTGGACGGAGTGCGCGGTGCCGGCAGGCGGAGGGTTCATCGGAGCGGATGCCTCGGGCGCCACGGTGTGGGTCGCCGGCGAAACGGGGTTGACGGTTTCCCGCGACGGGGGCGTGAGCTGGAGGTCCGTCCCGGCGGCGGCGCCGGAGCATGGCTCGGTCACGGGCCCGCTGGCCGTCAGCGCCGACGGGAGCGTGGTCCTGGTCTACGCGCAGCGCAGCCTGCTCGCAACGCGCGATGGGGGAGAGACATGGGCGCCGGCGTCGTACCCGCCGCGCGGGTATGCCGATGTCTCGACCGTTGCTCCTCTTCGCTTCGATCCGTTCGACGCGACGCGCGTGCTCGCGGTCGTACCCGGGGGCGTCGCCCGGTCGGAGGACGGCGGCGCGAGCTGGGTCGCGAGCAACCAAGGTCTGGCGAACGTGACGGTCGAGGCGATCCTCCGCGCCAGGGACGGGTCGCTGTGGGTCGCCACCTACGCGCAGGGGATCTTCCGCAGCATCGATGGCGGAGCGACGTGGACGTACGCTGGCGGAACGTTGCCGTACGCGATGTGGCGCGAGGAAGCGCCGAACTTCTTCGTCACCTCGCTGAGTGAGATCGAGGGCGGTGTCGTCGCGGGCACCACCGGCGGTCCGTTCGTCACGCGTGACCTCGGAGCGAACTGGGCGTGGCTCGGCGGGACGCAGGGAATCGTGCTGTCCGTGATATCCGATCCCGGCCACCCGGGACGCGTAGTGGTGGCGGCGGCGGGGAGCGGGATGACGTCGGGAGGGCTGTTCGTCTCGCCTGACGGAGGGGTGAGCTGGACCGAGAAGCTGCGAGGCGGGATCGCTCGGGCTGCGGCGGTTGACGCGGCGAGCGGAACGCTGCTGGCATCCGTGATCCGCTCCGGCGCGCAGCCTTTCGAGGGGATCATCCGTTCGACCGATCACGGAGACTCATGGTCCGACGCGTTGCCGGCGCAGGGGCTGATCTCGCTCGCCAGCGATCCCGCTCGGCCGGGCAGATTGTGGGCGGTGGGGAGGAGCGTGTACGGCACCGACGACGGAGGAATCACTTGGAGCCTGCTCGGCCAGCTTCCGGAGTGCGAAGGCGGGTGCGCGGCGCCCGTTCTGCTTCCGGATCCCCGCCTCGGGCGTCTGTTCGCCGCCGAGGCCTCGCACATCCTCGAAGGCCGCGACGGCGGTGCGACGTGGCGTGCGTTGCCCGCGCCTCCGGTGCCGCGCCATCTGTGGTTCGGCATCGACCCGACCGCCTGGTCCTCCACGTTCCCGGCGCTGGCCCTCGATGACACCGGCAGGCTCTTCGCGGGCACCTCCGGCGTCGGGCTCTTCGTCCTCGACCCGGAGACCAGGGTGCCGAGGCGCCGTCTCTCCCGCTGACCCCGGCGCGTTCGCCCTCGCCCCAGTCGGTGCGGTGGGGCCAAGGTCGCCCGTCCCGAGGTTCCTCCGCTTCGCTGATGCCGGGGCTCCTCGCTGCGTGCTAGATTTCCGCCATGGATACGCGCCTGCCGGGCGCCGGCGCAGCGAGCAGCGCACCGGGCGAGAGTTCCTTTCACACTTCGATGGCGCACCTGTACCGCGGCGAGATGCACCGCATGACGGTGTGGCGCCAGCGCCTCGACGTCACGTCGAACTGGGCGATCCTGATGGTCGGTGGCCTCGCGACGTTCACGCTCGGCTCGGTCGCCGTGCCGCACTTCGTGCTCCTGCTCGGGCTGGCGCTGATGGCGGTGACGTTGACCATCGAGGCGCGCCGTTACCGCCGCCTGCACCACAGCCGCTGGCGGCTGCGCCTGCTCGAATCGTGCTACTTCGCCCCGATGCTCGAGACCCGGGACTGCGCGGCGTGCGAGGGGTGGCGCCAGGCGATCGCCCACGACCTGCGCGAACCGGTGATGTTCGTCTCGTGGTTCACCGCGATCAGGGTGAGGTTGCGCCGGAACTACCTGCTGCTCCTCTACTTCATCACCGCGGTCTGGATCGCCAAGCTGTTCATCCACCCGCGCGACCCGGAGAACATCCAGGAACTCTGGGCGCGACTCACGGTCGAGGGGTTCCTGCCCAGCTGGTTCGTGGCGCTGTCGGCGGCCGTCTTCCTGGTCGCGGCGACGGCCCTGGCGGCGACCGCTGCGAGCGCGGAGGCGATCGAGGAGGCGTCGATGCTGGACTCGCTCTCCCTCCGGGCGCGCTGCCGGCACGACTGATCGCGCCGCTCATGCGACGCCCCCGCCGACGGTCGAGCGTGCGCAGCGCGGCGGGACGAAGCGCACGACCCGCGACAGGGCGCGCGGTGTGAGGAAGGCGTCACGTCTCGTCGGCGTGCCAGGTGACGCGGATCCGACCGGTGCCGCGGCCGGTCACGCGGCCGATCAGCGCCGCGTCGCGGCGCTCGCCGCGCCACGCGGCGAGGAACCCCTTGGCCTGCATCCCCGGCAGGGCGGCGAGCAGCCCGCCGGAGGTCTGGGCGTCGGCCAGGACCAGGCGGATCGTCTCGTGGACGCCCGGCCCGAACTCGGTGAACGCCCGGGCGTGGGCGAGGTTCGCGCGCGTGCCGCCGGGCACCTCGCCCATCTCGATCAACCGGCCGGTGCCCTCGATCACCGGCACCGACTCCGCCCACACCTCGGCGTCGCACTCCGACGCGGCGAGCATCTCGTGCAGGTGGCCGAGCAGACCGAAGCCGGTCACGTCGGTGACGGCGCGCGGCGAGCGCTCCCCGAGCACGGCGGCGGCCGAGAGGTTGAGACGGCGCATGACCGCGCACGCGCGCGACCACCCCTCCTCGGGGGCGATGCCGCGCTTGGCTGCGGTCGCCCAGACGCCGGTGCCGAGCGGCTTGGTCAGCACCAGCGCGTCTCCCGGCTCGGCGCCGCGGTTGCGCCACAACCGATCCGCGGTGGTCGAACCGGTCACGACCCAGCCGAATTTCGGTTCGGTGTCCTCGATGCTGTGCCCGCCGAGGACCGGGATGCCCGCCTCGGTCGCGACGTCCTGCGCCCCGGCGAGGATCTCCTCGAGGACGCTCTCGGCCAGGACCCCGACCGGAAAGGCGACGATCGACAGGGCGAACAGCGGCGTCGCGCCCATCGCGTAGACGTCGGAGAGGGCGTTGGCCGCCGCGATGGCGCCGAACAGGCGCGGCGAGTCCACGATCGGCGTGAAGAAGTCGAGGGTCTGGACCAGCACCGTGCCGTCCGGCAGCCGCCACGCGCACGCGTCGTCCGAGGTCTCGTGTCCGACCAGCACCTCGGCGCGGTCCGGGCGCGGGAGCGTGCGCAGGACGCGCTCGAGCACGTCGGGCTGCAGCTTGCAGGCGCAACCGAGGCCGTGCGTGTAGCGGGTCAGGCGCAGACCGTCGGCCGCGCCCGGCGCCGGCTCCAGAGAACCGCCGAACTCGCGCACCACCGCGAGCACGCGGCGCGCCCCCTCGTCCACGTCGGACTCGGAGGTGAATCGGCCGACCGAGAAACGCACCGTGGCGCGCGCCGTCTCGACGTCCACGCCCATCGCCGTAAGGACGTGCGAAGGGGTGACCGAATCGGTGTGGCACGCCGCGCCGGCCGACGCCGCGACCTCGTCGGCGAGGCGCGCGAGCAGGAGGCCGGCGTCCACGCCGGGGAACGCCACGCTCGAGGTGTTGGGCAGGCGCTCCTGCGGGTGGCCGTGGCGGACCATCCCCGGCGACCCGGCGGCCAGGGCCGTCTCGAGTCGGTCGCGCAGCGCCGCCAGGCGGGGCGCCTCCTCGGCCAGTTCGCGCCGCGCGATCGCGCAGGCGGCGCCGAGCGCGACCACGGAGGCGACGTTCTCGGTGCCGGCGCGCAGCCCCTGCTCGTGGTCGGCGCCGCGGATCATCGGCGCGATCCGGCTGCCGCGGCGGATCGCCAGCACGCCCACGCCCTTGGGCGCGTACAGCTTGTGGCCAGCGACGGTGAGCAGGTCCACGCCCAGCACGCCGACGTCCACAGGCACCTTGCCGACCGCCTGCGCCGCGTCGGTGTGCACCGTGACGTCGCGGACGCGGCAGATCTCGGCGATCTCGGAGAGCGGCTGCAGCGTGCCCACCTCGTTGTTGGCCAGCATCACCGACACCAGCACGGTGTCGGGGGCGAGCGCGCGCTCGACGTCGCCGGGGTCGACGCGCCCGAAACGGTCCACCGGGACGACGGTCAGGCGGATGCGTCCCTCGCGCTCGAGCGCCCGCACGCACTCGAGCACCGCCGGGTGCTCGACCGCCGAGACGACGACGTGGCCGGAGCCGCGCGCCTCGACCACGCCGCGGATTGCCCAGTTGTCGCTCTCCGATCCGCCGCTGGTGAACACCACCTCCCCGGGCTCGCACCCGAGGCAGGCGGCGACCTGCTCGCGCGCGGCCTCGACCGCGGCGCGCGCTGCCCGCCCGAGCCGGTGCCCCGAGGATGGGTTGCCGAACAGGCCGGTGAGCGCGGCGCGCATGGCGTCGGCCACCCGCGGGTCGAGCGGCGTTGTGGCGTTGTTGTCCAGGTAGATGAAACCGCCAAGGCCGACCATGTCCAGATCGTACTCCAGGTTTCCTGAGCGGCCGGTCACGGTCCAGTGTCAGCCGACCAGCGCGCCAATCAGTCGGGTCTTGACCTGGAGCCACTCCCATCGCTCCGGGTCTTGGCGGGCGGCGGACTGGTGTGCGTCGATGCGGGTTTCGAGGCGCTCGCCGAGCCAGGACTCCGCCGCCAGACAGCGATTGACCTCACCGGTCTGATCATGGCACACCCCGGCGCAGCCCAACACCGGGATGGAGCTCCCCGCCGGAAGTCTCAAGGCCTCGACGAAGCGACGCCGGCGGCGCTGGAGGGTGGCCGGACCAGTGGTGTCGATTCGCCCAAGGCAAAGATCTCTCTGGTTCGTGAACATGAAGCAGGGGTAGATGCGGCCATCGGTGGCGACCGACAGGGTGCCCGATCCTGCGCCGCAGAGCAGACAGACTTCGGACCCGAACTGCCGAGGTGCCCGCAACCGGCGTTCCACGATCGACAGCAGGATCGCCCCTTCCAGGTCCGGGCCGTCGAGGCTTTGGAACGAACGATCAACGCCCTCGCCGAAGATGCGAAGCAGTTCCTGCACGTTCGCTACATCGGGTCGGATCCCACACCCGTTGCATCGGTCGCCGAGGATCCAGGGCATGTGCAGCGCATGCACGTCGAGATCCCGCGCCAGGAAATCCATGAAACCGACGAGCGAGAAGGAGCGCTCGAGATGGAGGGCCGTGAACGTGCCTTCAACCTGGGAGGGCTGGCCAGTCCTCTCCTTCATGCGCCGGATCGCGACAAGCACCGACGCGAACGTCCCGCGGCCGCCTGCGGTGACGCGAAGCGAGTCGTGGATTTCCTGCGGGCCGTCGAGGCTGACAGTGACGGTTATTGCGTGCCGCTGAATCACGTCGAGCGCCCGGTCGTCGATCCGTGTGCCGTTCGTGACGACGGCGAACCGCGGCGGGTGCCGGCCCTCGCGCGAGCACCGGTCGTGAATATGGTCGCAAGTCCGGTCGATCACCTCGGTCGCCAGAAACGGCTCGCCGCCGAAGTACTGCACGAGCCGGATCTCGCCGAACGCGTCGAGGAAGTAGTCGGCAACTGTTCGGGCGCGACCGACCGTGAGCGACCGCCGCGGACCGCCGTACCCTCCTCCCTCCGCGTAGCAGTAGCGGCACCGCAGGTTGCAGTCCTGGCAGACGTTGATGACGAGACGGTCGAGAATGCCCAAGTTCGGCACGGCGGGATTATCCCCTCTCGCCCTGCGTGAGGCGAACCAGGGGTTCACGGGCGTCAGGACTCCGGGGGCTTCGGCGAGGGCGAGTCAAGGCCGAGCCGCCGCACGGCGCGGCGGCTCAGTAGGCTGCATCGATGGGGCGCGTCCAGTCTCAGCGCTGCTGACCGGCCGCGGGTTGCACGAACTCCGTCCCGGGCAGCCCGGAGCAGCCGCAACCCTGGCAGCAGAATCCGCCGGCGAGCATCTGCCTCACGTCGTTGAGCTTTCCGGATTCCAGGGGGTCGAGCTTGCCGCCGAGGAGCCCCTCCGTGTAGCCGAGTGGGTTGGCGAGGAACTTCTGGCGCTCGGCCGGGCTCTGGAAGAGCTGGTGACTGAGCAACCCGAGGTTGTTCTTGCCGAGCTTGAAGAGCCGCAACTGCCTGCCGGCAGCGCTGCCCAACTGCCTGGCCGCAGGTGGGTTCTGCGCAAGCAGATCGGCCACCCCTGCGGCCTGGAAGGCGACCGCAGTCGCCGCTCCGGCGAAGACGAACTCACGGCGTGACTTCTTCTCGTCCATCGTTGCTTCCTCCTTGTGGGTCTCTGCGACCTCGCCTGTGTCAACGTCGCCCGGCGACGAAACCGCACAGGGCCGCGGCGGCCGCGCACGCGTCGGCCCGGAGCGGCACCGCTGCGCGTGGGGAAGTGCCGCCGGAGGCGTAGAATCGGCGGGCCGCGAGCGCCCCTCGGGCAGGGAGGCAACGCATGCGTCGCTCGATCCCGATCCTCCTCTCAACCGTCGTCCTGGCTTCGATCTCCTGGGCCGCGACCCCGCCGCCGACCCCAACTCCGGCGCGGGACCGGGCCGTGTACCAGCCGAAGCACCGCGACCCGGTGCTCAAGGAGATGGAGGACGCGGCCGACGCAGCCGCCGCCAGGGCCGCGGAGGAGACCGCGAAGGTCCGCGCGGAGCGCAAGGCGGCCGCCGAGGAGAAGGAGTCGAAGGAGAAGACACTGCGCCTCGACGTCTCCGCCATCGTCCGCCCGACCTCGCCGGAGGTTTTCACGCGCGCCTTCCACACCCCGCCGGTCGCGCAGTACAACACCGGCACCTGCTGGAGCTTTGCCACCACCTCGTTCTTCGAGAGCGAGGTGCACCGCCTGAGCGGTCGGGCGATCAAGCTCTCGGAGATCTGGTCGGTGTACTGGGAGTACCTCGAGAAGCTGCGCGGCTTCCTGCGCGCGCGCGGCGACTCGCTGATCGCCGAGGGCTCGCAGCCCGCCGCGGTGATCCGCGCCTGGCGCCTGCACGGCGCCGTGCCCGCGGAGGCCTACCCCGGCGTGCTCACCCCCGACGGCCGCCACGACCACTCGCGGCTGGAGAAGCAGCTGCAAGACCTGGCCGCGTGGGCGAAGGAGCACGACGTGTGGGACGAGGAGCGGGTGCTGGCTATGGCGCGGGCGATCCTCGACCGCGAACTGGGCGCGCCCCCGGAGCGCGTGCAGTGGGAGGGCAGGACGCTGACGCCGGAGCAGTTCCTCGACGAGGTGCTGGGCCTGCGGCTGGACGACTACGTGGCGTTCGTCTCGACGCTCGAGGCGCCGTTCTGGACGCGCGCCGAGTACACCGTGCCGGACAACTGGTGGCACGACGCGAGCTACGTCAACGTGCCGCTCGACGACTGGTACCGTGGGCTGCTCGGCGCGGTCGAGTCCGGCTACACGGTCGCGATCGGCGGCGACGTCTCGGAGCCCGGCTACTACGGCTTCGAGGACATCGCGGTGGTTCCGACGTTCGACATCCCCGCCGAGTACATCGACCAGAGCGCCCGCGAGCTGCGCTTCGTCAACCGCTCGACCGAGGACGACCACCTCCTGCACGTGGTCGGCCACGCCCGGGCGGGGGGGAAGCAGTGGTTCCTGATCAAGGACTCGGCGCGCTCGTCGCGCTGGGGGAAGTTCGAGGGGTACTACTTCTACCGCGAGGACTACGTCAAGCTGAAGATGCTCACCTACACGGTGCACAGGGACGCGGTGAAGGAGACCCTGGAGAAGATCAAGTAGGCTCACCCGCGGTTCGCCGGTTTCGGGAACAACGACGTGGGCCGTGGACCGTGGGCCGTGGGATTCCGGACCACGTCTCGGAGCGCAGGCCCCACGGGTCGCGAGTCGCGTCCGAGGTGTCCGCTCCCGCGCAGAAGAAGCGAGGAGAACCCGAAGATTCGGAGCCGCCGGCGCGCGGATCCGAACGCGCGGGCGGCTTGACGGAGTCACTCCTGGGACCGACGTTGACCTCCAAGAACGGCAGGACGGAGGGTCGAATGAATACGCACCGCGCACTGGTCGTGTGCGCCGCACTGATCTGTCTGGTGCCCGCTCGCGCGGACGAGCCGGCGGCGCCGGCGCCGCGCGAACCGGGGCCGGACGAGGCGGTCGTCTTCGAGGACGTCACGTTTGGCGGCGCTTCGCTGCTCCTGAAGGTCGGCGACGAGCTGCCCAACCTGACCAAGACGCCGGAGGGGAACTGGGACCAGCGGATCTCGTCGCTCAAGGTCGGTGCCGACGCGATCGTCGTGCTCTACTCCTGGTTCGACTTCGGCAACGTCTGCCTGGGCCTGCCCGGAACGGGCACCGGCGGTTCGGGGCGGTTCGCCGACCTGTCCCGCATCAAGCCGAAAAACCTCAGGTTCCACCTGGGCGACCGGGCGCGCTCCCTGCGCGTGGTGGCCAAGGGCGCGGACATCTCGAAGCTCTGCCGTTAGGCCTTCCCCGCGCGAAGCGAACGTGCGCGGTCGGTGATCCGTGAGCCGGGCGCGCGGCTCGGGTGCAGCGTCCTTGTCTTCACGGAAAACGGGCAACGGACGACAGTCAACCGGTCCAGCGAGACGCCCCGCCTACAGAAGGTTGAAAGGCGTGGGCTGTGGTCCGTGTGCGGTGAGGAGCGAGCTCTCCCAGAGTCAGATTCTGAGCGAGCCGCAGACGAGCGAAGAATCCCGAGGCGCCTGGAGCGCGGTCGCCCGCGGGTCCTTGTTCTGTGGAGCACGCGCTCCGCGCGTGTTCCCTCCAAGTCGTGTCATCCCGCCATCTCGGTCCCCTCTCCCGTGAGGAGAGGGACAGGGTGAGGGGACGGAAGAACGGAGCCGGTGGATGACCGGAGTACTGACTCGCGGTAGACCGTCGCGCCGGTGTCGGACATGGAGGGGACGGAAGAGCGGAGCCGGAGGGCGCTCGGAGTACTGAGCCCCCTCACCCCAGCCCTCTCCCGGGGGGAGAGGGAGTCGAGCGTGGATGCGCTCCAGGTGCGACGGGATCCTTCGGCCCTTCGGGCCTCAGGATGACAGAGGGATTGAATGTCATCCTGAGGGAGCCGCGTAGC
>JBFMCD010000035.1:0-29088 GCA_040754885.1 Acidobacteriota bacterium
GCACGTTCCTGCGTGCCGTGACGGATCCCGGACCCCGGACCCCCTCTCTGTCTTTGCGGTCCACGGTCCACGGATTTGACCGGACCGGCTGCACGCGCGTCTCACGGTGGGGACCCGCGGCTCACCCTGGGCGTCGGGCGCTACTCGTAGCGCAGCGCGTCGATCGGGTTGAGGTTGGCCGCCTTGCGCGCCGGGTAGAAGCCGAAGAAGATCCCCACCCCGGCCGAGAAGGCGAGCGCGAGCACCACGGTCGGCGCCGACACCACGGTGTTCCAGCCGGTGAAGTGGCCGAGCAGACTGGCGCCGGCGAAGCCGACCCCGGTGCCGATCGCCCCGCCGAGCAGGCTCATCACCGTGCTCTCGACCAGGAACTGCGTCATCACGTCGGAGCCGTGCGCGCCGATCGCCAGGCGGATGCCGATCTCCCGCGTCCGCTCGGTGACCGAGACGAGCATGATGTTCATGATGCCGATGCCGCCGACGAGCAGCGAGATCGAGGCGATCGCCGCGAGCAGCATCGTCATCACCTCGGTGGTGCTCTCGGCCGCCTCGGCGAGGTCGGCCTGGTTGCGCACGGTGAAGTCGTCGTCCTCGTACGACGCCAGGCGGTGCTGCTCGCGCATGATCGTGCGGATCTCCTCCATCGCCGGCGCGATGTCGGCGGGGCTCGAGGTGGCGGCGAGGATCTGCGGGATGAACTGCCGTCCGGCCAGGCGCGATTGCACCGTCGTGTACGGGGCGAGCACGATGTCGTCCTGATCGGCCCCTCCGGCGGTCTGCCCCTTGGCGGCGAGCACGCCGATGATCTTGAACGGCACGTTGCGGATCTGCACCTCCTGGCCGACCGGGTCGGTGTCGGGGAAGAGGTTCCTCGCCACCGTGGCTCCGACCACGGCGACCTTGCGCGCCACGCGGACGTCGATGGCGTCGAAGAACGAGCCCGACGTCACCGACCAGTCGCGGATCGTCTGGTAGTCGAGCGACACGCCGTTGACCGCCGTGCGCCAGTTGCCGATCCCTCCCTGGATGTGGCCGGGCGCGACGATCACCGGCGAGACCGAGGTCAGCAGCGTGGCCTCGCGCCGCAGCGCGTCGACGTCGTCGATCTTCAGCCGGTTGAAGCTCTGCGCCCCCTGGCTCACTCCCCCCTGCCTCGAGGACCCGGCGGTGAGGACGATCATGTTCGTGCCGAGGTTCTGGATCTGCTGGTTGATCCGCTCCTTCGCGCCGAGGCCGACCGCGACCATGACGATCACCGCGCCGACGCCGATAATGATGCCGAGCATCGTCAGCAGCGTGCGCATGGTGTTCTTGCGGATGCTCTGCCAGGCGACCTTGACCAGGACGAGGGCGCGCACGGCTACACCGCCTCTTCCGCGAACGCCGGCGAGCGCAGGTCCTCGGCGGCGTCGCCGCGCTCGGCGACCGCGAGGTCGCGGATCACGTGGCCGTCGCGCAGTTCGATCAGGCGCTTCGTGTAGCGCGCGACGTCCCGCTCGTGGGTGACCAGGACGACGGTGATCCCCTGGTCGTTGAGCGCCTGGAACAGCGCCATGACCTCGACCGAGGTGCGGCTGTCGAGGTTCCCGGTCGGCTCGTCGGCGAGGAGCAGCGCCGGATGGGTGACCAGCGCGCGGGCGATCGCGACGCGCTGCTGCTGGCCGCCGGACAGCTCGTTGGGCAGGTGGTGCGCGCGATCGGCGAGACCGACGCGCTCGAGCGCCTCGAGCGCGAGCCGGCGCGTCGCCACCTTCCGGCCGGAGCGGTCGTAGAGCAGCGGCAGTTCGACGTTCTCCACCGCCGAGGTGCGCGCGAGCAGGTTGAACCCCTGGAAGACGAAGCCGATCTTGCGGTTGCGGATGTCGGCCAGGGCGTTGCGCTCCAGGCCGTTGGTCCGTTCACCGTCGAGGTCGTAGGTACCCTCGGTGGGCACGTCGAGGCAGCCGAGGATGTTCATCAGCGTGGACTTGCCGCTCCCCGACGCGCCCATCACCGCGGCGAACTCGCCGCGCGCGACCGTGAGGTCGACGCCGCGCAGCGCGCGCACCTCGCTCGAACCCATCGAGTAGACCTTGACCAGCCCCTGCGTGCGAATGACCAGAGTCTCGCTCATCGTCGTGCGTCCCGCCTGGCTCAGAACATCCCCGGCGGCCGCGGCGGACCGCTGGACTGCGTGGCCTGGAACGGGCTGTTCGACGTCGTCTGGGCGGACTGGGTGATCCCGGCGATCACCTGCATCCCCTCCTCGACCATCGGCCCGCGCACCTGCGTGAACTGGCCGTCCGTGATCCCCGGCCGCACCGGCATCATCGACAGCCGGCCCTGGTCGTCGAGGTAGTAGAGGACGGAGAACTGCGGCGTGCCCCCGTTGGCGCCGGTCGCGCCCGGACGTCCACCCATCGCCGAGACAGGACCGCCGGTCTGCCGATCGCCGCCCTCGCCACCGCCCCACCGACGCAGGCCGTCGCCGCCTACTCCGGGGCCGCCCGCGCCCTCGCTCCGGGCCGCCCGTCGCGCCGCGAACTGCTCGCGCATTCGCTCCCGCGCCTCGGCGGCGAGCGCCTCGGAGGGCTTGAAGCGGAGCGCGGCGTTGGCCACCTTGAGCACGTCGGTGGCGGAGGCGACGACGAACTCGACGGTCGCCGTCATGCCAGGGAGCAGCCGGCCGTCCGGGTTCTTGACGGCGATGACCACGGTGTAGTTGACGATGTTCTGCTCGATCGTGGACTGCAGCCGCACCTGCTTGACCGTGCCGGCGAACGACTCCTCCGGGTAGGGCTTGACGGTGAAGCGCACCGTCTGCCCCTCCTTGATCTGGCCGATGTCGCTCTCGTCGACCGGGGCGAGGATCTGCATTTCCGCGAGGTCGTTGGCGATGGTGAACAGCTTCGGCGTGGACATGCTCGCGGCGACCGTCTGGCCGACGTCCACGGCGCGCTCGACCACGGTGCCCGACACCGGTGCCGTGATCGTCGCGTAGGCGAGGTTCTGGCGGGCGCGGGACAGCGACGCCTCGGCCGACTTCACCGACGCCTTGGCGACATCGAAGGTGTACTGCGCCTTGTTGTAGTCGGCCACCGCCGAGATGCCCTGCGTGTACAGCGAGGTCACCCGCTCGAGGTCGCGCTCGGCCTGCTTCAGCTCCGCCGTGCCGCGCTCGAGCGACGCCTCGGTGTCGCGCAGGTTCGACTCGAGCAGCGTGGTGTCGAGACGGGCGATGACCTGGCCCTTCTCGACCCGGTCGTTGAAGTCGACGTACAGTTCCTTGATCAATCCCGAGACCTGCGTTCCCACCTGAACCGTCGTGACCGCCGAGAGCGTGCCGGTGGCCGAGACCACCGAGTCGATCGAACCGCGCTCGACGGCGACGAGGCGGTAGGAGGGCCCGTCGCTCGACTTCCGGGTCGCGAACAGCGCCGTGGTCGCCCCCGCCACCAGCACGACACCTGCAATCAGCATCCAGCGCTTCATGACCGCCTCCCTCACGAACCCGGCCGCGCAGTCTGACCCATTCCAACCGTCAGGACCAGATCCACCCACACCGGTTCGACGTTCCGCGCACCACCCCCCGCAGCCGGTCCCGCTGGCCGTCTTCCTCCTGGAGACCCGCCGGCGGGCGACCGTCCCCCGGACTTCCCCCCGCCCGGCCCTCCCACGGGGCCGCCACCCGAACGGAAGCGTTCGCGCATGGCCTCCCGCTCGGTCCTGGTGAGGCCGCCCATCTGGAACCCGACGGCGAGCGGTCCGGCCCAAGCCGGCGTCGAACCGTCCGAGGAGCCGGCGAGTTCGGCGAGCGGGATGCGGAACTCGTAGGCGAACACGCCGTCGGCGACGCCGCACGCCGCCGCCGGCCCGTTGGGGCGGGCCCCCGACTCGATCACCTCTTCGACGGCGCCGGCGCGCAGCACTTCGAGCGCGCCGAGCTTCGCCCGTTCCGGCAGTCCGCCGCCCGGCGGCCCCGCCGGTCCGGCTCTCTCGCTGGGCGGACGAGCCGACGCGCCCGGCGCCCCATCCATCTCGCGCAGCGCCCGGCGCGCGATCTCGCTGCCGCGGAAGCGCAGCCCCAGATCCTGCCCGTGCTCGCCGGAGACGCCGAACCAGACGATCGCGCCGGTCCGCGTCACGCGACGCGCGAGATCCAGGTCGGAGAAGCGGAAGTGCACGTAGAGGAAGGTGTCGTCGCGGGCAACCGCGGTGACGCGAGGGCCGCTCTCGAGATACCGGAGCGGGACGTCCTTCCAGTCGGCCGGATCGCCGTCGACGGCGATGCCGCGGGCGAGCGGCACGTCGGTCGGCTGGCCGCACGGCGCTTCGGACGCGGCGCAGAGCGCGAGGACGGCAACGGCGAGCACGTGAGATCTCATCGGACTCCCTCTCTCGGATGCGTCGGGCCGGAAACCGGGGCGGGAGGATCTCCGCCCCGGTGCCGCCCGGACGTGGCTACCAACCGTGGCCCCGACCCCCGTGCCGCCCGAGCTCCTCGAGGTCCTCGCGCATCTCGGCGAGCTCCGCACGCTGCTCCGCGGTGAGTACCGCGAACACCTTGATGCGCAGCTTCGCAGCGCCTACCGCCAGCTCGGCCTGCAGCGGAGCGAGGTCGGCGAGGTGCGCGCGCAGCGCCGCCTCGTCGAACGTGTCGGGCGGGTGGGCTTCCCGGTACGCCTCACGCTTGGCGCGCACCTGCTCCCGGAGCGACTGCAGGGACTCGCGGTCGGCCTCGACGATGGCCTTGATCGCGTCCTTCTGCTCCTGGGTCAGGTCGAGGTGGCGCAGCGCGCGGCCGAGCGGACCGAGCGGGCCGGGCCCGCCGGCGAGCGCCCGCATGCCTCCCTTTCCGTGCGCCCCCTGCGCCGCGACCCACCCCGCCGACCCGACGGCCAGGGCACCGACGACGACCGCGATGACGACGATCCGTGTTTTCATGTCTGCCTCCCTTCGCGGCTGTGCGCCGCTTCGGCCGAGTAGACGAACGGCGCGACTGAAGTGTTGTCCCGATCCGGGTAAGGGAACGCAAGGTCCGTGTAAAGAAAGGTGAAGCGCACAACACGGGCCACGTCCGCTGGTAGAGTGGGCGCGTGATCCGCATCCTGCTCGTCGACGACGACGCGGAACTCGTCGCACTGCTGCGCGAGTACCTGGAGGGCGACGGGTTCGAGGTGCGCTCGGCGGGCGACGGCGAGGCGGGCGTGCGCGCCGCGCTCGAATCCGCCCCCGACCTCGTCGTTCTCGACGTCATGTTGCCCCGACTCAACGGCCTCGACGCCCTGCGGCGCATTCGCGAGCACTCCGCGGTGCCGGTCGTGATGCTCACCGCGCGCGGCGAGGCGGTCGACCGCATCGTCGGTCTCGAACTCGGCGCCGACGACTACCTGCCCAAACCGTTCAACCCGCGCGAACTGGCCGCCCGCGTCCGCGCCGTGCTTCGCCGTGCCCACGGCTCCCCCTCGGCGGCCGGCACTCTGGCGACCGGCGACCTCGAACTGGAGCCGGCGGCGCGCCGGGTGCTCCGCGGCGGCCGGGAGGTGGAGCTGACCGGCGCGGAGTTCGCGATCCTCGAGGCGCTCCTGCGCGCGGCCGGGACGGTGGTGCGCCGGGACGTCCTGTTCCGCGAGGTGCTGGGCAGGCGGCCCGCGCCGTTCGATCGCTCCCTCGACGTCCACCTCTCGCACCTCCGCCGCAAGCTCGGCCGGTTGCCCGACGGGCGCGAAAGGATCGCCACAGTGCGCGGCGTGGGGTACCAGTACGTCAGGTCGGGTCCGTAGATGCGCCACCTGTTCCTGCGCATTTTCCTGTGGTTCTGGGCGGCGATGGCGGGCGTCGCCGCGGTGCTCATCGTCTCGTCTCCGTTGTTCACCCGCTCGAGGCCGGCGATCGAGCGCTGGCAGCGCAACGTCGAGCGCTCACTGGCCGGGCGCGTCGAACGCGCGGCCGGTCTGGTCGCGACCGGCCGGACCGATTTCTCGTTTCCCGACCATCGCGACGACCGCAGGCCCGCCCCGGTCTTGTTGCTCACACCCGATGGCATTCCGGTGGCCGGGCCGCCTCCGCCGCCGGAGGTCGCGGCGTTCGCCCGCCGCGTCGCCGCCGCCGACGAAGCAGTCAGCGAGCGCGAGGGGACGCTGCACCTGATGGGCCGGCCGGCGACCACGCCCGACGGCACGCGCATGGTGGTCGTCGCGGCAGTGCGGCGGCCGCCGCGGCTCGTCGACCTTCTCGACCCGGGCTTTCTCGGCTGGCGGCTCGCGCTCGTCACGGTGCTGGTCGGCGGCGTCTGCCTGTGGCTGGCGCGGACCCTGACACGCCCCGTGACCGCCCTGCGCGGAACGGCGCGCCGCCTCGCCGACGGCGACCTCACCGCCCGTGTATCCCCTCCGATCGCCCGGCGCCGGGACGAGATCGGCGACCTGGCCCGCGACTTCGACGCCATGGCCGCGCGCCTCGAGGCGCTCCTCGGCTCGCAGCGCCGGCTCCTGCGCGACGTTTCCCACGAACTCCGATCGCCGCTGGCGCGCCTGGCGGTCGCCCTCGAGCTGGCCCGCTCCCGGGCGGGCGAGGCCGCGGGCGAACACCTCGATCGGATCGGACTCGAAGGGGAGCGGCTGGAGGCGCTGGTCGAGCAGTTGCTGACGCTGTCGCGGCTCGAATCCGCGGACGGCGTCGGCGAGTCGGAGGACGTCGACCTCGCGGCCCTGGCCGTGGAGGTCGCCGCCGACGCGTCGTTCGAAGCCGCCGCGCGCGGCGTCTCGGTGGCGACCGAGGCGGACCCGGAGAGCCTCGTCCGCGGCGACCCCCAGGCCCTGCGCAGTGCCGTCGAGAACGTCGTGCGCAACGCCGTCGCGTTCACCGCCGACGGCAGCGTCGTGCGCGTCACGGTGCGCGCGACCCCGGCGGTCGTCACGGTCGGCGTCGCGGATCAGGGACCCGGGGTGGCCGAGGCCGACCTGCAGGCGATGTTCGAGCCGTTCTTCCGCTCCGAGGACGCCCGCGAACGCGGACCCGGAGGCGCGGGGTTGGGACTCGCGATCACCTCCCGCGTGGTGGGGCTCCACGGAGGGAGCGTCGCGGCGCGCAACCGCGCCGAGAGGGGGCTGGAGATCACTCTCACGCTTCCCCGGACGCCGGGCGAACCCGTGCTCACCGGCTGACCGCTGCCGCTCCGACCGGGGGAGGAGGGGCAACGACCTCGATGCGCGCGGGCACGCACTCGACACGGAGCGAGGCGCCGTCCGTGCAGATCGTCTCGCCGTCGGCGTGAGCGGCGAGCACGCCGCTGAGCGCCTGGACTTCGATCGCTTGGCCCCGCGCCACCGTCACGTGCCGCGACGCCTCCTGGCTCCCGCGCATGAAGCGGAGCAGCAGCGAGAGCATGACCAGGCGCCCCGTCTCCTCCGCGAGACAGAGGTCGAGCATGCCGTCGTCGGCGACGGCGGCCGGCGCCATGTGGAACGCCCCGCCCATCCGCCGGCCGTTCATCAGCGACACCAGAGCCGCCGTGCGGACGAACTCGACACCGTCGGCGCGGACGCTGACGCGCGGCGCCCGCGGCCGAAGCGCGAGGAGCTTCAACGCGGCCACGGCGTAGGCGGCCGCGCCGCGCACGCGGCGCATCCTCGCCGCCTCCAGCCCGACCAGGGTGTCGAACCCGATGCCGACGCCGTTGCCGAACCAGCGACCGGCAGGGAACAGGCCGCCGATGACGCGGCCGACGTCGATCACGCGGCGAAATCCGGCTGCCAGCGCCGCCACGGCCCGGTCGAGGTCCGCGGTAGTACCGATGCCGTGGGCGAAGTCGTTGCCGCGGCCGATCGGAAGGACGGCCAGCGCCGGGATCCTGGACCCCGGCTCGCCCGCCTCGAGGATCCCGTTGAGGACCTCGTTGCACGTGCCGTCGCCGCCGGCCGCGGCGACCGTGTCGAAGCCGTCGCGCGCCGCCGCCGCCGCGATCTCCGCCGCGTGCCACGGCCCCCGGGTGAGCTCGACCGAGTGGTCGAGCCCGTGCGCCGCGAGTCGCTCGCGCAGGCGCTGGAGGTCCCGGCCGACGGCGCCCTGACGCGCGGCCGGGTTGACGACCACCTTGCAAGGACGACCGGTCCCACCCGCGATGCTCATGAACTCACCGGCCGGCGGGGCCGCGCGCCGGCGCGCCGAGGCGCCCGGAATCGGCATCCGCCGCGGCTTCGCGCGAACAACCCCGGAGGTCGCGCAGCCGGCGCGACGGTCTCACCCTGACTCCGCATTTCGACACTGTATCCGAAAGCGGGGTCGATGACAGGCTCTCGCCTCCGAGCGCGGCCGCGCCCGCAGCGGACACTACAGCGATTCGAACCGACCCTGGAAGAAGCGCAGCTTCGCCGGCTCGTAGGCGAACTTCAGGCCCTTGATCTCGTGTCGCCGCTCGTACAGTCGGATGATCCCCTCGGCCACCGCGCGCATGTGGTCGTTGGTGTACACGCGGCGCGGGATCGTCAACCGCACCAGCTCGAGCGCCGGGCGGTAGTTCTCGCCGGTGTGCGGGTCGCGCCCCTTGGAGACGTTGCCCCGCTCCATCGCCCGCACGCCCGTTTCGACGAAGATCTCCGCGGCGAGCCGCTGCGAGGGGTAGCAGTCCTGGTCGATGTGCGGCAGGAAGCGCTTGGCGTCGAGGAAGATCGCGTGGCTGCCCGGCGGGGTGACGATCGGCACGCCGGCGTCCTGGAGCAGGCGCCCGAGAAAGTGGGTCTGGCGGATACGCGAGCGGATGTAGCGGTCGTCGAGCATCTCGTCGAGGCCGCGCGCGATCGCCGCCAGGTCCGCCGCGGGCAGGCCGCCGTCGGTGACGTTCCCCTCGTAGATGCGCAGCAGTTCCTCGGCCTTGCGCGCCAGCTCGGAGTTGTCGCGGAAGCACAGCACGCCGCCGATGTTGATCAGGAAATCCTTCTTCCCGCTGATCGTGCACCCGTCGCCGTGGAGCATCATCTCGCGGACGATGTCCTCGACCCTGACACGGGCGTAGCGCGGGTCGTGCAACTGGATCATGCACGCGTTCTCGACCACCCGGGTCGAGTCGAAGTAGACCGGGATGCCGCGCGACGAGCAGTACTCGTACACCTCGCGCATGTTGTCCATGCTTACCGGCTGGCCGCCGGCCATGTTCACCGAGTGCTCGAACGAGACGTAGGCGATCCTCCCCGGACCGTGCGCGGCGACCAGCGCGTCGAGCTTGCCGAGGTCGATGTTCCCCTTCCACGGGAAATCGCTCTGCGGGTCGTGGGCCTCCTCGACGATGACGTCGGCGAACACGCCGCCGGCCAGCTCCTGGTGCAATTTCGTCGTGGTGAAGTACATGTTCCCCGGCACCAGCTGACCCTTGGCGATGCACGCCTGGCTGAGGATGTGCTCGGCCGCCCGCCCCTGGTGGGTCGGGATGATGTGGCGGTAGCCGAACAGCGCCTGCAGGCGCGCGACGAGCCGCAGGTACTCGTCGCTCGAGGTCGCGGAGGCGCGCGCCGCGTCGTACGCCGCCCACTGGTCGGTGCTCATCGCCGAGGTGCCGGAATCGGTGAGCAGGTCGATCGCCACGTCGGCGGAGCGGAGCAGGAATGTGTTGTACCCCGCGGCGCGGATCGCCTTCTCGCGCTCCTCGCGGCTGAGCGTCGCGACCCGCTCGACGGTGTGGATCTGGTACGGGAAGGTGTCGAACTCGAACGGCCTCAGGTCCGGGAACACCCAGCGGTACTCCATCTGGTCGCGCCACGGACCGGAGGCGGTCGGGAGCAGGGCCGAGACGTGCTGCCGCTGCGCGTGCAACGCGGCGATCGCGTCGGCGACCTGATCGAGCTGCTCGTTGGTCATCGCCAGCCGGGGTATCTGCACGGCGACGAGGTCGTCCCGGCCGACCAGCCCGTGCGCCAGGGCGCGCACGCCCGAGGTCAGGTAGAGCGACGCCGACAACGTGTCCTGGACATGCTCCCTGAGGTGGGGGAAGAACTCCCCGGCGCGGAGGTACGCCCCGTCGCAGCCGCGCTCGACCGGGACGCCGGCCGCCTCGAGCCGCGAGGCGAAGCGCTCGGTCTGGTGCATCACCCAGTGCACCTCGGCCTCGTCGCACATCTCCCGCAGTCCCCGCGCCAGCACCTCCATCGTCCGTCCGGCCATTCCGCCGTACGTGTGCAGCCCTTCGTAGACGACCACCTCGTTCATGAACTTCTCGTGGTCCGCGGGATTGTCCGTGGTCAGCAGCCCGCCGGTGTTGCACTTCGGGTCCTGCGCGCCGTCGATCTGGAAGATGTGCGACAGCTTGACGATCTGCTTGACGATCTCGGCGATCGACCTGTTCCCCTGTCCCGGCTCGTGGCGCTGGATGAACCACGCGTTCTCGATCACGCGCGACCCGTCGCAGATCACCTTCACGCCGTGGCGGTCGGCCAGCTCGCGCGCCGCGCGCAGGTTCGCCAGGCTGATCGGGTGACGACCGTCGGCGTACGCCTGCAACCCGACCAGGGCGACCTTCCCTCCGGCCAGCGCGGACTCGAGCCTGCCGAGGTCGAAGTTGCCGGTGAAGACCTGCTCGGCGTGGTCGCGCACGTCGGGGTACTCGACGCCCAGGCGGGTGAGCTGATCGCCGCGCGTCCTGGCGTTGGAGGGGAGCAGCGACCCCGGAGTGACCATGGTCGCCACCACCAGCTTCACGCAGCCGAGCACGTTGTGCGTCGGGCAGACGTAGCTGTGGCCGAGGACTTCGTGCACCGCCCGCTCCAGCTCCTCGAAGTTGCGCGACCCGGCGTACGCCTCGTCGCCGACCAGCTGGCCGGCGAGCTGCTCCTGCGAGAAGGCGCTGGTTCCGAGCGAGCACATGTCGAACGTCACCTGCGTCGGCGTCAGGCGGAAGACGTTGAAGCGGGCCTCGCCGAGGAAACGCTTGCGCTCTTCAAGGGTCGGGAACGACAGCAGCCGGACGGTCTTGATCTTGTGGGGTTCGTGGCTGGCCACGCGCGGCTCCTTTCGCCTCGCCGCGCGGCCGCTCCACGGGAACCACGGTCGATGCGGTCCGCGAGGTGGAGTTCAGGGTTCAGCCGCCGGCGCGCCGAGTATAGTCGAACGAGCCCGTGCCCGGCGGCACCCCGGAGCGCTTTCGCGCCCGCCGTCTTCCTGCTACCGTCGAGGAAACGGAAAGGAGAGGCTGCCATGGGATTGCTCGGCGCGTCGTTCGAAGACAAGGTGCGAAAAGCGGTGGACGCCGTGCGCGGCCTCGGACTGGGCGTCGCCGATCTCGGTGCCCGGGTGGACGGCAAGGTCGTCACGCTCGAGGGGACGGCCCACAGCCTGGAGGCCAAGACGCGGGCCATGGAGGAGTTCAACGCCCGCGTCGAGACCGGCAACACGGTGAACCGCATCCGCGTGGTCCTGCCCGCGGCGGCGCCACCGCAGGCGCCGGCGCCGGCCGAGGCGCCGGCGGAGCGGTGGCACGTGGTGGTCGCGGGTGACACGCTCGGCGGGCTGGCCGAGAGGTACTACGGAAAGGCCGGGGCGTACATGAGGATCTTCGAGGCCAACACCGACCAGCTCAAGGACCCGAACCTGATCAAGGTCGGCCAGAAGCTCCGCATCCCCTCGTGACCCGCTCCGACCGCGGAGCGGCGCCGGCGCCGTGGTCGGGTCACGTCCATGCCGGCCGCACCTCCGGGTACCACGTCAACTCGTCGGTCCGCCGTTCGTCGTAACCGGGAGAGTCACGTCTCATCGGGCTGAAGGGGGCGGCCATGGAACCATCGAACCGGCGCGAGGTGTTGCGCTCGGCTGGCGTGCTGGCGGCGGGTTTCGCCATGGGGGGACTTCCCCGGGAGGGCATCACCGCCGAGCCCGGCACCCTCCCGGCCGCCGACGAGATCGTCCATCTCCTCGGGCGGATCACCTACGGCGTCCGCCCGGAGGAACTCGAGACGGCACGGCGCCTCGGCTACGAGGGCACCGTCGAGTGGCAGCTCGACCACGAGGCGCTCGACGACTCCGCCGTCGAGGCCGAGATCGCATCGGCGGCGCCGACGCTGGCCATGCCGTTCGCCGACCTGCTCGCGCTCCAGCAGGTGGACGGCGAGCGGGGAAAGCCCATCGCCGACCTTCATTTCGCCACGCTGTACCGCGCGGTGTACAGCCCGCGGCAGCTCCACGAGAAGATGGTCGAGTTCTGGAGCGACCACTTCAACGTCAACGGCCTGGACGGCGTGCTGCGCTCCCTCAAACCGTGGGAGGACCGGCAGGTGATGCGCCCGCACGCGCTCGGGCGCTTCCGCGACCTGCTCGGCGCGAACGCCGCGAGTCCGGCGATGCAGGTCTACCTCGACAACGCCAGCAACACGAAGGACGGGCCCAACGAGAACTACGCCCGCGAGCTGCTCGAACTGCACACGCTCGGCGTCGACGGCGGGTACACACAGGAGGACGTGGCGGAGGCGGCCCGCGTGCTCACCGGGTGGGCGTTCTCGCGCACCGACGGCAGCTTCCTGTTCCGCCCCGCCAGGCACGACTACGGGGCGAAGGCCGTGCTCGGCACGCCCTTCCCCGCCGGTCGGGGCATCGAGGAGGGCGACGATCTGCTCGACCTGGTCGCCCGCCACGAGTCCACCGCGACGTTCCTGGCGGCCAAACTGGCCCGCCGCTTCGTCGCCGACGACCCTCCCGCCTCGCTGGTCGAGGCCGTCGCGCGGAGCTTCCGGCAGTCCGACGGCGACATCCGGTCAACGGTGCGCACGCTGCTGCTGTCGGCCGAATTCCGCGCCGCGAGAGACGCCAAGACGCGCCGTCCGTTCGACCTCGTGGTCGCCCTGCTGCGCGCGTTGAACCCCGTCATTTCGGAGAGCGGGTGGCGGTCACTCGGCGAGAACCTGCGCAGGCTCGGCCAGCTCCCGTTCACCTGGCCCGCGCCGGACGGCTTCCCGGACGTGGCGCCGTTCTGGGTGTCGTCCACGGCGCTGCTCAACCGCTTCAACCTCGCGCTCGTCCTGGCGGGCGGAACGCAGCGCAGGCTGTTCGCCTGGGACCTCGAGCCGCTGCTCGGCGGGGCGGTGACGCCCGAGACGATCGTGGATGCCCTGACCTCCCGGATCCTGGCCCGGCCGATCGCCGACGCCGACCGCGCCACGCTGGTCGCCTTCGCCGCCGAGGGGCGCTCCCCCTCGGCGACGCTGTCGGGCGCCGCCCGGGAGCGCGCCGCGCGCGAGGCGCTCGGCCTGCTTCTGTGTTCGCGCTACGTCCAGAACCACTGAGGGGGACCGAACATGGCACTCACGCGACGCGACGTCATCCAGCGGTCGGCGCTCCTCGGCCTCCCGCTCCTGGCACGCCCCCGGGCGCTCGAGGCGCTGGCGCTCCCATCCGCGCCGTTCCGCGGCAACGTCGTCGTCAACGTCTTCCTGCGCGGCGGCGCCGACGGTCTCAACCTCGTGCCGCCCGTTGCCGAGGGGCGCTACTACGACCTTCGCCCAACGCTGGCCGTGCCGGCTCCCGGGAGCGGCGAGGGCGCCGCACTTCCCCTCGACGCGACGTTCGGGCTGCACCCCGCGCTCGCGCCCCTGCTGCCGATGTGGGTCGACAACTCTCTCGCGATCGTCCACGCCACAGGCAGCCCGTCCGACTCGCGCTCGCACTTCGCGGCGCAGGACGCCATGGACCGCGGCCGCGGCGGTCAGACCAGCGACGCCTCGGGCTGGCTGGCGCGCCACCTCTCGACCCACGCCACCGGCAACACCTCGCCGTTCCGCGCGGTGGCGATCGGCACCGCCGTGCAGAAATCCCTCCTCGGCCAGGTCCCGGCGCTCGGGATCGCCGACGTGGCGGGCTTCACCCTCGCGGTGGCCGGAGCCGAGGTCCAGCGCGTGCGGTCGGCGATGGCGGCGCTGTTCGCCGACCCGGCCGCCCTCCTCGACGGTACGACCGCCCTGCTCTTCGACGCGATGGACGCGCTCGGCACGGGCGTTCCCGAGCCCGGCGAGGATTACCCGACGTCCTCGTTCGGGACCGGTCTGCGCACCCTGGCGCAACTGATCAAGGCGGATCTCGGTGTCGAGGTGGCGAGCGTCGACGCCGGCGGCTGGGACACGCACGCGGGGGAGGCGGCGGAGCTGCAGACCCGACTCGCCGATCTCGCCGCCGGGCTGACCGCGTTCTCCGCCGACCTCGGTTCCGATCTCGGGCGGGTCACGGTCGTGGTGATGACCGAGTTCGGCAGGCGCGCGGCCGAGAACGCTTCCGCCGGCACCGACCACGGCCACGGCTCCGTGATGCTCGCCCTCGGCGCCGGCGTCAACGGCGGGCGGGTGTGGACCGACTGGCCGACACTGGCCACCGACCGCCTGTACGGGCCCGGAGACCTGGCGGTCACGACCGACTTCAGGTTGGTCCTCGCGGAAGTGCTCGCTGCTCGGGCCGGCCACCCCGAGGTGGCCCGGGTGTTCCCTGACTGGACGGTACCGGCGCCGCCCGGCATCTTCCGTCCCGGCTGGGAAGGCCCCCTCGTCCGCCGCCGCCTCGACCGCGGGTAGCCCACCGAGAGGGTGCCGGAGCACAACGGCGGCCGCTTGAAGGCGGCCGCCGCGTCGCAATCCTCCCGGCGAGCCGGGTTCGCCCTACAGCGCGTCGATGATCGCGTTGAGCGTCGGGCTTGGGCGCATCGCCGCGTTCGCCTTGGCGTCGTCGGGCAGGTAGTAGCCGCCGATGTCGGCCGGGCTGCCCTGGGCCGCGAGCAGCTCCTTGACGATCGTCGCCTCGTTCTCCGCGAGCTTCTTCGCCACCGGCGCGAAGCGGGCCGCGAGCTCGGCGTCGTCCTTCTGCGCCGTGAGCGCCTGCGCCCAGTACATGGCGAGGAAGAACGTCGCGCCGCGGTTGTCGATCTCGTTGACCTTGCGCGAGGGCAGCTTGCCGTTCTCCAGGTAGGTGCCGATCGCCTGCTCGAGCGTCGCGGCGAGCACCTTCGCCCTGGCGTTGCCGCTCGTCTCGGCGGCGAGTTCCAGCGAGGGAACCAGCGCGCAGTACTCGCCCAGCGAATCCCAGCGCAGGTGCCCCTCCTTGAGGAACTGGTCGACGTGCTTCGGCGCGGAACCCCCGGCGCCGGTCTCGAACAACCCGCCGCCGTTCATCAGGCGGACGATCGAGAGCATGCGCGCGCTGGTGCCGAGTTCGAGGATCGGGAACAGGTCGGTGAGGTAGTCCCTGAGGACGTTGCCGGTCACCGCGATGGTGTCCTCGCCGCGGCGGATGCGCTCGAGCGAGAAGCGCATCGCCTCCACCGGCTTCATGATCCGGATGTCGAGGCCCTTCGTGTCGTGGTCGGGCAGGTACGCCTTCACCTTGGCGATGATCTGCCGGTCGTGGCCGCGGTTGTCGTCGAGCCAGAACACCGCCGGCGCGCCGGTCGCCCGCGCGCGCGACACCGCCAGCCCGATCCAGTTCTGGATCGGCGCGTCCTTGACCTGGCACATGCGGAAGATGTCGCCCGGCTCGACCTTCTGCTCGAGCAACGCGGCGCCGGAGGCGTCGACGACGCGCACCGTCCCGGCGGTCGGGATCTCGAACGTCTTGTCGTGCGAGCCGTACTCCTCGGCCTTCTGCGCCATCAGACCGACGTTGGAGACGTTGCCCATCGTCGCCGGGTCGAACTGGCCGTGCCGTTTCGCGTTCTCCAGGATCTCCCCGTACATCGTCGCGTAGCAGCGGTCCGGGACCATCGCGATGCAATCCTGCAACTCGTCCTTGGCGTTCCACATCCTGCCGCCGTCGCGGACCACGTTGGGCATGGACGCGTCGACGATGACGTCGTTGGGCACGTGCAGGTTGGTGATCCCCTTGCGCGAGTCGACCATCGCCAGCGGCGGCCGGGTTTCGTAGACCCTGGCGATGTCCGCCTCGATCTCGGCCTTCTTCTCGGCGGGCAGCCGCTCCAGCTTGGCCAGGATGTCGGCCAGGCCGTTGTTCACGTTCGCGCCGGCCTGCTTGAGCGTCTCCGCGTGCTTCTCGAGCGCGTCTTTGTAGTACACCGACACGCAGTGGCCGAACATGATCGGGTCGGAGACCTTCATCATCGTCGCCTTGAGGTGCAGCGAGAGGAGGACGCCGTCCCGCTTCGCGGCCTCGATCTGCTCGGCGTAGAACTTCCGCAACGCCGCGACGTGCATGACGGCCGAGTCGATTACCTCGGCGGCCTGCAGCGCCAGCTTCTCCTTGAGCACGGTCGTCGAGCCGTCGGCGGCGGTGAACACGATCTTCACCTCGGTCGGGCTCTCCACCGTGACCGAGGTCTCGCTGCCGTAGAAGTCCCCTTCGGTCATGTGCGCGACGCGCGACTTCGAGCCCGACGCGGGCCACGGCTTCATCATCCTGTGCGGGTTCTTCTGCGCGAACTTCTTCACCGTGACGGCCGGCCGGCGGTCGGAGTTGCCCTCGCGCAGCACCGGGTTGACTGCCGAACCGAGGCACACCGCGAAGCGCTTCTGCAGCGCCCGCTCCTCGTCGTTCTTCGGCTCCTCGGGGTAGTCCGGGATGTCGTAGCCCTTGGCGCGCAGCTCCTTGATCGCGGCCCGCAGCTGCGGCACCGTCGCGGAGATGTTGGGCAGCTTGATGATGTTGGCGTCGGGTCGCTTGGTCAGCTCGCCGAGCCGGGCGAGATGGTCGGCGACCTTCTGCTCCGGCCGCAGCTTCTCGGGGAAGTTGGCGATGATCCGGCCCGCCAGCGAGATGTCGCTCGTCTCGATCTCGACGCCGGTGCCCTTGGTGAAGGCCCGCACGATCGGGAGCAGTGCGTACGTCGCCAGCGCGGGTGCTTCGTCGATCCTGGTCCAGAAGATCTTGGCTGTGCTCATGGCCCGTCCTCGTGAAAGTTTTCGTTTGCCGCGAGCGCGGCGGGCAAGTCTAGCGCGTCCCGGCGATCGATGTCAGGTGCCGCCGAGTCCTGCCCGGCGTTGCCGGTGAAATTGCGACAGGGTATTCTTTCCCTGCGCCGGGCCGCACCGTCAGGGTTCGCGGCCTCCGCCTGGAGAAGGTATGAACGCTCGCGTGCCTCTGCTCGTCGCCATCTCGCTCGCCGTGCTCGGCTGGGGCGAAACCGCCTCGACCGCCGAATTCGGCTGGCCGGTCGAAATCGAATCCGATCAGGCGGTCGTCGTGGTCTACCAGCCGCAGCCCGAGGCGATGCAGGGCAACACCATCGCCGCGCGGACTGCCGTGGCGGTGAGACCGCGCGACGGCAGGGAACCGGCGTTCGGGGTCGTCTGGGCGACCGCGACGCTCGACATCGACCGTGACGCGCGGACCGCCCGGGTCGTCTCCGTCGACGTGACCAGGGTCCGCTTCCCGGAGACGACTCCCGAGGAGGAGAAGCGACTGGCGAGGTTGCTCGAGGCCGAAGTGCCGACGTGGGAGCTCGAGATGTCCCTCGACCAGCTCGCGGCGTCGCTCGAGACCGCCGAGAAGGAGCAGGCGTACGCCGGCGAGCTCAGGAACGACGCGCCGCGGGTGATCTTCTCCGCCGAGCCGGCGATCCTGGTCACGCTCGACGGCGACCCGCAACTGCGGGAGATCGAGGGAAGCTCGCTCCAGCGCCTGGTCAACACGGCGTTTCCGATCGTCTACGACCCCGCGTCGGGGGCCTACTACCTCTACGGCACGACCGTGTGGTTCACCGCTCCGGACATCGTCAAGGGCCCGTGGAAAGCGGTCGAAAAGGCGCCGGAGGCGGTCGCGAACCTGTTCGGGGACGCGCAGGAGACGCTGGACGGAGCCGAGAAGCCCGAAGGCGATCCGGAGGAACTGAAGCGCACCCGGATCGTGGTCTCGACCACGCCGGCCGAGCTGATCGTCGCGGACGGCGCGCCGAAGTTCGAGCCGATCGGCGACGGAAACCTGCTCGCGCTGGGCAACAGCGAGAGCAACGTCTTCCTCGAGATCGCCTCGCAGAGCTACTACACCGTGCTGTCGGGCCGCTGGTACAGGAGCCCTTCGCTCGAGAAGGGCCCATGGACGCACGTGGCGCCGGAGGATCTCCCCACGGCGTTCGCCTCGATCGCGCCGGACTCCGAGCGGGGCGAGATACGGGCGCACGTCGCCGGCACGCAGGAGGCCGAGGACGCGGTGGCCGACGCCTACGTGCCGCAGACATCGGCCATCAAGAGGAAGGACGCCGCCATCGAGGTCGTCTACGACGGCGCGCCGAAGTTCTCGCGCATCGAGGGAACGGAGATCGAGTTCGCGGTCAACACCGGCACGCAGGTGCTCAGGAGCGGCGCCCTCTACTACGCGTGCGAGCAAGGCGTCTGGTACGTGGCGAACTCGCCGACTGGGCCGTGGTCGGTCGCCGACGAGCGCCCGTCCGGTGTCGAGGACATCCCGCCGTCGAGCCCGGTGTACAACACCAGGTACGTCTACATCTACGACTCGACCCCCGAGGTCGTGTACGTCGGGTACCTGCCCGGCTACCTGGGCTGCTTCCCGTACCGCGGCACCGTGGTGTACGGCACCGGCTGGTACTACCCGGGGTGGATCGGCCCGCGCTACTACTATCCGCGACTCTCCACGTGGGGGTTCCACGTCCACTACCACCCGTGGAGCGGGTGGGGGTTCGGAATGAGCTGGTCGTCCGGCTGGTACCGCATGTCGTGGGGCTGGGTCGGCGGCGGTTGGTACGGTCCGGGCTGGGGCGGATCGTGGCACTCGGGGTGGCGCTCCGGTTGGAACGCCGGCTACTGGGCGGGGTGGCACGCCGCGAACAACTGGTACGGACCGGGTGGCTACCGACCGAGCCAGGTCAATCCTGGCGGCGTCAACGTGACCAGGCCCGGGGCGCGCCCGCTCCGGCCGGTCACCCGCGAGAACATCTACAGTCGCCCGCAGAACCAGAACAAGATGGCGACCCGCGACATGATCGCCAAGTACCCGCCTCGACCGGCGGTCGCCAGGCCCGTGACCAGGCCAGCGCCCGGACCGGCGGCGAGGCCTCAGCCCGGAGCCTCGACCCGGCCGGCGGCGAGGCCCGGGTCGCCGGGCACACCGTCGAGCCGCCCGGCGACGCTGCCGAGCAAGCGACCGCGGCCGGCTCCCGGCACGCCGAACGACGTGCTCGCCGACCCGGACGGCAACGTCTACCGTAAGACGCCCGAAGGCTGGGAAACACGCAATAAGGGGGGCTGGACCAAGACCGAGATCCCGGCGGCGCGTCCGTCGACCGCCAATCCGACGGCCAGGCCGGCGGCCAGGCCCGGCGGAGCCCCGACCACCCGCCCGTCGATCAGCCAGGAGTGGGGAGCGCGGGTGAAGGGCCAGACGAAGATGCAGAGCACGAACAGGGCAACGGTGCCTCGCGGCAGCGCTCCGCGTCGCTCCAGCGTACCGCCAACCAGAAGGTAGCTGAACATCCGGCCGCCGTCCCGGTCGTGTGCGGTCTCGTTGGCGCTGGGCGCAGCGTCACGCGCAGGATCTCGCCCGCGCGCCACAGGCGCATGCGCGAACCCCAGGTACCCGTGCCCCGACTCACGACCACGGACACGCCGCCGATCTCGTTTCGGCCGTGCAGAACGGGTTAGCGCGTCGCGACCAGGTAGGAGAACGGCCACACCCGGCCCGCGTGGATGTGACCGCTGAGCATCAGCCCGGCACCCGCCGCCGCCGCAGGAGATGCGGCGGCGACTCCGGCACGCTCGGCTCACCTCGGCGGCGGCGTCCTAGTGAAACCGGTCCTGCTGGTCGGCGAACGCGGACCCTCCTAGAGCCGCTCGCAGCGCCCGCGCCAGCCCCGCCATGTCGAAGGGCTTCTCCAAGTAGTGTGCCGGACCGGCGGCGAAGAGCGAACGCGCCAGGTCGTCGGGTGCGTACCCCGACATCACCAACACGCGGAGTTCCGGCCACCGCTGGGTAAGACCTCGCGCCAGCTCGATGCCGGTCGCCCCGGGCAGAAGGTAGTCGGTCAGAAGCACGTCGAACCCCGGCTGGGTCGGCAACCTTCCCGCGTCCTCGGCGCTGCCCACGGCCTGGACCCCGTAGCCGAGCATCTCCAGCATCTGTACGAGCGCCGCGCGCGCGCCCTCCTCGTCCTCGACGACCAGCACTCGCTCGCCACGACCGCAGGGAAGCTCCGCGTCCCCGTCCGCAGCGTCAACGCAGACCTCTCCCCGCACCTCGCCAGGGGGTAGCGCAATCTCGAACGATGTTCCGCCGCCGGGAACGCTCTCGACGCTGATCCGCCCGCCGTGTTGCTCGACGATGCCCCAAACAACGGCCAGCCCGAGCCCCGTCCCCTTTCCCGGCACCTTGGTGGAGAAGAACGGGTCGAAGATTCGCTGCCGCACCTCTTCCGACATCCCCACACCGGTGTCGCGCACCTGGACGGCAATCTCCTCTTCTCTCATCACCCCGGAAAGTGTCAGCGCACCGCCCTCCGGCATGGCGTCCCGGGCGTTGACCGCGAGATTCGTCAGTACCTGCCTGAGCTGCGTCGGGTCGCCATCGACGACGAGACCCGCCCCCGGTGCGTCGACTCGCACCTCGATGTTCTCGGGCAACAGGCGGCGCAGCATTCCCGCCTGCTCGCGAAACAAGACCGCCAGATCCACGGCGGTCCGCCGCGTGGGCTCCTGTCGGGCAAAGAGAAGAAGCTGCCTGGCCAGATCCGCGCCGCGTCGCACCAGGGCCTCGAGTTCCTCGAAAGTGGTCCTGAAGCCACCGTCGCCGCTCTTCACCCGCGCCACCTGCACGGTGGCGAGAAGCGCTTGCAACAGGTTGTTGAAGTCGTGCGCGATGCCCCCCGCCAACGTGCCGATCGCCTCCATCTTCTGCGCCTGCAGCAACTGCTGCTCGAGGCGCCGCCGCTCGGAGATGTCGCGCAGGGTGCCGATGATGCGCTCCGGCGTGCCGCCGGGGCCGGGCTGCTGCCGCGCGGAGATGGAGCACGGCACCGCCTCACCGCCGGGCCCCAGAAGGGCGATCTCGTGGTCCGTGACGCAGCCCCGCTCGCGCAGTGCGTCGAGCAGCCGCCCGCGCTCGGACGGGTCGGCGTAGAACTCCGACATCGCCCGGCCGAGCAGGGATTCACGTGTGAACCGACCGCGAGTGATCGCGGCGATCGACGGAGAGATCTCCAGGATCGTGCCGTCCAGCGCCACCTCGTAGAAGGCATCCTGGACGTTCTCGACGATGTTGCGGTAGCGCTGCTCGCTCTTCGCCAGCGCTTCCTCCGCGCGCTTCCGCTCGGTGATGTCGCCAATGCTCGACAGGACACACTCCTCCCCTGCGAGTGTGATCAGATTCCCGTAGTACAGCCCGGTGAGCCTCGAACCGTCCTTCCTGCAAAACGCGATCTCCCTCCCCTCGACCGCGCGGCCCGCCCTGAGGCTGGCGACGACCTCGTCGCGGTCACTGGGATCGTCCCAAAGGCTCAGAGCCAGGGTCGTCGAACCAAGCGCCTCCGCCCTGTCATAGCCGGTAATGGTCGAGAAGCCCCGGTTCACCGCGACGATTCCGCCGTCCGTCGCTTGCGTCACGATGATCGCGTAGGGCGACGTCTCGAACGCCTTGGCGAAGGTCTCCTCGCTCTCGCGTAGCGCCTCCTCGGCCTTCCGGCGCTCGCTGACGTCGGTCAGGAAGTTGAGCGTCGCCGGCTTGCCGCCCCACTCGATCCGGACCGCGTTGATCTCCACCCACCTGGTCTCGCCCCGCGGTCCGAGAACCCTGAAAGCGTAGGTCTCGGGGACCGACTCGCCCCGCATCCTTCGCGCGTAGCGATCGGCCACGAGAGCCCGATCTTCCGGGTGCACGAACTCGGTGATCGGCCTGCCCACCACCGACTCGGGGGCGCGGCCCACGAAGTCAACGGAACGAGCGTTGGCAAAGGTGATCAATCCGTCCTGCGCCACAAGGATGAGGTCGCTGGCGTTCTCCACCACCAGCCTGTGCCGCTCCTCGCTCTCGCGCAACGCCGCCTCGGCCCGTCGGCGCTCGGTGACGTCCTCGCCGACGGAGAGCACCATGCTGAAGTCGCCCGCCGATTCGAGCAGCGTGTTGCTCCACGACACGAGCCGCGTCTCGCCTCCCCTGGTGAGGATCTCGTTCTCGAAGTGGTGCTCGATCAACCTTTCCCGAACGATCTCGTCCCACACGCCGTAGAGCGTGGCGCGCATAGGCTCGGGGATGAACAGGTCGATCCACGGTCTGCCCATCACCTCCTCGGCACGGTAGCCGGTCACGCGCTCGGCGAACGCGTTGAAGACGAGAATGCGCGACCCCTCGCCCAGTCCAACGACGATGTTCGGCGCGGACGCGACGATCGCCTCCGACCACGCCTTCTCCGCGCGCAACGCCTCTTCCGCGCGCCGCCGCTCGGTGATGTCGGTGACGACCGCCGACGCCCCCAGATACGTGCCATCCTCGCCCATCAACGGCGTGGTCGAGAGCTCGGCGAGGAGTCTCGTCCCGTCCTTGCGGACGAACGCGAAGTCGTGCTTCTCGGCGACGCCCCGGCGGCGGCGTTCGAGATTCTCCGCCGCCGCGGCTCGTCCGGCCTCGTCGAGGAACGAGAAGAGGTGCGCTCCGGCCATCTCATCGACGGAGTACCCGAGCATTTCCGCCATGCGAGCGTTGACGTAGGTCGTGCTCCCCGCCGCGTCGATCGACCACACGCCGGCGTGCGCCTGCTCGACGAGCGCGCGGTACTTCGTTTCGCTCTCGCGCAGCGCCCTGCGGGCGGTCCGCTCCTCGCCCTGGTCCCGGAAGTCGAGGACCACGCCGACGATCGCCCCGGCCGCGTCGCGGATCGGCGCGCCGGAGTCCGCGATCGGGACTTCCCTTCCGTCTCTGGCGAGCAACAGTGTGTGATTGGCCAGGCCGACCACGCGTCCCTCGCGCAGCACCCGCGCCACCGGGTCCTCGACCGGCTCGCGCGTCTCCTCGTTGACGATGCGGAACACGTCACCGAGCGGCCTGCCACGCGCCTCGCCCTGCGTCCAGCCGGTGAGCCGTTCGGCGACCGGATTGAGGACGTCGACCCGCCCATCTCGATCGGTCGAGATGATCGCGTCGCCGATGGCCAGCAGCGTCACCGCATGACGCGCTTCGGAGGCCCGCAGCTCTTCCTGCACGCGCAACCGGCGGCGGTATTCGGCCTTCAGGCCGCGTTGCCAGACCGCGGCGGCGCTGGCCGTACCCGCAGCCGCCAACGCGACGAGGAGTCCGACCACGAGCCTGGTCGAACGGCGGATACCCACGAACGCTTCGGCGCGATCGACCTTGGCGACGACGACCCAGTTCGAGCCCGGCACGGCGCGCGTGACAGCCAGCACTCGTACGCCGCGGTAGTCCACGCCGTGCACGGGGCCGTGCTCGCCGGCGGCCCCACGGGCGGCCGGAAGCCGGACATCCGCGAGCGGCAGCCTGAGGCGCAGCGCCGCTCCGGAGCGGTGGCGCAACTCGTTGAGGAAGAGCACCTCGTTGCCGTCGCGGCGGACGAGGAGCGTCTCCGCGGTCCGGCTCGGAACCGGCCACGACTGGACGAGGGGGAAGAGAAACCGACTCGCGTCGCTTTGCAGCACGACGGCGCCGGCCGGCTTCCCCTCGACGGCGGGAAGCGGCGCCACAACGCCCAGGTGCGGCGTGCCGTGACCGTCGAGATGGAGTTCGCTGAGCGCAGGTGCTCCGCGCGCCAGCGCGTCGGACAGCGCGGTCAGAGCATCGGGGTGCAGCGTGTCGTCTCGCCCCGAGAGCCTCAGGCGTACCCTGCCCGAGGCTTCGACGAGAGAGATGTCGCCGTACGCATGAACGCTCGCCTGAGCGCGAAACCGCTCGAGGAGCAGCGCGGCGTCCTCGGGGGTGGGTTCGACGAGCCAGCGCTGCACCGTCTCAACGAAGGTCGGACTGCGCATCAAGATCGTCGCGTCGGCGAGCAGCTCGGCGCGCCATGCGGCGATCTGGCCGACTTTCAGCGTGGCGATGGCGTCGAGTCTGGCCGTCTCCTCCGATATCAACTGCCGATCGAGCACCGTGACCAGCCACGCTCCCGTGGCGGCAAGGACGACGAAACCCGATAGCCAGTAGGTCAGAAGCCACCGAGGAGACCGACCACTCGCCATCCCGAATCTCCTTTCCCTCGATCGCCCGCCCGACGCGGGCGCCGGGGCTGACCCGTGTCACCGGCCACAGGACTGCGAAATTCCGGAAGCACGTTCGCGCCTCAATGGGACTGTCTTGCAGCCTAGCATGCTTGCAGGGCGTTTCCCCTTGGGGTCAGAGCAGTGGGTACGTAAACAGGTCGCGCATCTGCTCCCAACCGCGCAGCGCCGCCGCGGTCGGCGCCGAAACCGGCTCGACCAGCGTCGCGATCGAGCGGACCTCCGCGTCGCTGATCCCGGCGCGCGAAACCACCCGCACCGATACCTGCTCGGCCCGCGTCGCCGGCGTCCTCCCGGGAGGGAAGAGGGCCTCCGCCATCCTCTGGTTCGGATCGACCGTCTCGACCGCCGTCGCGCCCGCGCGGCGCAGCGCCCCCGCGAAACGGTCGGCGACGTACCCGTAGTGTGTGCAGCACAGCCCGGCGATGACGACCTCGGGCGGTCGGGTGATGCGCTCCATGGCCTCGCCCGCGAAGCGGTCGACCATCGACACGACGGCCGCGCTCGACGCGTCGTCCTCGATCTCCCGCGCGAGCAGCGGACACGCCTGCGTGATCACCCGTTCCGCCTCGATGCCGCGCTCGAGGAGCATCGCGCGATGGGTTCCGGCCGCGGCCGTCGTCTCGGTGCCGAACACGACCGCGACGGAGCCGGGAACGGCGCGCAGCCGCTCCTCGAGCATCTCCACGCCCATGCCGACGATGCCGAGCAGCGGAACGTCGCCGGAGTGCACGACTCGCGGGAGCAGCACCGAGAGCGTGTTGCACGCGACAAGGACGAGGTCCGGTCGAAACGCGCGGACCATGCCGGCGAGCGCGCCGCCGAACACCCGCGCCTTCTCCTCGTCCGTGGCCATCGTGTTGTAGCCGCGCCGCGCCTCGGGCAGCGCGTTGGCGAAGACGACGCGCAGCGAGCGGTACACCCCAGCTTCCCGGGCACGCCGCTCGATCCCGCCGGCCACCGACAGACCGCCGAGTCCGGAGTCCGTGACCACCACCGTGACCGCGTCCCGGCCGATCAGCTCCGCGATCGTCTCTCTCGTGCCGCCCATCGCTCACCTCGGCTCGCGCCGCCGATCCCACACTACCAGAGCGACGTGTGCGCCGGCCGTCCCGGCGTTCGCACCCGAGGCACCGCGCGAGACTAGCCGATGGCCTTGCTCGCCATCCCGATGATGTCGTCGAGCGGGTTGCCGTCGCCGTCGAGGTCGAGCATCGACGCCAGCCCTCCCCCTCCCGCCGGCCGAGCGCCTCCGGCCTGCCCGCCGAGCAGCCCGCCGAGCAGCGAGCCCAGTCCGCCGTCGGCCGGAGCAACCTGATGCGTCGCTCCTCCGCTCTGCTGGCGGGCCATCAGCCCGGTGACAGCCATCGCCAGCATCGGGAGCATCTTCTTGAGCAGTCCGGTGTCGAGTCCCGTTCGCGATGCCGCGCTCTGGGCTACGGCGCGGCTCACGTCCTTGGAGCCGAAGATCGCACCCAGCACGTCGTTGCCGCGGCTCACGTCGGTCGCCTGCGGCGACAGCACGTTGTCGAGAAGGTTGCCGCCGCCGAGTTGTCCGAGCAGTGCGCCCAGACCATCGAGGCCCGTCGGTTGGGTCTGCGCCTGCTTCTTGAAACCGCCGAGGATCGCCGGCAGCAGCGCCGCCGCGCCGCTGGACGCCTGGTCCTCGTTGACGCCCAACTCCCGTGCCATCGACTGGAACCCGCCCACCTGCGCGAGCACATCGTTCATCTGCATGTCCGTTCTCCTTTCCCTTGGAGCGCCACGGCAGCCTCGTTCTCGAACTCGAGGACGAGCCGCGCTGCCCACTCCCCCAACCGGCGCCGGGCATCCGCCCTTCCCTGGCTCCCCGGCACGCGATCCTGGACCGCGATTGTGCGGGACAGAGTCTTCTGGATCCGACCACAGGATCGTAGTGACGCGTGCGTCGCGGGTCAAACGGCGACCGCCGCGGTCCGCGCCCCCCGTTCGCACCGACGACCCAACCACGCGAGTCGGCCGCGTCGCGCCGCCCGCTCGACCACGGCGCGATGCGGGGGCCGGCCTCGCGACCAAGGCCGGCTTGTGACAAAAGACGGGCGCTCGGAGATCGTGAGCCTCCTCACCGACGCTCAGCGCAACATCCTCAAGAAACTCAAGATAAAGCCGCCGGTGGCCGTCCGGAAGGTCAACCCCAAGGCCGAAAAGGCGTAGCCACTACACGAAACAGTCCGCTCACGGAATTCACTGATGGAAGCAGAGTTGCACGTCGCCCTTCTCTACGACTGTCGAACGCGGGCAAGGCGCAAGGGGAGCTTGGCGGTTATGCAGAAACGAACGGGACCGCCAAGCTGGCGGTCCCGGTGGTTAGCTTGGTTGCGGGGGCAGGATTTGAACCTGCGACCTTTGGGTTATGAGCCCAACGAGCTACCGGACTGCTCCACCCCGCGTCGTTGTCCGGGCGCTCGCGCGCCCGGAACCGGTATTTTAGTCGGGAGCGACGGGAAGTCAAGTTCGGCGCGCGCCAAATAGGCGCACCCGCGCCCTCGGCAGCGCCGCCCCCGAGGCCCTGACGGGCACACCGCTTGCTTCGCCTGCCTTCGGAGGCCATCCGATGGGGGAAACCGCGGCGGTGGAACGGCTGGAGGCGGCGGGAGCGCAGTGCCGGGCGCTGCTCGACGAGGTGGGCCGCGTGGTGTTGGGCCAGGAATCGCTCCTCGAGCACCTGCTCCTCGGCGCGCTGTGCCGCGGCCATGTCCTTCTCGAGGGCGTGCCCGGATTGGGAAAGACGCTCGCCGCCCGCTCGTTCGCGGCGGCGATCCAGGCGCGCATGACCCGCGTCCAGTTCACCCCCGACCTGCTCCCCGGGGACCTCACCGGCACGGAAGTGTACGACCCGCAGGAGCGCGCCTTCGTGCCGCGCCTCGGTCCGATCGTCACCAACCTGCTGCTCGCCGACGAGGTGAACCGCGCGCCGGCCAAGGTGCAGTCGGCGCTGCTCGAGGCGATGGAGGAGCGGCAGGTGTCGATCGGCGGCCGCACGTTCCCGTTGCCGCAGCCGTTCCTCGTGCTCGCCACGCAGAATCCGATCGAACTGGAAGGCACCTACCCGCTGCCCGAGGCGCAGGTGGACCGCTTCCTGTTCAAGGTCGCGATCGACTATCCGACCGCGGCGGTCGAGGACCGCATCGTCGCCGCCCACCTCTCGGGCCCCCTGTCCGAGGTGCGCCCGGTGCTCTCGCTCGATGCGCTCGCCGCGGCGCAGTCGGCGGTCGAACTCGTGCGCGTCGACGAGCGCGTGCGCGAGTACTGCGTGCGATTGACCCGGGCGTCGCGACCCGGCGAGGCGAGCCACCCGGCGCGGCTGCGCCCGTGGGTCCGTTACGGGGCCTCGCCGCGCGCCGCGGTCGCGCTGGCCCGCGCGGCGCGCGCCGCGGCGCTGTTGCGCTCGCGCGCCTACGCGCTGCCCGAGGACGTCAAGGAGGTCGCGCCCGCGGTGCTGCGCCACCGCCTGGTGCTGTCGCTCGAGGCGCAGGCCGAGGGGATCGAGGTCGGGCGCCTGGTCGAGGAGCTCTTGCTCTCGGTGGAGGTGCCGTGACCGTTCTGGCTCCGCGGCTGGCGCGGTGGTGGGCCCGCTTCCTCGGTCAGGGGGAAGCCCAGGCGCCGCCCACGCCGGATCTCGCCCACAGGCTGGCGCGGCTGCAACTGGCGGCCGGCCGGCGCGTCGCGGCGCCGTGGGCCGGCGCGTACCGCTCGGCGTTCCGCGGCACCGGCCTGGAGTTCGCCGGCGTGCGCGAGTACGCGCCCGGCGACGACAGCCGGGCCGTGGACTGGCGCGTCACCGCCCGCACCGGACGCCTGGCGGTGCGGTTGTACCGCGAGGAGCGCGACCGGACGGTGCTGTTCGTCGTCGACGCCAGCGCCGTCATGGAAGCGGGCAGCGGCGACCGCACCCTGCGCGACCTGGCCGCCGAGGCAGTGGCGACGATCGGTGCCGCCGCGCTGGCGTCCGGCGATCGGGTCGGGCTGCTCGTCTGGGCCGACCGGCGGGTGGCCCTGCACGCGCCGCGGCGCCGGCCGGAGTCGCTGCTCGCGATCACGCGTGCGCTGCTCACGTTGCCCCCGGGCGCAGGGGACTTCGACGCCGCCGGCGCCCTCGGCGAGGCGCGGCGGGTGCTGCGCCGGCGCGGCGTGCTCGTGCTCGTATCGCCGATGGTCGGCGTTCCGCCGCGCGGGGAACTCGCGGCGGCGGCCCTGCGCCACGATCTGGTCGTGGTGCGCGTCTGGGACCCCGACGCGGGGTGCGGCACGTCCCGCGCGGCAGCTCCGGCGCGAGGGACCGGCGGGGCCGGAGCTGCAGTCCGGCCTGCACATCCGTCGCCCGAGTCGCTCGCGGGATTGCCCCTGACGGCGATCTCCCTCGAACCGGCCAGCCACGTGCCGCTGTCGATCGCGTCGGCGTTCGCACGGCGCGCGGAGGCCGTGCGTGCCTAGTCTCGCGGTGGCGCTGTTGGCGGCGGAGGTCGCGTTCGGCGCCGCGTTCGAGGTGCGGGGCTCCGGCGCTCCACCGGCACTGCGCTCCGGCGATCCGGCCGGCAGTCTCGTCACCGCGGCCGCGCCCGTCGGAGACGGCAACGGCTGGCGCGCCACGTTCAGGCCGGCGGCGCTCGGCAGCGTGAGCGTGCCGCTGTCCGGAGACCCGCAACCGGCAGTGGTCGAGGTGGTCGCGACGCTGCGCCCGGGCGCCGCCGCGCTCCCCCCGGAACTTCCGCGCCCGGCTCCGCCGCTCGGGGCCGTGGCGCTGCTCGCTCTCGCGGCGGGAGGTGCGGCGGCGCTGACGCTGCGGCGGCGCGCGCCGCGGCCGCTGCCCGGCGTGCCGCTCGCCGCGACGCTCGCCCCTCTCGCCGATACGCGGGGGTGGAGCGATTCCCCGGACCTCGACGCGGCGGCGCGCGCGGTGCGCCGCTTCCTCGCCGACACGCTCGACGCGCGG
>JBFMCD010000036.1:0-71407 GCA_040754885.1 Acidobacteriota bacterium
CACGTCGTAGATCCACCGATGGCGGGCGTAGAGCGCCCGCAGCTCGGCGGACAGCGTCTCGCGACACAGACAGGTGACATCCCCGACGGCGAAGATGCATCGGGGGTCGGGACCGATCGGGGAGTCGGCGGGCACGACGGCACTATAGCGGCCCGGTCGAATGCGGCACAACGCGGGCCCCCCGACGTACACTTGCGCTCCGATGGCCAGGCCGCCGACCGTCGCGCGCCGCGTGCGCTGGTGGGTCGAGTACGGCGCGGTGCGTGCGTTCTCCGCCCTGATCGGCCCGCTTCCGCACCGGCTTCGACTGATGCTGGGGAGAGCGCTCGGCCGCCTGGTCCACGCCGTCGACGCCAGGCACCGTGGCATCGCACTGGACAATCTCCGCATGGCCTGCCCGGACCGCGATGCGCGGTGGAGGCGGGCGACGGCGCGCGCCGCCTTCGAGCACCTCGGCCGCCTCCTGGTCGAAATCCTCGTCCAGGGCCGGGAGCGCGACAGGTTGACCGAACGCCTGTCCGTCGAGGGGTGGGAGCACGTCGAACGGGCCGCCTCGAGCGGGCGGGGGTACTTCCTGCTCTCGGGTCACTTCGGCAACTGGGAGTGGATCGCCCTCGAGCAGGGCGCGCGCGGCTTGCCGCTGTGGATGGTCGCCCGGCCGCTGGACAACCCGCGGCTCGAGGGGTTCTTCGCCGCGCGGCGCCAGAGCACGGGAAACCGCGTCGTGTACAAGCGCAACGCCGTCCGCGAGATGGTGCGCGGTCTCAAGGGCGGACACGGCATCGCCTTCATGGTCGACCAGGACTACCCGCAGCCGGGCGCCCACTTCCCGCCTTTCTTCGGAATCCCCGCCGCCACGACGCCGGCTCTCGGCACGCTCGCGGCGCGCCTCGGCGTCCCGGTCGTTCCGGTGTTCTCCTACCCGGAGGGTCGGAGCGCCTACCGGGTCGTGTACGAAGCGCCGATCGAGTCGCCCGGCAGCGGCGACCTCGAGCGCGACGCCCTGGCGATCTCCATCGAGGCGACGCGCCGGCTCGAGGCTGCGGTCCGGCGTTCGCCCGGGGCGTGGTTCTGGATGCACCGCCGCTGGCGTACGCGCCCCCCCGCGAGCGGCGCCGGGACCGCCCCGCCGCTGGAGTGATACCGGTTCGACACCCATCGGAGAAAAGACGCGGCGCTCCGGTGACGCCTCGCCCTGCTGTGTATCATGAGGACGATGCCCGGAGGAGACGCCATCGGCCACACCCGGCGGTCGAAAACGGGAATCCACCGCCTCGCCGCACTGGGTGCGTTGGTCTTGGTCGCGGCCGCGCTCGCGCTGGCGACTTGCGTTCCGCGTTCCCGCGGAAAGACGCTGGTCGTGGCGTTCGGGGATCGGCCCACGCTGCTCGACCCGCACATGCAGGACCGTTCGGTTTCATGGTCGGTCCTGTCCAGCTTCTACGACGGACTCGTGTCCCTGACTCCCGACCTCCGGCCGCAGCCGGCCTTGGCCTCGTCCTGGGAGCAGGTCACGCCGACTCGCTGGCGCTTCACCCTGCGCGCGGACGTGCGCTTCCACGACGGGTCGTCGCTGGGCGCCGCCGACGTCGAGGCGAGTTTCCGCCGAGGGGCGGAACTCCCCGCTTCCGCGATCCGCCACTACCTCGCCGGCATCCGCTCCGTTCGCGCTCGAGATCCCGGGACGGTCGAGATCGAGACCGGCGGTCCCATGCCCGATCTCCTCAACCGCCTGGCGTTCGTCCTCGTCGTTCGCGCCGGCGAGTCGACAGCCCGCATCACCACTCCGACAGGCACCGGACCGTACCGCTTCGTCGAGAGGGGGGCGGACGGTTCCATCCTGGCCAGGGCGACGAAGAGCTGGCACCCGGTCCCCGACGTCGAGTGGGTGCGCTTCGTCTTCGCCGACACGGGAGAAGCGGCGGCGGACATGCTGCTCGATGGACGCGCCCAGGTGTGCAGCCTGCTCCCCGACGACTTCCTCAGCGACGTCGCCCGGACACCGGGGCTGCACGTCGTGGAGCAGCCGCGTCTCGCCGTACAGATGCTCGGTTTCAGACTCGACGGGCGCCATGGAAAGGCCCGCGACGCCCTCGGCGATCCGCGCGTCAGGAGGGCGCTCCTCCTCGGGCTCAACCGCGAGCGGCTGATCGAACGGAACCACATGGGCCGCGCCATGACCGCGTCGCAGCTCGTCCACCCGGCGGTCCTCGGGTTCGATCCCGGCATACTGCCGCTTCCCTACGACCCGTCCGAGGCAAGGCGTCTCCTCGCCGAGGCGGGCTTCCGGGAAGGCTTCGACACGATGCTGGTCTGGCGCCAGGGCAATCGCGCCCTCGCGGAGGCGATCGCCGCGGACCTCAAGAGCCTGGGCGTGCGCGTCGCCTACCTCGATGCCGCGACTCACCCCCCGGAGTATCGGGACGCCTACCTCACGTACCTCTCGTGGGCGTGTCCGACCGGCGATGCTTCGGAGCTCTTCAACAAGTTCATCCGCGCGCGCGACGAAACCCTCTCGATCGGGACGGGGACGCAGGACGCGCTCGCCGATCGTGCGACAGACCTCCTCCTCGCGAGCGCCGACACGGCGCGCACCCCGGATGAGCGGCTGCGCGCGCTTCAGCAGGCGCAACGCCGCGTGATGGAGACGTTGCCCCTCCTTCCTCTGACGATCCGCTGGGCCTACAAGGGCGCTTCCGACCGCGTCGAGATCGTCACCCGCTTCGACCAGCAGGATCGTGTCGCTTCGTACCGCTGGCGCAACTAGTACCGCCGGCCGCCTCCCGGCTCCGGCCTCGCGGGCTCCCGGGGAGCGGCCCGGTTCGCAGGCGCGATGGGAGCCGTCGATGGCAGACACGCCGGCGTCACGGAGTCGGCGCCCGCGAGGTACCACGTCCGGCCGTGGCGCGGTCCGAGTTCGTCGACGAGTGACCGGTCGAAACACGGAGCGAGACTCGCGCTGGGAACCAGGAGCCGGCGATCCGCTCCGGACAGCAGCCAGGCGGCTCCCTCCCTGCTCTCGGCCTCGAGGTCGCGCCGCGCGTAGCCGAAGGTGACCAGCGGACGGTCGGCCGCGAGCGCGAACTGCTCGCGCCACCCCAGCTGCCCGAGCCCGGCGCCCGCTCCGATACGCCGCGCCACGTCGGCCATGAACGACGCCGGGTAGCGACCCGCGTTGAGCAGCGGGTTCACCCAGAGACCGACCACGACCCAGCTCAGCGCGATCGTCCCGATCAGCACGGCGACCGGCCGTCGCCTCCCCCATGCCAGCACGCCGGCGAGGCCGGCCGCCCCGATCAGCGCGAGCGGAGGCACGAGAACGGTCGGGTCCACGCCGAGGTCCTCGAGGCGACCCGGGTTAACGCGCGCGAGCCACGGCGCCGCGACGGCCGCCGCGAGCGCAACGCCCGACCAGACCGCCGCGCACGAGCTAATCGCCCGCCGCACTCCCGCCGCGCGCACGAGCGCGGGAAGCAGAGGTGCGGCGGCCAGCACCAGCCCCGCCAGGGCCGGGATTACGTACACGCCTCGCTTGCCCGGACTGACGCTGAAGAACACCAGGACGAGCGCGACCCACCCGAGCAGGATGAGGTGCGGACCGTGGCGGCGGCGCAGTCGCCGCGCCCACGCCGGAACGAGCCACGGCAGCGTCAGCGACAGCGGCAGCCACGCCCAGGGCACGACCTGCACCAGGTAGTAACCGAACCAGCGGTGGTGGTGCCAGGCGGCGACGTAACGGGTGGCGGTTTGGCGGAACAGGATGTTGTCGCGGTAGGCGGCCAGCTGCGGATCGCCGCTCGCCGCGACGGCAGCCAGCATCGGCACCGCCCACGCCGCGATGACCGCCGGCAGCGCGAGCGAACCGAGGACGGCCTTCCACGCCGGGAACGGGAATCGCGCCACGCCGGCCCAGCGCCCGCGCCGCGCCCACGCCCAGGGGATCAACGCCAGTACGGGCAGGACGCCGACGCCCTTGGTGATCACGCCGGCGCCCATCGCCGCGAACGCCGTAGCCCACCACCCCCACGCCGGGCCCGACACGAGGTGCCTGAACAGACCGTACAGCGCGAGCGTCGTGAACATCGCCAGCAGCATGTCGATTTGCGCGGTCCTGGCCTGAAGCGTGAACTGGACGGTGAAGAGCAGGCCGAGTCCGGCGGCCAGCGCGGCGCGCCTTCCCCGCAATCGGCGCGCCAGATCGTGGACCATCGCGAGCGTCACGAGACCGGCGATCAGGGAAGGGAGAAGGAACGCCAGGCGAAGCGAACCCGTGAGCAGGTAACACGCCGCGATCGCCCAGAAGAAGACCGGCGGCTTGTCGGCGTACAGCTCGCCGTTGCGGTGCGGGAACAGCCACTCGCCGGTCTCGACCATCTCCTTCGCGACGAGCGCGTAGCGGGGCTCGTCCGCGGGCCACGGGTCGCGAAGGCCGATCCCCGCTCCGAGCACGCACGCGCCGAGCAGCAGCAGGACGAGGAGATCGCGCCGCGCCCGCCGAGTGGCCTGAGGAACCGGCGCCGGGATTCGCGAAGCGACCGCCGCAGCGCCGCCGGCCTCGTCGGTCCCGCACCCCGGACCCCGGTCCCCGGACCCCCGGTCGGCGACCGCGAGCCGCTTCACTCCCTGATTCCCTGGAGGTCGGCCAAGTGCGCGTACAGCCCGCCCCGCGCGAGCAGTTCGGCGTGCGTGCCCTGTTCGACGACCCGCCCTTCGTTCATGACGGCGATCACGTCGGCGTTGCGCACCGTCGCCAGCCGATGGGCGATGATCAGCGAGGTGCGGCCGCGCATGAGGTTCTCCAGGGCGCGCTGCACGACGGCCTCGGACTCCGCGTCGAGCGCCGACGTCGCCTCGTCGAGGATGAGCAGCGGCGGGTCCTTGTACAGCGCGCGCGCCACCGCGATCCGCTGTCGCTGGCCGCCGGACAGGCGCACGCCGGCCTCGCCGACCACGGTGTCGTAGCCGCGCGGCAACTCGCGGATGAACTCGTCCGCGAAGGCGGCGCCGGCGCAGGCGAGCACGCGCGACTCGTCGACCTCGTCGCGGCCGTAGGCGATGTTCGCCCGCACCGTGTCGTTGAACAGGACGGTCTCCTGCGTCACGAGGCCGAGCATCGCGCGCAACGAGCGCAGCTCGATGTCGCGCACGTCCACGCCGTCGATGGTGATCCGCCCCCCCTCGACGTCCCAGAAGCGCGGCAGCATCTGGGCAATCGTCGACTTGCCGGCCCCCGACGGACCGACCAGCGCGACCGAGCGGCCGGCGGGGATCTCGAGGGTGAACGAGCGCAGCACGGTCTTTCCGGGCTCGTACGAGAACGCCACGTTGTCGAAGCGGATGGCCTCGCGCACGCTCTCGACCTTGACCGCGCCCGTGCGATCGGTGATCTCGACCGGCTCGTCGATCACCTCGAAGACGCGCTCCGAGGCGGCGATCGCGCCCTGCAGCGCGAGGTTGACCTTGTTCAGCCGCTTGATCGGCTGGTACATCGAGTACAGCCCGATGAGAAACTGCAGGAACGCCTCGGAGGTCGTGACGCCCCCGGAGATCTGGCGATTGGCGTAGTAGAGCAACGCCATCACTCCGGCGGCGCCGAGCACCTCGACGACCGGGGCGTTCAGCGCGACGATCTTGCGCGCGCGCAGGCTGGCGCGGAAGTGCTGGCGCGTCGCCCCGCGAAAGCGCCGGGCCTCGAAGGGCTGCATCCCGAATGCCTGTACGACCCGCCACCCCTTGAGCACCTCGTCGGCAACGGCGTTCATCTCGCCGAGCCTCTCCTGGGTCTGGTAGGAGCGCCGGCGCAGCTTGCGGGCGAAGTGGGCGATCGGCCAGACGACCACCGGGGCTCCGACGAACACGACGAGGGCCAGCGGCAGGTTGAGCGTGAACAGATAGACGGCGAGCCCGGCCAGGGTGAAGCCGTCCTGGAACAGCTCCGACAACCGATCCGAGACCGCGAAGGTGATCTGCTCGACGTCGTTGGTCAAGCGGGACATCAGCACCGCCGACGGCCGCTTCTGGTAGAAGCGGGCCGACTGCCCGAGCAGCGCGTCCATCAGGCGGTCGCGCAGGTCCTTCACGGTGGCGAGTCCGGCGCGATAGAACGAGTAGTGGCCCAGGTAGGTGAGCAGATTCTTGGCGACGATCGCCACGAAGACGAGCAGCAGTACCGCCGCGGCGTCCGCGGGAACGAAGGCGCGCAGCACCTCGAGGGCGTCATCGAACCACGTGTCCACGGCCTTGGCGAAACCGAACTTGGCGACTCCGCCGCCGCCCTTGCCCTCCTCCTTGCCGGCGGCCGCGGCCAGTCCGGGGACCTCGACGCCGCTGCCGAGCACGATCTCGAAGAGTGGTCCGGCGAGCGAGACCATGAAGATCAGCGCGAGCGCCACGCCGGCCATCGACACCGCGGCCGCCGCGACCCACACGGCGTGCGGGCGAAGGAACCCGAGCAGCCTCTTGAGCGCCCTCACCTGCCCTCCCCGGCGACCGCCAGCACCGCGCGCGCCGCCCGCTCGCTGGCGCCCCGACCGCCGAGCGCCCGGCGCACCTCGCCGAGGGCCTCGCGCTGACGAATGCCCGGCTCACCGTACAGCCGCCTCGCCTCGGCGAGAAGCTGCTCGCGGTCGAAGCGACCCTGCACGGCCTCCGGTGCGATCGACCGGCCCGCGACGAGATTGACCAGCGCCACATGATCCACCTTCACGAGGTGGCGCGCCAGCGCGTACGTCAGGGGGTGCAGGCGGTAGCCGACGACCATCGGCACGCCGAGCAGGGCGCACTCGAGCGTCGCGGTTCCGGAGGCGACCAGCGCGGCGGCGCATGAAGCGAGCGCCCGGTGGCGGTCCTCCACGACGATCTCGACCGGACGCGCGGAACCGCCCAGGTGCAGTGCCAGCCGCGAAACGTCCAGGCCCGGAGCCGCGATCAGACGGATGCGCAGCCCGCCGATCTCCTCGGCAAGCGACCGCGCCGCCGCGAGCATGGTCGGAAGCAAGGCGTCCACCTCGTGCCAGCGCGACCCGGGCAGCAGCGCGAGCGTACCGGGCGCGGGCACGGGCGCGTCGTCGATCAGGGGTTGCAGCTCGTCCACCAGGGGATGGCCGACGTACTCCGCGGCGACGCCGTGGCGCTCGTAGAACGGGACCTCGAACGGCAGGATGCACAGCACGCGCCGCACGTCCCGGCGGATCCGCCGTACGCGCCCCTGCCGCCACGCCCACAACTGCGGCGAAACGTAGACCACGACCGGGATGCCGGCCCGATGGAGCGCGCGGGCGAGCGGCAGGTTGAAGTCGGGCGAGTCGACGAGGACCGCGACGTCGGGCGCTCGCTCGATCGCCCCCCGGCGCACCCTCCGCGCCAGGCCCCACAGGCGGGGCAGTTCGCGGACCACTTCGGCGAGGCCCATGACCGAAAGCTCCTCGCTGCGCGCGAGGCACTCGAGCCCGGCGCTGCGGAGCCTCTCCCCGCCGACGCCGAACGCCTCGACCGTTGGCTCGAGTCGGCGCAACTCGACGAGCAGGTTGGCCGCGTGCAGGTCGCCCGAGGCCTCCCCGGCGACGAGCAGGACCTTCACCGCGGCCGCCTCACGGCGCGCCACAGCGCGACTCCGAGCCCGCCGCCGAGCAGGTCGGCGAGGAGGTCATTCAGCTCGGCACGGCGCGGCGGCGCCGACGCCTGCAACGCCTCGAGCAGTGCGCCGTGGCCGAACGCCCAGCCCAGCCCGATCAGCGCCGCCGTCCGGCCCGCCCCGAAGGTCCGTGCCGATTCCGCGGCGGCCGCCGCGAGCACCGAATACGCCGCGCCGTGGCCGATCGTGTCCGGCACGCGGCCGACCGGCGCCGGGGGATGCGGCATCACGCCGAGGATCAGATAGGCGACCGAGAGCGCCGCGGCGAGCACGGGTGCGGCGAACCGGAGCACGCCGCCTCCCTAGGTGCGCGGGAAGGGGTACATGAGCCAGCCGACCGCGATCGCGCCGAGCAGGAGGGCGCCGAACACCTTCCAGAAGTAGCGCCAGCGCTCGCGCCGATCGGCCTTCCACAGGAAGGCGAAAAACACCGCGATCAACACGGCGTGCAGCGCCATCAACGAGAAGTGATCGAGCATCACCAGTCCTTCTTGCCGGTGACGATGTCGTGGACGTCGAGCAGGAGCAGGAGGTTCATCATCCCCGCGGTGAGCAGGAAGGTGTTGCCGAACTCGTACGACGCGGACGTGACGACGCCGGCCCCGAGGCCGAGCAGCTTGGCGGCGACGAACAGCACACCGTTGCCGAGCACGGCGGCGAAGGCGAGGTACGAGAGCGGGTCGCCGTCCTTGGGCACGATCAGCTCGCCGTTGAGGAGGATCCCGACCGCGAACGCGACGAGGATGACCACCGCGAACACCGGGGCGCGTCGCGTGCGGCCGAGGAGCAGATGGCCGAGGCCCGGGACCAGCCAGGCAAGGAGGATCACCACCTGCAGCGGCAGCGTCGTGGCCACGGCCTTGCGTTCTCCGGGCGCGCGCTCAGGCATGGCCGCCCTCGAGCGCCGTGCGGACCTTGTCCCAGGTCTGTTCAAGATCCTCGGGGATGACCCGCACCGAAGCGCCGACGGTCATGAAGCTGGTGTCGCCGCGCCAGCGCGGCACGATGTGCATGTGCAGGTGCTCCGCGATTCCCGCTCCCGCCGCCTCGCCCAGGTTGAAGCCCAGGTTGAAGCCGTGCGGGTGGTAGACGTGTTCCAGTGCGCACACCACCCGCCGCGCGAGGGCCATCATGTCCGCGACCGTTGCCTCGTCGAGGGCGGTAAAGTCGGCCTGGTGCTCGACCGGCGCCACCATCGCGTGTCCGGAGGTGTAGGGATATCGGTTGAGAAGGGCGAAGGCCCGGACTCCCGAGTGAAGCGTCAGCGTCTCCCGGCCGCCTCCGGCGGCGGCGCAGAATACGCAGGCCTGCGTGGTCTCCGAGCTGGACACGTAGTCGAAGCGCCAGGGGGCGAAGAGATGGGCGAGGCCCACCTCACTTGCCTCCCAGGATCTCCCTGAGCTGCTTTCCGGGCTTGAAGTACGGGACGGTCTTGGCCGGCACCTTCACCTTGGTGCCGGTGCGCGGGTTGCGTCCCTGCCGAGCGTGGCGCTTGCGGGTGCGGAACGACCCGAATCCCCGCAACTCGACCTTCTCTCCGGCGCGGATCGCCTCGACCACGCCGTCCAGCACCACCGCCAGTGTGTCGGCCGCTTCGCGGCGGGTCAGCCCGACCTGCTCGGCCAGGATTCTCACGATGTCAGCCTTGGTCATCTGCGCAGCCTCCAGCTCCTCGGGTCAGCTCTCGGTCTCGTCGGGGGCGGGTTGAACGGCGGCGTCGGCGGAAGGCGCGTCGCCCAGCTCCGGGGTCCGGTCGGGTTCGAACTCCTCCGCGGTCTGTTCGATCGCGGGCTCTTCCGTTTCCGGCTCCGGCTGCGGGATGCCGCGCAGCGAAAGCCCGATGCGCTTCTCGTTCCAGTCGATGCGGATCAGCCGCGTGCGCACCTTCTGCCCGCGGGTGAACCCCTGCGCCAGCGGCTGCGTGCCGTGCCGCTCGACCTCCGAGACGTGGCACAGGCCCTCGACGCCGGGCGCGAGCTCGACGAACAGGCCGAAGTCGGTGACGTTGGTGACGTACCCCTCGACCTCGTCGCCGACCTGATGGTGGTTGGCGAACTGGTCCCACTCGTTGGGCATCAGTTCCTTGATCGAGAGCGAGATGCGCTGGCTGGGGATGTCCATGGCGATGATCAGCGCCTCGATCTCCTGCCCCTTCTGCACCACCTCGGAGGGGTGGGAGATTCGCCGCGTCCACGCCATGTCGGAGATATGGACCAGTCCGTCCACCCCCGGCTCCAGCTCGACGAACGCCCCGAAGTCGGTCAGGTTGCGCACGACGCCCTGGACCTTGCCGCCGACCCGGTACTTGGAGCCGAATTCCTCCCAGGGGTTGGTTTCGGCCTGGCGGAGCGAGAGCGACAGCCTGCGCTTGTCGATGTCGACCTCGGTGATCACGACCTCGACCATCTGGCCGTTCTTGAGCATCGACTTCGGGTTCTTCACCTTCTTGGTCCACGACATCTCGGAGACGTGAACCAGGCCCTCGACGCCCTCCTCGAGTTCGACGAAGGCGCCGTAGTCGACCACGTTGGTGACCTTGCCCTCGACCTTCTTGCCCACCGGGTAGCGTCCCTCGACGTGGGTCCACGGATCCTCGAACCGCTGCCGGTAGCCGAGCGAGACGCGCTCCTTCTCCCGGTCGATGCGCAGGACCACGACCTTGACCTCCTCGCCGACCTTGAAGTACTCGGACGGGTGGCCGACGCGGCCCCACGAGATGTCCGTGACGTGGAGCAGACCGTCGATGCCCCCGAGGTCGACGAACACGCCGTAGTCGGTGATGTTCTTCACCGAGCCGGTCACGACCGTGCCCTCTTCGAGGGTCGTGAGCGTCTCTTCCTTCTGCGAGGCGACCTGCTCCTCGAGCAGCGCCTTGCGCGACAGGACGACGTTGGCGCGCCGGCGATCGAAGTTGATGATGCGCGCCTCGACCTCCTCGCCGACGTAGTCTTCCAGCCGGCGGGTCGGGCGCAGGTCGACCAGCGAGCCGGGCAGGAACGCCCGCACGCCGATCTCGACCGTCAGGCCTCCCTTGACGCGCTCGAGCACCCGGCCTCGGACCGGGGCGCCGTCGCGGTACGCGGTCTCCAGGACTTCCCAGACTCGCATCTTCGCAGCGCGCTCGCGGGACAACCGCATCTCCCCGCTCATCTCGTCGAAGCGCTCGACCAGCACGTCGATCTCGTCGCCGACCTTGACCGACAGCTTGCCCTGACGGTCGGCGAACTCGCTGCGCGGGATCATCCCCTCGGTCTTGAACCCGATGTCCACGACCACCGTGTCGTCGGTGACCGCGACGATCGTGCCGCGGACCAGGTCGCCCTCGCGAAGGTGCTGGAACGACTCCTCGAAAAGTTCCCGCAAGCTGTTGCGACCGGATGTCTCCGCCCCCTCCCCCTGGGCTGGCTGGTTGGGTTGTTTGTTGTCCTGGTTGTCGACCACTTGGCCTCCTCACGATGCCCGAAACGGACATCTAACTGCTTGTTTCACAAGCGGCAAACTATACGAGCGACGTGGGTACTATGTCAAGCCCGACGCACGCGATCGACCAGCGTCTCGACTACCTGCGCGATCGTCAAGCCGCTGGTGTCAAGCACGATGGCGTCTCCGGCGGGACGCAAGGGCGAGTCGGAGCGGGTCGAGTCCCGCTGGTCGCGCTCGCGCTGGTCGACGAGCACGCTCTCGTAACTTGCCTCGATGCCGCGACGGCGGAGTTCGTCCAGGCGCCGCGAAGCCCGCACCTCGGGAGTCGCGGTCAGGAACACCTTGAGCGTGGCGTCCGGGAAGACCACCGTGCCGATGTCGCGCCCTTCGACCACTCCGCCGGTGCGCGCCGCCATGTCGCGCTGCAACCCGACCAGTTCGCGGCGGACACCCGGGACCGCGGAGATCACCGAGGCCAGGCGGGAGACCTCGGGCGTGCGCACCTCGTCGCTCACGTCGGCGCCGTCGAGGATCACGCGCTGGGCGCGCGGGTCGCCGCGGAACTCGATCCGGATCCGCCGCGCCAACTCGGCCACGCGCGACCGGCCCTCGTCGTCGAGCGGGAACGCGACGGCGGCGCGCCGGGCGGCCAGCGCCACCGCGCGGTACATCGCGCCGGTGTCGAGGTACGGCACCCCCAGCCGCACCGCCAGTTCCCGGGCGGTGACCGACTTGCCGGCCCCGGCCGGGCCGTCGATCGCGACGATGAGCGGCTGGCGAGCCACGAAGGGAGTCTAGAACAGACCGTTGTCGGTTGTCCGTTGTCCGTGGAGAAGGACCACGGCGTGGACCGTGGACAGGAGAGCGAGGGAAGGGAGCCCAACACCCCTCCCGGGGGAGAGGGGAGAGACCCACCCACCCTCTTGCTCTTCGCCCTTCGCTCTTTGCTCTTCGCTCTTTGCTCTTCGCTCTTCCCTTTCCTTCTCTCCCCGGACCCCGGACCCCGGACCCCGGCTTCTCCGCTCTCCCCTCTCCCCTGTCATCCGGCCGGGTACCATGTGACCGATGCGGATTCGCTTCAGCCCCGGCTCCCGGGCGGTGTGCTTCTGCGCGGCGATGCTCGCGCCCGTTCACGGCGCATCGGGCCAGGTGGCTCCGGAGGCTCCGCGCATCCGCGCGGTCGCCGCCACGCTCGCTGCCGACGAGTTCGCGGGACGGGCGCCTGGAACCGCGGGTGGGGACCGCGCCGAGACCTACCTGGCCCGCACGATGAAGTCCCTCGGGCTCGAGCCGATGGGAGACGGCGGCGGCTACCTGCAGGCCGTGCCGATGCACGCCTCCCGGCCGCTCCCGGAGTCGGCCGTCCAGCTCATCACGCCGTGCACCAGCCGCTGGCTTCGCCTGGGTCAGGAGTTCCTGCTCCACACCAGCGACCCCGGGGCCCTGGCCGCCCAGCCGGTCTCGCTCGTGTTCGCCGGCTACGGCATCGTCGCGCCCGAATTCGACTACAACGACTACGCCGGCCTCGACGTGCGCGGAGCGATCGCCGTCGTGCTCGACGGAGAGCCGCCCTCGCGCGACCCGGGTTGGTTCGGCGGCGAACGAGCCACGATCCACGCCTCGGTGTCCGTCAAGCAGCGCGTCGCCATGTCGCGCGGGGCGGTCGGCACGGTCGCGCTCCCCTCGCGTCGCTCGCACGGCGACTACGACTGGGAATCGTCGCGCAGGACGCTGGCCGGCGAGGACCTCACGCTCGCGTACTCGACCTCGCGGGGGCTCAACCTCGCTCTCTCCCCCGAGGTCGCGCCGCTGCTCTTCTGCGGCGCGGCGGTGACGTTCGAGGAAGTCCTGCGCTGGGAGAGCACGCACACGATGCGCTCGTTCCCGCTCGCCGCCTCGTTGCGGCCGCGGCTGGTGTCGCGCGAGCGCGACTTCCGCGCCGCCAACGTCGTCGGCCTCGTCCGCGGCCGCGACCCGAAGTTGTCGGCGACCGCGGTCGTCGTCTCGGCGCACCACGACCATCTCGGCCTCGGCCCCGCCGTCGACGGCGACACGATCTACAACGGCATGGTGGACAACGCCCTCGGCGTCGCCGGAGCCCTCGAGATCGCGCGCGTGCTCGCGGCCGGTCCGGAGAGGCCGCGGCGGAGCGTCCTCGTCGTGCTCACGACCGGAGAAGAGCGCGGATTGCTCGGCAGCTCGTACTTCCTCGGGCACCCGCCGCTACCGCTCGAGAACCTGGTCGCCAACGTCAACGTCGACGGGCTGGCGTTCGCCGGCAGGTTCCGCGACGTCGTGCCGATCGGCGGAGAGCTGTCGACGCTCGGCGGCGTGGTCCGCGAGGTCGCCGCGAAGGCCGGCCTCGAGATCGCCCGCCCTCCGGCCGCGTTCGAGCACGCCCACTGGTTCGCCTTCTCCGATCAGCAGGCGTTCGCCGAGGCGGGTGTTCCCGCGGTGCTGGTCAACGAGGGGTTCACCCTGGACGGCGTTTCCACCGACGAGGCGGTGGCCCGTGCCGTGCGCTGGGGCTCGCGAATCTACCACTCGCCGGACGACGAGCCCGACCAGCCGCTCGACTTTTCCTCCTGCGAGCAACACGTCGGCCTCCTGGTCGAGCTGGTCAGAAGCGTGGCCGACGATCCGCAACCACCGCGCTGGCACCCCGGGAGTCCCTATGCGCTCGCTCGCTTGCGCGCGAGCCGCTAGCCTCGCCCTCGCGCTGGGCACGATTCTCGGCGCCTGCGCCGGCACTTCCGCCGGCCGTCGGGAGGTGGTGCGACTGGCCGGCTCGGACACCATGCTCCTCCTCGTGCGGCGCTGGGCCGAGGAGTTCATGCGCGGCGATCCCGCGCTGGTCACGGTCGAGGGCGGGGGCACTGCCGCGGGGATCGAGGCGCTGATCGCCGGCTCGATCGATGTCTGCGCCGCCTCCCGGCCGCTCGCGCCCGAGGAGGTCGAGAGGCTGTTCAAGCGCACCGGCTCGCTCGGCGTCCGCTTTCTCGTCGCCCGGGACGCGCTGTCCGTGTACGTCAACCCGGCCAACCCGGTGCGGAATCTGACGCTCCTCCAGCTCAAGGGGGTGTTCACCGGCCGCGTCGGCTCCTGGCACAAGCTGGGGGGAGTCGAGGCTCCGATTCACGTGCTCTTGCAGCCGCCCAACTCTGGCTCCGCCCGCTTCTTTCAGAACGTCGCGCTCGACGGCGAGCCGTTCGCGCCGCGCGGCGCCACCTTGCCGACGACCCAGGCGATCGTCGCGGCCGTCGAGGCCGACCCGTTGGCGATCGGCTTCGGAGGTCTGGCCTACGGCGCGTCGGTGACGCTCCTCGACCTCGAGGGAACGGGGCCCGGCCAGATCCGATCCGCCGCGTACCCGCTGTCCAGGTACCTCTACCTGTACACCGTCCGCGAGCCCGCCGGCGCGACGCGCAGGCTCATCGACAGCGTCCTGACGCCCGCCGGGCAGTCGATCGTCGAGCAGGTCGGCTTCGTCCCGCTCTGGGACTCGCAGCGGGAAAGGCACCCCGCGGAACCGCAGCTGTAGCCCGCCGCAGCGGACCTTCACGCCGGCTTCACGGCGACCCCACGAGACGTTCTCTCCTCCCGGCCACCCTCCCTCTGCGGCCACGCGGCCGCTGGGGGACAGAGAGGAGAAGCCATGAGGACGAAGACACCACTGTATCTGCTCATCGTCGCGGCGCTCGCGGTGCCGGCGCTGGCGACAGCTTCCGGTGCGCTCACCGGTGTGGTCGTGGACGACCAGGGTCAGCCCCTGCCGGGCGTCACCGTGACCGTCAGCGGTCCGGCGCTCGCCTCGCCGCAGACGGCCTATGCGGACATCGACGGTTCGTTCACCGTGGCCGGGCTCAACCCCGGCGTGTACACCGTCACCGCCAGCCTCGACGGGTTCCAGACCACCAACGCCGAGGTGAAACTGGTCCTCGACCAGACCCTCAAGCTCGAGGTCCGGATGGCGCTCGCCACCTTCGCCGAGACCGTCGAGGTCAAGGCGGAAGCGATCAAAACCGGGGAAGTGGCGATCCTCGACGAACGCCGCCAGGCCGCCGTGGTGTCCGACGCCATCTCGTCCGAGGAGATCGCCAAGACGCCCGACTCCGACGCAGCCGGCGTCGTCGAGCGCCTGACCGGCGTGTCGATCATGGACGACAAGTACGTGTACGTGCGCGGCCTCGGCGAGCGCTACAGCAACACCACGCTCAACGGCTCCGTGATCCCGACCACCGAGCCCGAGAAGCGGGTCGTGCCGCTCGACCTGTTCCCGGCCAAGATGCTCGACACCGTCAACGTCATCAAGTCGTACACCCCGGACAAGCCGGGCGACTTCGGCGGCGGCCTGGTCGAACTGGCCACCACCGACTTCCCGACTTCCGCCACGCTCAAGGTCTCGATCGGCGCGTCCAGCGACGCGGCCACGACCGGCGAGGACTTCAGGCAGTACGGCGGCGGCCTGTCCTGGACAGGAAGCGGCGGCCAGCCGCTGCCGGGCTCGATCCCGTCGGACCTCCTGGTCCCTGAGAACCCGCTGGTTCCCGGCCAGGGCTACTCCGCCGAGCAACTCGAGACGTTCGGCGACCGGATCGTCGCCGGAACATGGGAGGCGGACCGGCCGTCGTCCGCCCCGGCCAACGGCAACTTCTCCGTCGCATACGGCAACACCTTCGGCAGGTTCGGCGTCGTCCTGTCCGCCGTCGGCACCAAGTCGTTCGACGGGACCGACGAGATCCAGCGCTACTACGGCCTCGACTCGGGCGACGTTCTGGTCGTGCGCAACGACTACGAGATGACCACCGACTCCGAGGACGTGCGCAACGGCCTGGTCGGCAGCTTCTCCTTCCGGCTCAACGACACGAACCGCCTGTTGCTCTCCTCGGTGTTCACGCGCAACGCTTCCGCCGAGACCCGTCAGACCGACGGCTACAACGCCAACGCCGGCCAGACGTTCCGCGACTACCGCCAGCGCTACCAGAACGAGGAGATCCTCTCGACCAGGCTCGGCGGCGAGCACAACTTCTCCGGCATCGGCCTGGGAAGCCTGATCGAGTGGAACCTGTCGAGCTCGACGGCGACCAACGACCAGGACCTGCGCGAAACGCTCTACTACGAACTCGAACCGGGCGTCTACGCGTTGCAGGGGTCGAGCGAGTCCGGCAAGACCGAGTTCTTCGGCCTCGAGGACGACAACCGCAACGCCGCCCTGTCCTGGACGGTGTTCTACGGCGGCGGCGCGGAGCGCTTCGGCAGCCTCAAGGTCGGCGCGGCGTGGGTCGACCGCACGCGCGACTTCGCCGCACGCCGTCTGCGCTTCATCACCGACAACCCGAACCAGTTCGACCTCACGCTGCCGGCGAACCGGATTTTCACGGAAGAGAACGTCCGCCCCGGGGGCTTCGAGGTCCGCGAGTTCACCGGCGCCAACGACGCGTACGACGCCGAGCACACGATCACCGCCGGGTTCGCGATGGCGGATTCGGCCTTCGGCAAGTGGCGGTTCGTCGGCGGCCTGCGCTACGAGCGTTCCGACCAGAGCGTGAACTCCTTCGACCCGTCGTCGCCGGGCGCCGCCCCGGTCGTGGCCGACAACGCCGACAACGATCTCCTGCCCGCGCTCTCCGTGATCTACCAGCTGCGACCCACGGCCAACCTCCGCATCGCCGCCAGCCGCACGGTCAACCGCCCGGAGTTCCGCGAGTTGTCCCCCTTCCAGTTCACCGAGGTCACCGGAGGCCGCTCGGTCGCCGGCAACCCCGACCTGGAGCGGGCGCTGATCGACAGCTTCGACGTCCGCTACGAGTGGTTCCCGGACGCCGGCGAGGTGGTCGCCGTCAGCGCCTTCTTCAAGCGCATCGACCAGCCGATCGAGCGGATCATCCAGCCGACCACCGAGCTGCGCACGTCCTTCGCCAACGCCGACTCCGCCGAGCTGTGGGGCGCCGAGTTCGAGTTCCGCCGCTCCCTCGCCGTGGTCGCCTCGGCCCTGCGCCGCTGGAGCGTGAACCTCAACTACGCCTACGTCCAGTCGGACGTGACCATCGGCCAGCAGGACCTGTCGGTCGTCACCAATCTCAGCCGCCCGCTGGAAGGACAGTCCGAACACGTCGGCAACGCGGCCATCCAGTACTACAAGCCGGAGTGGGGCACGCTCGGCCGGCTGCTCTTCAACTACACCGGGGAGCGCATCACCGACGTCGGCGCCTACGGCCTGCCCGACATCCTCGAGGCCGCCCACGGGAGCCTCGACCTGCTGTTGTCACAGGAACTGAAGTTCATCGCGCCGCAGCTGGAGCTCAAGCTCAACGCCACCAACCTGCTCGACGAGACCCGCGAGTTGACCCAGGGCGGCGAGATCCACCGCAGCTACAAGCCGGGGCGCGTGTTCGGCGCGTCGCTGGCGTACAGCTTCTTCTGAGTCCGGGAGGAGCAACGGCGAAGACCGGCGTCAGGAAACCGGCGCGAGCCGGAGAGAGAAAGGAAAGGGAGGAAGAAGGCATGAGGAAGGCAACCAGTCTGGTGATGGCGGCTCTGGCCGTGGCGGTGCTCGTCGCCGTCCCGAACCACGCGGCGGCCGAGTTCCGGCCGGTCGTTCTGCTCGAGTCCAACTACTACACGTTCCTGCCCGGCGACAAGCTCCAGTTGCGGGTGACCATCGACCCCGCGGGCTACACCGCGCCGGTGACCACGTACCTCTACTGGCAGGATCGCAACACGGGCGAGAAGCGCTACTACAACCTGGCCGCAGGAAGCCTCCTCGCGGCCGGGCAGGTCGCTGACCTGTTCGGTTCGGTCGGCGCCCCGTCCCCGATCACGCTGCCCGCCCTGTCCGACTACGTGCTGTTCGGCTCGGCGTCCGATCCCGCCGCGCTGTCGTTCGGCGCCGACGGCGCGATCGGACCCTCGATCACCGTGCCTTCGGGCCAGACCGGCCTCTATCAGTACGTGCTCGAAGTTCGCGACGCCACCGGCACGCGCGTGCTGTCGCGCTCGAACGCGATGTACTCGCACATCACCGGCGCGGTGACCCTGACCGGGAACATCGCCTCCGACCTCACGCTGACCGCCGACAAGCGCTGGATCCTGCAGGGCTTCGTCATCGTCAAGGAGCCCGCGGTTCTGACCATCGAGCCCGGCACCGTCGTCTACGGCGGCGACACCCGCGCCTCGCTGTTCATCACCCGCGGCGCCAAGATCATGGCCGACGGCACCGCCATGCGCCCGATCGTCATGACCTCGCCGCAGAAGACCGGCGCCCGCGCCCAGCGCAACTGGGGCTCGCTCATCGTCTTCGGCCGCGCCCCGATCAACGAGCCCGGCGGCCAGGCGTACCTCGAGGGTCTCCCCGCGCAGGCCGACTACCAGTACGGCGGCAGCGACCCGAACGACAACTCCGGCGTCATCCGCTACGTCCGCCTCGAGTTCGGCGGCTTCGAGATCGAGGTCAACCAGGAGATCAACGGCCTGACCCTCGGCGGCGTCGGCCGCGGCACCGTCATCGACTACCTCCAGGTGCACATGAACAAGGACGACGCCATCGAGTTCTTCGGCGGCACGGTCAACGCCAGGCACATGCTCTTCACCGGCATCGCCGACGACGCGGTGGACTGGGACCTCGGCTACGTGGGCAACGTGCAGTACGTCGTCAACGTCAAGAGCACCCTCAACGACGAGAACGACGGCAACCTGCTGCTCGAGGGCGACGGCCACCCGCAGAACTTCGACCTCCTGCCGCGCTGCAACCCGCAGGTTTACAACATCACGGCGATCGGCACCGGCAGCACCACGGTCGGCGCCTACGGCGCGGTCCTGCGCCGCGGCACGGCCGGCAAGATCCACAACGCGATCGCCTACAACTCGCGGCGCGCGCCGTTCACCATCCGCGACGACGCGTCGTGGAACCAGATCACCGCCAACGAGCTGGTCGTCGACAACTCGATCCTGTTCGGCAACTTCGAGGACCCGGCGTTCGCCAGCTCCTCCGACCGGCCGGCCCAGATGCGGAGCTACCTGTTCGGGACGATGAAGATGAACCGCAACGTCGATCCGAGGCTGGCCTTCGGCGCATGGCACCCGCTCAAGTTCGCGATGCCGGACGTCACGCCGCTGTCCGACTCCCCCGCGCTCGACGCCGACTACGTCAAGACCCCGCCGGACAACGGCTTCTTCGACACCTCGGTAAACGCGCTCGGCGGCGTTCTGCCGGGCAACAACTGGCCCCTGACCGGTTGGGCGGTGTTCTCCGACAACTGAGGCTGGCGCCGGCAACACACGTCGTCCCGCTCCCGCTCTGAGCGTTTCTCATCCTGTCCCCATCCAAGCCCCGGTGGAGCGGCACCGGGGCTGTTTCTTTCTTGCGGAGGGCTCCGCGCCGCTCCACCCCCCGCCCGATCCTCTGCCGCCTCGCCCCGCAAAACCCGTCAAGGCCGGATCGGGGCAGGGGACAGGGCAGAAGGGAGAGGGGCGAGCAGAGACAAGCGGCGGGCGGGTGGGTCTCTCCTCTTTCCCCTGGGTGGGGGGGGCTGAAGGCGCCCTCTCCCCTCTGTGACGGTCCACGGCCCATGCCACCGCCTCGTGCTTCACGGGCAACGGAAAACGGTCAACCGTCAACGGTCTCTCTCCACACCTCCCGACTTGCGGTAGACTTCACGCAACATGCGCATCTACCTCTCCGCAGCGATGACCAACGCCGCCCGCAATCCCGGTGCCGTGGGCGTCCTGCTCTCGCACCTGGAGGCTCTCGGGCACGAAGTCCCGACCTCGCACGTCGCGGCCCCCGACGGTCGCTCGCGGGACGCCGAATTGACCAACGCGCAACTCGCGCAGAGGGACCTGTCGTGGGTGACGTCCTGTGACGCCCTGGTTGCCGAGGTCTCCACGCCCTCGCACGGTGTCGGCATCGAGGTGCTCGCCGCGACGCGCGGCGGAAAGCCCGTGCTACTCCTGCACTCGTACGAAGCCGCCGTCTCGCGCCTCCTGCTCGGCCTCCCGGGTGTCGAAACCTACCCGTACAAGTCGGTTCACGACGCCTGCGGCGTCGTCGATGCGTTCCTGACCAGGATCAACTCCCGGGCGTCCTGAAGCGCCGGCGGACCTTCACAGCAACTTCACGCCGCCTTCATATGCTCCCCCCGCCTCGGGATGGGGACACCCCGGGAAACGGAGGAGGGACGACGATGTCAGGCAAGCTGCTCAGGATGGCGGTCGTGGTGTGCGCGATGTTCGTGCTGGTAGCGCCGGTCGCGGGCCAGGTCAAGGGTCTGTACTACCAGGAAGCCGTGAAGGACGGCCGGATCCACGTCTTCAACACCCCGGAGCGCTACAAACTCTGGCAGGCCTCGGGAGACATGGGACCGTCGATCACGCTGATCGGGCGGGGCCCGAACGGAGAGACGGTCGTCGCGGAGAACGAGACCGCGATCGATCTCTACCTCTTCAAGCACGGTCTGCCCGCCTACGATCGGCCCACGCCGCCGCCCCCAGCCGCGGCCAGGCCGACTTTCCCCCAGGTCAAGATCGGCGGGCTCTGGTACCTCTCCTACCAGGACGGTGAAAGCGGCAACACCGACACCTCGAAGTTCACGATCAAGCGCGGCTACATCAACGTCGAGGCCAAGATCACTCCATGGATGTCGGCGCGCATCACGCCCGACACCACGATCGACTCGTCCGGCGACATCAAGGTCCGTCTCAAGTACGCCTACGCCAAGTTCGCCTCCCCCGATCTCGGTTTCGTGACGAGACCCGAGGTCGAGGTCGGCGTCGCCCACATGCCGTGGCTCGACTTCGAGGAGCACATCAACAACTACCGACTGCAGGACACCATGTTCATGGAGCGCAACGGCCTGTTCAACTCGGCCGACGTCGGCGTCACCTTTATGGGCCTGCTCGGCGGAACGGTGTCCGACGAGTATCAGACGTCGGTGTCCAAGGACTACCCGGGCAAGTGGGGCTCCTTCGCGTTCGGCGTCTACAACGGCGGCGGCTACCACGCCTCGGAGGCGAACACCGACAAGGTGATCGAGGGGCGACTGACGGTCCGCCCACTGCCGGAGATCGTCCCCGGGCTGCAGATCTCCTACTTCGGCGTACGCGGCAAGGGGAATACGGCCGCCGAGCCCGACTGGACCCTCGACGCCGCGATGCTCTCCTTCGAACACAGGCACTTCGTCCTGACCGGGACCCTGGCGGATGGCGAGGGCAACCAGAAGGGCGACGCTGTCGATGCCTCGGGCACGGCGCTGCGGCGGGACGGCTGGTCGGTCTTCGCGGAGGTCAAGTTGGGGCCGAAGTGGGGACTCATCGGCCGGTACGACGCTTGGGATCCCAACACCCAGGTCGACAACGACGGCAACGAGCGGACCGTCGCCGGGGTCGTCTACCACCTCGGCAAGGGGAACGACGTCCTCCTCGACTACGACACGGTGTCGCACGAGAGGGCCGGGAAGCCCGACGACTCCCGCGTGCAGCTCACGCTGCAGGTGAAGTTCTGAGTCGGGAATAGCCCGAGACGGGTCGGCGTTCGGGCTGGGTGGAGGGAAACCTCTATCCTGCCTCGTGCAGGATTGGGGGCCGCTGCCGGGGGGGAGCGGCCCCGTCTTTTTCCGCCACACTCCGCCTCCTCAGCCCCGACATCGGCGGCTGCCGTGCGCTACGATCGTCGCCGGAGGCAGTCATGCGCGAACTCGGCTTGTTCATCTCCGACCGCTGGCAGGAGGGAAGCGGGACCGTCTCGGTCCGCTCGCCGTACGACGACCGCGAGGTCGCGCGGGTCGCCAGGGCCGGCGAAGGCGAGCTGCGGCGGGCGCTCGACGCGGCGGCGTCCTGCCGCCGGCGCCTCGCCGCCCTGCCCGCTCACGCTCGGGCGGCAACGCTCGAGAGGGCCGCCGCCGAGGTGACCGGGAGACGCGACCAGCTCGCCGATGTCCTCGTCGAGGAGGCGGGAAAGCCGCTCGCCCTCGCCCGCGTCGAGGCCGACCGGTGCGCGGAGACGCTCGCCGACGCGGCGCGAGTGGCCAGGGCTCCGGAGGGCGAGCTTCTCGATCTGGGAGGGTTCGGCTCCGGCACCGGCCGGACCGGCCTGCTCCGCCGGGTGCCGGTCGGAGTGGTGGTCGGGATCTCGCCCTTCAACTTCCCGCTCAATCTCGTCGCCCACAAGCTCGCACCGGCGCTCGCCGCCGGGTGTCCGATCGTGCTCAAGCCGGCGTCTCAGACCCCCTCCCCGGCCCTCCTGCTCGCCGAGATCCTCCACCGTTCCGGCGCGCCGGACGGGGCCGTCAACGTCGTGCCGTGCGCAGGCCCAGAGTTCGGCGCCGCCCTGGAGGATCCCCGCGTCCGCCTGCTCACCTTCACGGGATCCGCCGAGGTCGGCTGGGCTCTCAAGCGGAAGATGTCGGACCGCAGGGTCGCGCTGGAGCTCGGAGGGAACGCCGCGGTGGTCGTCGAACCGGATGCCGGCGACCTCAAGGCCGTCGCCGACCGCATCGCACTCGGGGCGTACGGGTTTGCCGGCCAGTCGTGCATATCCGTCCAGCGCGTGCTCGTCCACGAGTCGATCGCCGCGGCGCTGCGCGCCGAGTTGGTCGCCGCCGCGATGTCGTTGCGCACCGGCGACCCCGCCGAATCGGAGGTGCTGTGCGGGCCGATGATATCGGCGTCGGACGCCGCCCGCCTGGAATCCTGGGTCTGCGAGGCCGTGGACGGTGGCGCGACCCTGCTCACGCCATGGCGGCGGGCCGGATCGGTGGTTCACCCTCTGTTGCTCGAGAACGTCCAGCGTTCGGCCCGCGTGTGGGCGGAGGAGGCATTCGCCCCCGTGGCCGCCCTCGCGACCTACCGGTCCTTCGACGAGGCGCTCGAGATCGTCAACGAGTCGCGGTTCGGACTCCAGGCGGGCGTATTCACGCGCGACGTCGAGAAGATCCAGCGTGCCTTCGAGGTCCTGGAGGTCGGCGCCGTGATCCAGGGCGACATCCCGTCGTGGCGCTCCGATCCGATGCCCTACGGCGGCGTGAAGGACTCGGGCACCGGGCGCGAAGGGGCCCGCTACGCGGTCGAGGAAATGACCGAACCGCGCCTGCTGGTCCTGCGCCGGAGCTAGCGAATCGCCCCCGCGTCGGACCGGACCCGCTCGCGCAGCGGCACCGCGTCCAGCCAGGTCAACGACTTCTCGAGCGGCATCGCCAGCAGGCGGACACCGTCCGGACTCCACGCCAGGTTGTAGACCTGTGACGCCGATGGGACGCACACCAGCATGTCGCCGCCGCGAGCATCCCACAGGCACGTCGACTGGTCGCCCGAGGCACTTGCGATGCGCGCCCCATCAGGCGAGAAGCGCACCGCGTTGACGCTCCCCTGGTGCCCGGAAAGGGTGCGCAGGAGCCGGCCGGAGTCCGCCTCCCACACCGTGATGGCGCCGTCCCCGCCCCCGACGGCGAGGGTCCGCCCGTCGGGACTCCACACCGGGTGAGTTGTGCCCCTGCCGTGCTCCAGCCGTCGGACCAGCGCTGCCTCGGCCCAGTTCCACACCGCGACGCTGCCGTCGCGGGCTCCGACCGCCAGTCTCCCGCCCGAGGAGTCGAACGCCAGATCCGCCTGCGGGCGCTCTCCGTCGCGGAGCATTCCCCGCACGCCCCCATCGGGAAGGTCCCAGATGCTCACTGTGCCGGGTGTCGTGGTCGCCGCGACGATCTTCGAACCGGGGTGCATCGCCAGACCGGTCACCTGCGTTCCCTCGACCGAGTCGAGCACCGCCAGCCGAGCGGACGTTGCCGCGTCCCACAGCACGACCCTCCCGTCGTTGCCGGTGGTGACGATCCACCTGCCGTCCCCGGACCACGCGATCCTCACGCCCGACTGCTCATGGCCCGTCCAGGAGCGGAGCACGACCCCGGTCTCCGCATCGCGGATTTCGATCAGCCCGGTCCAGCCTGTCGTCGCGACCTGACGCCCGCCGGGACCGAACGCCGCGTCGTAGACCACCTCCCGAGTCGGCCAGGACCCGTCGAACGCACCGGGAGCAGCGAGCCACTTCCGCATGGTTCCGTCGGCGCCTGCGGAGAACAGTGCGCCGCCCCGCGGAGAGACGGCAACGGCCCTGACCGGACCGGCGTGGCCGTGCAGCACCGCCGACGGAGTCCCGTCTCGGAGGCTCCACCCGCGAATCGTCCCGTCGCCCTGCCCAACGAACAAACGGTCGCCACCGCTCGAGAAGACCGCACCGTTGACCGACTGTGCCTCGCCCTCGGCCTGGCCGGAGAAAGTGCGGCGCAGCGTCCCCGCCGCAACGTCCCACACGCGTGTCGCGCCGTCCTTCGCGGCCACGGCGAGCAGGGCGCCGTCGGGGCTCCAGGCCACCGACTGAACCGCCTTGTAGGAGTCGTCCTCAGGAGGCACCAGAACCGCTGGGCGCGCCCACGTCCTCGTGTCCCAGACGGCGGTGTCGTAGTCCCAAGTACCCGCTGCCAGCATGTCCCCGGACGGCGAGTACGCGACGGTCACGACCGGCTTGACGCCGTGCTCGATCTCCCTTCGCTGCGAACTGCCGGGTCGCCACACCGTGACCACGCCCACGACGCCGCGGCCGGCCACGCGGCGCCACCCGGTCGCGGTCAACTCCTCACCCGATGGGTGCCACGCGACCGCGGCGATTCCCTCCGAGACGCCCTCCAGGCGCAGGCTCTCCGCCCCCGACTCGAGGTCCCACAGCCTGACCGTCCCGTCCGACGACGAGGTGGCGAGCCGGCGGCCGTCCGCGGCGAACCGGACACCACCCACCGCCGCCGCGTGTCCGGCCAGGACACGAATCGCTCGCCCATCCCCGGCGCTCCACACCTTGACGCTTCCGCCCGCATCGGCGGTCGCGACGAGCGTACCGTCGGACGACACATCGAGCGCCGTCACGGCGCGGTCGTGAGCGGCCACGGCGAACAGGCTCTCGTCGGCGCGAGCCTGCAGGTACCGCCACTCCCATCCGCGCAGCGACTCCGGAGCCTCATCGAGCCAGCGCCGCGCGGCCGCGGTCTCGTGCAGTCGGAGGCGGGCGTCCGCCGCAGAGATCGCGGCGCGATAGAGCCGCGCAGCGGGACCGTGATCGGGGGACTGCGCGACCGCGCCGGCCGCGGCTACCGCGGCCGTCATTGCCGCAATCCATGAGCCACGGGCCATCGTCCCTCCCGAAACCACGTCAATCGCGCCGCTGCGACCGATGCCGCACGACCTGTGAACAGCAGCTGCTACGACGTGTGAACTGGGTGATCCCGCGGGAGATTCCAATCCGCGCCGATCCATGCCGCCGTCGCGAGGGCGGCGAGCGCCGCGGTCTCGGCGCGCAACGTGCGCGGTCCGAGCGGCAGGCCGAGGAACCCCGCGTCGCGGGCCGCCGCGATCTCGCGGGACGTGAACCCGCCTTCGGGCCCGACCAGCACGGTGATCCCGTCCTCGCCCACGCGGAACGGGGCCGGGGCCGAGGCTGCGGGTTCGGCGAGGAGCAGCACGCCTCGCGCCCCGGCGAGCACCGCCGCGAGTGGCTCGGGCGGATCCACACCCGGCGGACGGGTCCTCCCGCACTGCGCCACGGCGGCCGCGGCGATCCGGCGCCAGCGGTCCACGCGGCTCTCGTGCCTCCCACCCTGGGACCGTTCCGACACGACCGGAACGATCCGCGTCGCGCCCAGCTCGGCGGCCTTCTCCACCGCCCAGTCGAAGGCAGCGGTGTGGAGCAGCCCGAGCGCGAGGACGAGCGGCGCCGAAGGCTCGCCGCGCTCGCGCTCGATTCGTTCGAGCGACACCCGGCACGCTCCCCCTTCCCAGCGGAGGAGGCGGCCGACGGCCACTGCGCCGGCCAGGTCGAGAACCTCGATCGGATCGCCCGGCTGCACGCGGGCCACACGGGCATGACGCGCCGGCGCCTCGGGCACGAGCAGCTCTCCGGGCTGGAGGTCGTGGCCCTCGAGGACGAGACGCGTGACGCTCATGAATGAAGGCGAGAACGCGGCGGAGCGAACGGCGGACGGGGGCCACGGGACTCGGAGGGCGCGGTGCGGGCCCGCCTCGTCACTTCTTCACCCTCTCCCGTTCCCCGCCACACACCAGCGCGACCCACTCGCCGAGTTCGCGGCGATCGGAGACCTCGAGTCCCGCGCGGCGAAGCTCCGCCTCGAAGGCGGTCCGCTGATCCGCCATCACGCCGGAGATCACGACCGTGCCGGTCGGGCCGAGCTGGTCGCTCACGTCGAGGAGCAGGGGCTCGAGCTGGCTCGGGATCAGATTGGCGAGGATCAGGTCGAAGGAGTGCGTCGGACGGAGCGCGGCGGTCGTCCCGGCGAACAGAGTTACGGGCACCGGGCTGGGCTGCGTCATCGCGGTCTGGCGCGCGACGAACACCGCCTCGACGTCGATGTCGAACCCGAGCGCCCACTCGGCGCCGAGCGTTCGCGCCGCCAGCGCCAGGATCCCCGAACCGGTGCCCACGTCGAGCACCCGCGCTCCGACCACCGGCACCTCCTCGAGCAGGAGCATGACGAGCTGCGTGGACTCGTGCGAGCCGGTGCCGAACGCCTGGCGGGGCTCGATGGTGAGATGCACGCGGCCGTCCGACGGCGCCGTGGGCGTCGACGGGTGGGGATCGATCCAGAACAACTTCCCGATCGGCCGGGGGGTCACGTGACGGCGGTACTCGGCAAGCCAGTCGGCGTCGGCGAAGTGCGAGGAGCCGACGTCGCGAGCGCCGAGCGCGCGCAGTCCCTCGACGACGAGCGGGACCGAACCCGCGCGCGACTCCTCGAGGAACACCGTGACCTCCACCACCCCGCCCGCGTCCTCGACCTGACACCCGAGCACCGGCCAGGCGCCGATCGACTCGGCCAGGAGGCCCTCGGCGTCCGCCGGCAGCCGGCAGGTGACGGTCAGGTAGTCGGGCATCAGCCGTTGCCCTCGAGAAACTCCTTGACCCTGCGGAACACCCCCGGACGCTCGTCGCCCTCGCGCACGACCTGCTGGAGCAGCTCCTTCTGCTTCGCCGACAGCTTGCGCGGCACCACGACCCTGAAGTGGACGATCAGGTCGCCGCGGCCGGAGCGCTTGACGCGGGGCAGTCCCTTGCCGCGCAACGTCACGGTGTCGCCGTACTGCGTGCCGGCCGGGAACGCCACGCTCTGCGAGCCCTCCAGCCCCGGCACTTCGACCTCCCCTCCCAACGCCGCCTCGAACGCGGTGATCCCCTGCCCGAGGTGAAGGTCGGCTTCCTGACGCTCGAACACCTCGTGGGGCTCGACGCGCACCACGACGTAGAGATCACCCGGCGGACCTCCGCGAGTGCCGGACTCGCCCTGGCCGACGACCCGGAGACGCGTGCCGTCCTCGACGCCGGCCGGCACCGAGACCTTGATCTCCCGCTTCCGCTCGACCCGGCCAACGCCGCGGCAGCCCGCGCACGGGCTCGAGATGAACTGGCCGCTGCCGCCGCATTGCGGGCACGGGCGAACCATGGTGAAGAAACCCTGACTGACCCGCACCTGGCCGCGGCCGCCGCACGCCTTGCACGTCTCCGGCCTGGCTCCCGCGGCCGCGCCCGTGCCGTCGCACGTCTCGCAGTTCTCCTCCCTGGGGATCTGCAGGGAGCGCTCGACGCCCTTCGCCATCTCGTCGAACGACAGGCTGATCGTCACGCGCAGGTCGGAGCCGCGCTGCGGCCCGGAACGGCGCCGCCCGCCGCCGAAGAAGCCCTCGAAACCGAAAAGGTTGCCGAGGATGTCGGCGAAGTCGCCGAACACGCTGGCGTCGAAGCCCTGAAAGGGCTGCTCGCCCACGCCCGCCTGGCCGAAGCGGTCGTAGTGCGCCCGCTTGTCGGGATCGGAGAGCACGGCGTAGGCCTCCGCCGCCTCCTTGAACCGCTCCTCGGCTTCCTTGTCTCCGGGGTTCCGGTCCGGGTGGTACTTCACCGCCAGGCGGCGGTACGCCGCCTTGATCTCATCCTTCGAGGCCCCGCGCTCGACGCCCAGGGTTTCGTAGTAGTCCCTCGAACCCAAGGCTCATCCCTCGTGGGAGCTGCCGCTCCCCATCATCCCGAGCAGTTGCGAGGGGTCCATGAGCATGACCTGCGTGAGGTGTTTGGCCGCGCTCTGCACCGAACTGATCGCCTCCTGGAGCACGTCCGGGTCCTCCGATTCGAGCAGGCGGCGCCCCCGCGACAGCACGTCCTTGACCTCTTCTTGCACGTCGGACGCCAACGTCTTGCCGAACTCCTTGAACACCCGCTCGTTGGTGTAAAGAAGACCCTCGAGCCGGTTGCGCAACAGCCTGACCTCCTTGCGGCGCAGGTCGTCGCGCCGGTGGCGGTCGGCCTCGGCGATCATCCGGTCGATCTCCTCCTTGGAGAGGCCCCCGGCCGGATTGACCTGGATCGACTGCTCCCTCCCGGTGGCGAGGTCCTTGGCGGTGACCTGGACGATGCCGTTGGAGTCGATGGCGAACTGCACCTCGATCTGCGGCACGCCGCGCGGCGCGGGCGGGATTCCGATCAGCTCGAACTTCCCGAGCGACTTGTTTTCCGCCGCGATGTCCCGCTCGCCCTGGAGCACCTGGATTTCCACCGAGCGCTGGTTGTCGGTGACGGTGGTGAAGATCTGCGACTTCCTCGTCGGGATCGTGGAGTTGCGCTCGATCAACTTGGTGAACAGGCCGCCGTGCGTCTCGATGCCGAGCGACAGCGGCGTGACGTCGAGCAGGACCAGGTCCTTGATCTCACCCTGGATGATGCCGCCCTGGATCGCCGCGCCGACCGCCACGACCTCGTCGGGGTTGATCTCGCGCGAGGGCTGACGTCCGAAGAACTCGGCGACCGTCCGGGCCACGAGCGGCGAGCGCGTCTGCCCGCCGACCAGGATGACCTGGTCGATCTGCGAGGCGTTGAGGCCCGCCGCCTCGAGGGCGTTGCGGCACGGGTCGAGGGTCGAGAGCACGAGATCCCGGACCAGGTCTTCGAACTGGTCGCGGGTGAGCTGGTAGGAAAGGTGCAGCGGCTGACCGGACTCGACGGCGATGAACGGCAGGTTTATCGCCGCCACCTGCGCGGTGGACAGTTCGCACTTGGCCGACTCGGCCGCCTCCTTGATCCGCTGCATCGCCATCGAATCGCCGCGCAGGTCGACCCGAGTCTCGCGGTAGAAGTGGTCGAGAAGGAAGTCGATGATCCTGGCGTCGAAGTCCTCCCCGCCGAGGAAGGTGTCCCCGACCGTCGACTTGACCTCGTACAGACCCTCGCCGATCTCGAGGACGGAGATGTCGAAGGTGCCGCCGCCCAGGTCGTACACGGCGATCGTCTCGGTGCCGCCCCGCCCGAAACCGTAGGCGAGCGATGCCGCCGTCGGCTCGTTGATGATGCGCAGGACCTCGAGGCCGGCCAGGGTGCCGGCGTCCTTGGTCGCCTGCCGCTGCGAGTCGTCGAAGTACGCGGGCACGGTGATGATCGCCTGCGTGATCTCCTCGCCCAGCGTCGCCTCGCAGAACTCCTTGATCTCACGCAGGATGAACGACGAGATCTCCTGCGGAGAGTGGATCCTGCCGCCGATCTCGACGTACGCGTCGCCGTTCGGCGCCTCGGTGATGGTGTACGGGACCAGCTGCCTCGACCGCTCGACCTCCGGCGTCTGGAACTTCCTCCCGATGAGCCGCTTCACCGAGTAGACGGTGTTCCGGGGATTGGTCAGGGCCTGGCGGCGCGCGATCTGGCCGATCAGGAGTTCGCCGTCCGCCGCCCGGGCGACCACGGAGGGCGTCGTCCGCGCACCCTCCCGGTTCGGCACAACCACGGGACGGGCTCCCTCGACCAGCGCGGCACAGGAGTTCGTGGTGCCCAGGTCGACACCGATGACCTTGCTCATTGCTCGCCCCAGTTCCGGTCACCGGCAACGCCGGCAGGAGGTGGCGGACCGGCCGCCACCGCGACGAGCGCGGGGCGCAGCAACCGTTCCCCCAGCATGAACCCCTTCTGCATCACCCTGACCACTGTGTTCTCCTCGACGCCTTCGGTTTCCACGCGCATGAACGCCTCGTGGAGGCTGGGATCGAACTGGGCTCCCATCGGGTCGATCTCCACCAGGCCGTACCGTACGAGCGTCTCCTTGAACTGCTTGAGCACGAGTTCGACACCCGCGGTCAGCGCGCTCTCGTTGGCGCCCGGGACCGCGATCGCCCGTTCGAGATTGTCCAGCACCGGCAGACAGTCACGGATGAGTTCGGAGTTGGCGAAGCGTCGGAACTCCACCATTTCGCGCTCCTGCCGCTTTCGGTAGTTCTCGAAGTCGGCCATCTTGCGCAGGTACAGCTCGCGCAACCTGTCGACCTCGAGTTGGAGACGACCGAGTTCCTCGTGGATCGTGTCGTCGGCGACCGCCGCGTCGGCCGACTCCCCGACGGCGCCCTCCGGCGCGGGGGCCGTTCCCTCGGGCGCGGCCGACTCCTCCTCAGCGGTGTCGATCACGAAGAAGTCGACCTCTTCCCCCGACTTCTCGTTCATCACGCTCCCCCCTCGCCGCCGTGGCCGGACTCGGCCAGGTGGCGACTGACGAAATCCACGACTGGAATGATGTGCGGGTAGTCCATGCGCCTCGACCCGATCACTCCGACCAGTCCGACCTCCCCGGTCGCCATCTCGAACGAACTCGCGACGAGGCCGAGGTCGCCGCCCTCGACCAGCGAGAAGTGCGATCCCAGGACGACGCGCGGCACCGGACCGGAGAAGAACTGGTTGAGCAGGCGAAGGAGCGTGGCCTTGTCGCCGAAGGCGGCGAGGAGGCGACGGACTGCGTCCAGTCGTGCCGGTTCGGCCGTGGCGAGCAGGCGCTCGGCCCCACGAATGAACACCTCGCCGCTGGCCTCCTCGTCCGGCCGGACCGCACGTCTGGCCAGCTCCACGACCCCGGACAACACGTCGTCCCACTGCGCGCGCTCCTCCAACATCAGCTGGAGCACCCTGGCGCGGATCTCCCCGAGCGCCAGCCCGGCGAAGTTCTCCGAGCAGTAGTTCGAGATCCGGTCGAGTTCGGTCTGCCCGTATTCGCGCTCGACGCCGAGCAGGCGGGACTCGACGAGTCCGCCCTGCGTCACGACCACCGCCAGCACGCGGCGCGTCGAGACCTCGACGAAGTGGATCGAGCGCAGGACGACCTGTTGCACCGTCGGCGCGACCGCCACGCCCACTTCGGCCGTCACCTCGGCGAGAACCCTGCTCGCCTGTTCGAGAACCTCCTCGAGAGGTCCACCGGCGACGAGCATCGCACGCAACTTCCTCTGTTCCCGGTCTTCCAGGGCCGGTCGCTCCAGGACATGGTCGACGAAGACCCGCAACCCCTCGTCCGACGGCACCCGGCCCGCCGACGTGTGGGGCTGAGCGAGCAACCCCCGGTCGGAAAGCTCGGCCATGACGTTGCGGATCGACGGCGAGGACAACCCCGTCGACGAGGTGCGGGCGACGGCGGCCGAGGCGATCGGCTCGCCGCTGGCCAGGTACAGCGACACGACTTCGCGCAGGATCTCGAACTCCCGCGCCGACAAACCGTGTCTCGCCGTAGCTCCGCTACCCACCGTCGGAGTGCCCCTTTTTCCGCGCCAAATGTACCATGACCTCATGCCCTCCTCGTGGACAGTGGTCGGCCTCGGTCGGTGCGGTCTGCAACTGGCTCGCGCCATGAGCGCGTCGGGAGTGACCCTCGCCGGCGCGGTGGACAGGACGGCGGCGAGCCGGCGCCGGGCGAGCCGATACCTGCCGGCCGGACTGGTGACCTCCGCATCCTCCCCCCTTCAACCGAGCGACCGCGTGCTGATCTCGGTCCCGGACGACGCACTCCTGGAGGTCGGCGCGTGGCTCGCCGGTCGCATCCCTCCCGGCTGCTCGGTCGTGCTGCACACTTCCGGCGCACGCTCGGCGGAGGCTCTCGCGATGCTGCGCTCGCACGGCGTCAGCGTCGGCTCGTTCCATCCGCTGCTGCCGTTCGCGACGGCGTCCGGCCCCCCGGTGCGGCTGGGCGGGACGATCGCGGCGATCGAAGGGGACGCGCCGGCCGTGGCCGCCGCGCGGACTCTCGCCCGCCTCCTGGGGATGCGGCCGCGATCCATCGACGGGGCGGGCAAGGTGGGGTACCACGCCGCGGCCACGATCGCGGCGGCGCTCACCTACGCGCTGGTGGCGGTGGCCGGCGACGTGCTTCGTGAGCTCGGCTGGTCGGCGCGGGACCGGCGCCACGGTCTCGCGCCGCTGGCTCGACAGGCCATCGACAACGCGCTGGCCGCCGGCGGGTGGCTTTCCATGACCGGCCCCCTGGTCCGCGGTGACGCCGCGACGGTTGCCGCTCACCTCCGGGCTCTCCCTCCAGAGGTGGCCACAGCGTACGCGGAGGTCTCGCGGCTGGCGGTGGCGCGCCTCGAACGGGCGCGCGGCATCCGCGGAACCGAGGCGCGCGCCCTGCTCCGCGCGTTGACCGACCCGCGCTTTTCTGCTAGCGTCCGGCCGATGGCAGCGGACGGAGACTGCTAGAGTATGGTGTTCTTCAACTGGGCGACGATGCAGATGGCGGCCAAGATCGTGTATTACGGTCCTGGCCTGTGCGGCAAGACCACGAACCTGTCCTACATCTATGCGAAAACCGCTCCGGGATCCCGCGGAGAGATGGTTTCCCTTGAGACCGAGACCGACCGGACGCTGTTCTTCGATCTCCTCCCCCTCGAGGTCGGCAAGGTCGGCGGGTTCCGCACCCGCCTGCAGCTGTACACCGTTCCCGGACAGGTGTTCTACAACACCACGCGGAAGCTCGTTCTCAAGGGCGTCGACGGCGTGGTCTTCGTGGCCGACTCCCAGCGCCCGATGGCCGAGGCCAACGTGGAGAGCTTCAGGAACCTCGAGGAGAACCTGCGCGAGCTCGGTCTCGACACGGGCTCTCTTCCGCTGGTGCTCCAGTACAACAAGCGCGACCTGAAGAACGTCCTCAGCCTCGACGAACTCAACCTCGTGCTCAACCCCAAGGGCCAGTGGGAGTCCTACGAGTCGGTCGCCGTCCAGGGCTCCGGGGTGTTCGAGACGCTCAAGGCCGTCACCAAGATCACCCTCAAGTCGCTGCGCCGGCGCATGGCGGCCCAGGAGGCAGCTCCGGCCGCGGTCGCGCAGCCCGCACCGAGCGTTCGATCGGGAGTCAGCTTCAACCCGGCGGCGCTGTCGGCGGCCGCAGCGGAGGGCCTCGGGCCGTCGGCCCGAGCCGCGGGCGTCGATTCCGCGTCGTCCGCACCCGCGCGGCCGGTCGCGACGGCTCCCGTGACGCCCGTCTTCTCCGCCGCCGCCGTGGCGCCGGTCAACGAAGCCTCGCCCCTGGCCGACGTCGCAGTTCTTCCGGTGCCGCCCGCGCCGCTCGAGGCCCCGACCGAAGCGGCGGGCCAACCGTTCGGGGCGGTCCAGGAACACGACCTGCCGGAAGCGGCGGAGATCACGCAGGAAGCGGTTGAGCTCGTGTCGGACGAGGCGCTCCCGGAGGAGCCGGAGAACGCCGCGCCCGAACGGGCCCCGGTCGTCAAGGCCGAGGCGAGCGGGGAGGACGAGCCGGTCCGGCCGGCCGAAGAGGTCCAGGAGATCGCTGCGGAGGAGCCCGAGGAGGCGCCGGTCGAGTTCGCCACGACCACGGAACCGGAGGCGCCGGTCGCCGTACAGGCCGAGGTCCGGCACGTGAGGGTGTCGTCTTCGCTCGACATCCTCGCCGAACTCGAAAATCTGAGAAAGGCGGCAACGTCGCACCCCGCGCCCTCCACCCCCTCCAGACAGGCATCCGCCCTCGACCTCGACGCGCTGTTGCAGAGTTCGCTCAACTCGCGGATGGAGGTCCGCCGCCGGGTCGACGAACAAGTCGGCCAGGCGCTGCATCAGGCCCGGCGTTGCACGGTCCGTATCGAACTGGTCGCCTCGGATGGTTCCATCGTGACGTCGCTGGCGCCCGTCGAGGTTGAGATCAAACGCGACGAGCGGATCAGGCAGCTGGCGCTCACGCTCAACGTCCACCTTCAGGGCGAATGACCCGCAGGCTGCTCTGCCTCGCGCTGGGAATCGCCGCACTTGCGGGCTGCGCTTCGTCCAGGCACGTCGCGGTTCCGGCCCCGGAGGCGGTGCCGCTCGAACCGGTCGCCGCCCCCGCTCCGCCGACCGCGGAGAGTTCACGCGAGGCGCTCGACTCCCTCCTCGAGGCGGCACAGGAGGCGGTCGCCGCCGGCGACGCGGTCGAGTTCCAGGCGTGCGAGTGGGAGGTGGCGAAGCGCCTCCTCGAGCGGCATACCGTGACGCCCGCTGATCCGGGGTTCGAGGAGTACGCGGCCTTGCTCCTCGACGACGTCGCCCGCCTCGCCGAGCAGCTCGAACCGTTGCCGGGAGAGTTCGAGGGCCCACCGGAGCCGGCGCCCGTCGCCGCCGAGCGCGTCGCCGAGGCCCAGGCGCGGGCGCACCAGGAAACGTTCGACCTGCCTGTCGTCGTCAACGCCGAGGTCACCTCGTTGATCGACTTCTACTCGGGACCCTATCGCGAGCGAATGATCGCCGCGCTGGACCGGGCCGAGACGATGCTGCCCTTCATCCGCGAGGAGCTGCGCAGGGTTGGCCTCCCCGAAGATCTCGCCTTCCTGCCGATGGTCGAGAGCGCGTTCAACCCGCGAGCCCGCTCGCGCGCACGGGCGCAGGGGCTGTGGCAGTTCGTCGCGGGAACCGGGAAGCTGTACGGGTTGCGGGCGGACGGGGTCGTCGACGAGCGCAACGACCCGTTCCTCTCCACCAGGGCGGCGGTCGCGCACCTTTCCGACCTGCACGCGATGTTCGGGTCGTGGGAACTCGCCCTGGCCGCCTACAACTCGGGTCCGGGCCGGGTGCAGCGCGCGCTGCGCCGGGCCAAGGGGACGACCGACTTCTGGCAACTTCGCCGCTACCTGCCCCGCGAGACGAGGAACTACGTCCCGGCGCTGTGGGCGGTCCTCGTGATCGTCAAGAACCCGGCGGAGTACGGGCTGGGCGCCATCCAGGAACGCCCCGTCTGCCTGGCCCGCGTGCCCGTCGAGGGCGGACTCGACCTCGACGTCCTGGGCGAGCGCGGCACGATTCCCGCCGACCGGCTCGCGGAACTCAACCCCGCGCTGCTCTATCGCTTGACGCCGATGAAGGGCACCTACCAGCTGGCCGTGCCGTGCGGGAGCGAGATCGAGATCGCGGCGGCGATCGAGGCGATCCCGTCCGATCAGCGTGTCCGACGGGTCTTCCACGTGATCCGCAAGGGCGACACGCTGGGCTCGATCGCCGGACGCTACGGATCGAGCGTCGCGACGATCCAGAACGCCAACGGCATCCGCAACCCGCGCGCGCTGCGCATCGGCCAGACGCTGGTCATCCCCCGCTACCCCACCGGCGCCAGGAGGCCTTCGCCCGAAGCGCAGCTGGCCGCCCAGCGCACGACCAGGAGGCCGGTTGCCAAGGCCCCCTCCCCGGCGGGAGAATCCTCGGCCGGACGCTACGTGGTCCGCCGCGGCGACACCCTGTACGACATCGCGCGCCGCCACGGCGTCACCGTCTCGGCGCTCAAGCGGCGCAACGGGTTGGAGAACAACCGCATCCACCCCGGCGACGTCCTCGTGATGCCCTGATCCGAGCGCCCGGCACACGCCTGGGAGACACGGTACGGCCCCCCCGGGGAGTGCTTCCCCCAGGCGGGCCGCACTCAGCTTCTCGGGGCTGTCACTTGACGGCGACCGCGGTGGCGAGGTGCTCGGCCAGCATGTGCTCGCCGATTCGCTGCGCGAGCACCTCCCGGGGGACTTCGACGAGCGCCGCCGAGAGCTCGAGCCTGCCGCCCTTGCGGATCACCGTGTAGCGGACCTCGGAGCCCGGCGTCATCCCCTGCTTCACCTTCTTCAGCTCCGCCTTGTTCTCCTCGCCGATCGCCACCCCGTTGATCGCGAACAGCACGTCCCCGGTCTGGAACCCCGCCCTCTGCGCCGGGGAGTCGGGGTCGACACGGGCGATGACGACCTTCCCACCGTCGGACTTCTCGGTCGAGATCCCGAGCCAGCCGGACGACTTCATTGACTGGACCATCTTCTTCAGACACTCATCGGCGCTCGCGGCGCAGCCGTGCTTTTCCCCCGCGAACAGCGAGGCGGCGATCGAGATCGCCATGAGGGTGAGGACGAGGAACAGGATTCGACGCATGATCGTGGCTCCTTTCGAGTCGCGGGGCCAACCGCCACCGGCGGGTTCGGCGGATCCCCGGGCCGACGTCGCGCGCGGAGGGCCCGGCCGTGCCCGGCCCATTCCGGGAGCTGCGGAACCGTCCGGCGTGACGAAATCGCTCATCGCTCCTCACGCTCGGCCCGCCCGGTGCAAACGTCCTTACCGAGTTGTGAAAACTCGTAAACCCTCGGCAACGAGGTGTGAACGGAGGGGCCGAAGGCGGTTTTCGGCCGTATAGTGCGAGAGGGAGGCGCGCGTGGGAGTGGACTCCAGAACCGAGGCCAACGGCTCGCAGCTCCGGGTCCTCGAGCGACGCGTCCGCCGGCAGCGCCGGGTGCTCTGGATGGGGTTCGCCGCCGTCTTCATCCCTCTCGCAGTCCTCATCGCGCTGCAGTACCGCTGGCTCGTCGACCTCGAACGCACGTCCTCGGTGGCCAGGCGCGCCTCGCTCGCGAAAGTGCTCGACGCAGTCGCCAAGGAGGTGTACTACACCTACAAGAGCCTCGCCGACCGGACGCTGGACGTCTCGCCGGCGGTGTTCTCGCGCGAGGGGCTCCTGAAGGCGGCGCACCGTTTCGTCAAGAAGGCCGGTCCAGACGCCGCGGCCGTGCGGCACTTCTTCCTGGTGGACTTCGCGGATCCCGGGCCGATCCTGGTCCTCGATCCACGCGCCGGCGTGTTCGAGGTGCCTTCCTACTCGGCGGAGACGCTGGCGATCTGGGCGGCGGCCGCGCCGTGGGAGATCCGGTTCAAGAAGGGCGCCCCAGTCGAGCTCTCGATCGTGTCGGACGAGCGCGACCGCGACTTCCCGATCCTGCTCAAGCCGATCGTCGACGACGGCTCCCGACTGGTCGGACTCTCCGGGATGATTCTCGACCGCGATCACTTCGCCGCGCATGTGCTGCCCCAGGCGATCGCCCAGAGCGTTCAGGGCCTGGCCAAGGGCGACGAACTCCACGTCGCGGCCTCCGACGGCGCCGGCCGGCCCGTGGTCGGGGGAGGGGTGAAGTCCGGCGAGAAGGGCTGGGTCGTCGGCCGCGGCCTCTCGCTCGTCTTCACCGACTACAAGCTCGCCCTGCGCGACCGCAGGGCGACGCCCGAGAAATGGGCCCGGCGCAACTTCGCCCTCAACATGATCCTCTCGGCGGTGTTGGCCGTCGTGCTCCTCGCCGGCGTGGTGCTCGCGCTGCGCAACGCCGCCCGCGAAATGCACCTGTCGGCCATGAAGAGCGACTTCGTCTCCAACGTGTCGCACGAGCTGCGCACGCCGGTGTCCTCGATCCAGGTGTTCGGAGAGATGATGAGGCTCGGGCGCGTGAGCGATCCCGGCAAGGTCCGCGAGTACGGCGAGCACATCGAGACCGAGAGCCGCCGGCTCTCGCACCTGATCAACAACATCCTCGACTTCTCACGCATCGAGTCCGGACGCAAGGTGTACGAGTTCGAACCGGCCGACGTGGACGAGGTGGTGCGGGCGGCGGTGTCCGGGTTCCGGTCGCGGGTCCGCTCCCAGGGGTTCGACATCGCCTACCGCGGCCCGGACGACCCTCTGCCGGCGGTTCACGTCGACCGGGCCGCGCTCGACCAGGCCGTCTCGAACCTGCTCGACAACGCGGTCAAGTACTCGGGCGAGCGCAAGGAGGTCACGGTCCGCGTCGGACGGCGCGACGCCTCGGTGGCCATCGCCGTCGAGGATCGCGGCATCGGCATCCCACGCGCGGAACAGGGGCGCATCTTCGAGCGCTTTCACCGCGTCGCATCGAGCCTGGTCCACGACGTACGCGGCAGCGGGCTGGGCCTGGCCATCGTCCGCCACATCGTCGAGGCCCACTCCGGACGCGTCGAGGTCGAGAGCGAAGTCGGTCGGGGAAGCACCTTCACCGTGATCCTGCCCATCGAGGCGGGTCGCCCGCGGCCACCGAAGCGGGGGGCGCGCGTCTCCGAGGGCGCAACTCCACCGTGAACGACACGTAGAACCGAAACAGGAAACGACAGTGGGATGAGGGCCATGTCAGAGATCCCCATGGGGCGGAAGGTGCTGGTCGTGGAGGACGACGAGGCGATGGCGGTCGCCCTGCGCGACGGCTTCCAGTACGAGGGGTACGAGGTCGCGCTCGCCCGCGACGGCGTCGCCGGGTTGAACATGGCCCGGCAGACCGCCGCTGACCTGCTCGTCCTCGACGTCATGCTGCCCAAGCTCTCCGGTCTGGACGTGTGCCGCAAGTTGCGCGCCGAGGGGAGCCGGCTGCCGGTGATCATGCTCACGGCGCGGGGCCAGGAGATCGACAAGGTGGTCGGGCTCAAGGCAGGAGCAGACGACTACGTCACCAAGCCGTTCTCGCTCATGGAACTGCTCGCCCGGGCGGAGGCGCTGCTGCGCCGGGCCGGCGGTTTCGGGCCCCGGAACGGCGAGGGGACCTACAGCTTCGGCGGCGTCAGCGTCGACTTCGCCCGCCACGAGGCGAGCAGGGCGGGACACCCGCTCGACCTCTCGCCCCGCGAGTTCCGCCTGCTCGAGTTCCTCGTCAAGCACCGCGGCGAGGTCGTCACCCGCAGTCAGCTCCTCGACGGCGTCTGGGGATACTCGACCATCCCGTTCACACGCACCGTCGACACGCACATCGCCAAGCTGCGCAAGAAGATAGAGGACGTTCCTGAGGAGCCCCGACACCTCGTCACGGTGCACCGGATCGGCTACAAGTTCACCGGCTGAGGAGTTCGCGCGCCGGGGTGCTTCAGGAGCGCAGTGCCTTGAGGACGAGCAGGAGTCCGCCCGCCACGAGGGCCACCGGCCACCACGTGCGCAGCGCGATCTCGACGCCCGGGGGCACGAAGGTCAGGCGGCGGACGAACGGCGCGGCGCCCAGGGCGACCAGAACGCCTCCGACCGCCAGCGGCCACAAGTGCCGGTTGAGCTTGAGGATCGCCGCCACCGCCCAGATGCCCGCGAAGCCGACGCCGAGCGCCACCAGGCGCCACGCCCGGTGCGGCCAGCCGAACGCGCCGCCGTCGCCGAGCGCCATCCCCGCGCCGACCCCGAGCAGGATCATCCCGGCGACCAGCGCGCCGTAACTCCGCTGGACGATCGCCACCAGCGCGCCCGCCAGCCCCAGACCGATCAGCCAGGCGGGCGCCGCCGCGACCGGCGCGATTCGGGTCACGAGCAGGACCAGACCGATGGTCAGGACAACGATACCCGCCGTCAGTTGCGTACCTTTCGCCCGCGACGCCTTGCTCATCCGACCCCCGCGATGGTCGCCGCCGTGAGGAACAGAGTCATTCCGATCAGCGCGATGACCAGTGTCCAGGCTACCACGTTGAAACCTCTCGAGTTGACGTGTTCGCCGAGAAGATCACGGCGGTTGGCGAGCAGCAGGGTGAAGACGAGGACGACGGGCAGCAGCACGCCGTTGGCGACCTGAGAAAGGAAGAGCACCCTGAGCAGCGGCAGCCCAGGGATGAGGATGGCCGCCGCGCCGAGGAGGATCAGCGCGGTGTAGATCGAGTAGAACCACGGTGCCTCGCGGAACTTCTTGTCGATGCCGCGCTCCCAGCCCAGGCCTTCGCAGGCGGTGTAGGCGGTGGACAGGGGAAGGATCGCCGCGGCGAACAACGAGGCGTTGAACAGGCCGAAACCGAACAGGTAACCGGAGTACCTGCCGGCAAGCGGCACGAGCGACTGCGCGGCATCCCGGGCGTCCGTGATGTGCACGCCGGCGACGTGGAGCGTGGCGCCGCACGCGAGCATGATGAAGGCGACCACCACGACAGCCATCACGGTGCCGACCGCGACGTCGATCCTCGCCTCGCGGAGGTTGCGGGTCGCGATCCCCTTCTCGACCACCGCGGCCTGCTGGTAGAACTGCATCCACGGCGCGATCGTCGTCCCGAGGATGCCCACGACCATGGTCACGAACGGGAGGCTCGCCTCGAAACTCGGCGTCACGGCCGCGCGGGCCACCTCTCCCCAGTCGGGCTTCGCGAGTACGCCCGAGACGACGTACGCGAGGTAGAAGGTGGACGCGACAAGAAACGTCTTCTCGACCGCCCTGTAGGTGCCCCAGGTGACGAGCCACCATACCGCCGCCGCTCCGAGCGGCACGGACACCCACCGCGGGACGTTGACGATCTCGAGCGCGGCCGCGAGGCCGGCGAACTCCGCCATGGTGCCGACCAGGTTGATGAGGAGCAGGAGGAACATGAGATAGACGGTTGCCTTGACGCCGAACTCCTCCCGCACGAGGTCGGAGAGCCCCTTGCCGGTGACCGCGCCGAGGCGCGACGACATCTCCTGCACGACGTAGAGGGCGAGCGCCACCGGAATGACGACCCAGAGGAGACGGTAGCCGTAGCTCGCCCCCGCCATCGAGTACGTGGCGATGCCCCCGGCGTTGTTGCCGACGTTGGCGGTGATGATCCCCGGCCCGACCACCGCGGTGATGACCAGAACGCGTTGCCAGCGGGCGCGCAGCCACTCATTCATCGCCACGCCCTCCCCGGTCCGGCGCGGTACCACGCCCACACGGGGAAACTCCCGGACCCCGGTCCCCGGTTCTCACGTCAGCCGCCCTTCGCGCTCCCGGCCCTCGCGTAGCCAGGCGACGACGTCGTCCACCGTCACGATCCCCTCGATCCGGCCGTCGTGGTCCAGGACCGGAAGCGACAGGAGGTTGAACCGGTCGAACAGCTCCGCGACGTCGTCCATCGGGTCCTCGGCGCGCACCGAGACCGGGTCGCGATCCATGACCTCGTCTACGGCGCGGCCGGGATCCGTGCGGACGAGATCGGTGAGCGGAACAACACCGTGGAGCCGGCCCTCCTCGCCGACAACCAGGACGGAGTACCCTTTGGCCAGTTCCGGCGTGCCCGACCGCAGTGCGGCGCCTACCTCCGCGATCCGGGTTCCGGGCGCCACGGAGAACACCTCAGGGTTCATGACCGCCCCGGCGGTGTCCGGCTCCTGGCTGAGGAGATCGGTGACCGTGGCCTGGTCGGCGGCGGGCAGCGCCGCGACGAGCCTCTCGCGCAACGCCTCGGGGAGCTCCTCCAGGACGTCCGTCGCTTCGTCGGGGGGCATCTCGGCGAGCAGCGTCGCCGCCCGCTTGATGTCGAGGGCGCCGAGCAGCAACCGTTGCGCCTCCGCGGGCAGCTCGGCGAGCGTCAAGGCCGCCCTAGGTACGTCGAGCGCCTCGAGCACGGCCGGCCCCTCGAAGCGGTCGAGTTCCTCGAGGATCTCGGCCAGCTCGGCGGGGTGAAGTTGAGCGAGCTGGGTCTGGGCGACGTTCAGCTTGAGGTCGGCAGGCAACGACCCCGAGCGCAGCGGGACGACGTAGCGCCATGAGAGCAGCCGGTCCTCCCGCATCCAGGCCTCCCGCAGCTTGCCGCGGAGCAGGCGGGTGAACGCCGACTCCCATCCGAGCCTGCGAACGAGACCCGGGAAACCGATGTCGACGTGGACGACCCGCACCTCGTTTCCCCGCGCCCGCAGCACGTGCACGTCGTTGACGCGCACGACGCGCGCGCCGTCGGTGTCGACGATCTGCTTGTCGAGGATCTCGCGGCGCAACAGGATCTCGCCGGGCAGGCGGCGGGCGCCCGGCTGGAGGTCGCTGGTCGGCACGGCGAGACGCAGCGGACTGTCGGGCACCACGGCGAACGCGGGCGCCGGCGCCGCCAGGGTCAGAGGGGCGAGCAGCCCGGGCTTCAGGTAGTACGTAACGACGCGCGGGAACAGCTCGCCGGAAGCGCATCCGACGTCGACCAGGTGGCCGACGCGCTCGCCGTCACGATCGACGATCGTTCGATCGAGGAGGCGCGAGAGGTAGAAGAACTCCTCGCGGGGGCGGGCAACTTCGGCTGCCATCGAGCCCCCCCTCGCTGCCGCGCGTTTCCGCCGGCTGGCCCACGGTCGGACGGCCACCCATGACGCGCAAGCTTACCCCAGAACTCAGGGGCTGGCCAGACGTGTGACGCTGGCCACAGGCCGGGGTTTGACGCGGGAGCGCGGCAGGAATACGCTGAACCGGTTGCGCTTTCCTTCAACTGGAGAGTTTCAGGCACCCATGAGATCCGTTCGCTCGCTCCTCGCCCTCGTTCTCGCCGCGAGTCTGCCGTCGCACGCCGCGTTCGGCGGTCCGCAGGCCCATGTGACCGGCAGCCTTCGAGAACTCGTGCCGGCCGAACTCTCGGCCGAGGATCTCGCCATCCCGGACGATCCCCGCCCCTGGACCGTCAAGGTGAAGGGAAAACTCGCCGCCGAGGTCGCCGGAAAGGCCGAACTCGACTGCGTCGTCACGTTCCGTCACCCCGTCGCGCTCGAGTCCTTCGATCGGATCGGACCGGCCCACGCGGGACGACTTCGTTGGATCGGCCGAACCGGGGAGGACCTCGAGCGGGATCTCGCCTCGGCCGGAGTCCGGGTCGTCCGGCGCTACTCCCACCTCCCGATCGCCCACCTCGCGGTGCCGGGCGATGCGCTCGAGCGGCTGGCCCGCGACCCGCGCGTCGAGGCCGTTTCTCCCAACCGGGTGGCTCGGGCGACGCGCACGGAGGGCAAGGCGCTGATGCGCGTGCCTCAGGTTCAGGCCGCGGGTTACAGCGGCAGCGGCGTGACCATCGCGGTGATCGACAGCGGCGTCGACTACACCCACGCGGAGCTTTCTCCAGGCGGCTCCACGCTGGACGCCAAGACGATCAAGGGCGCCGACACGGTCGACAACGACGGCGACCCAATGGACGGAGAGGGACACGGCACGAGCGTCGCCGGGGTCGCCGCCGGCTCGACCGGCGGCGTGGCGCCGGCGGCGAAGATCTACGCCGTGCGCGTCCTCGACGACAGCGGATCGGGAACGGTCAGCCGGATCATGGCCGGAATCAACGACGTCGTCTCGACCGTCACCGGCGGCAACCCCTTCAACATCCGGGTCGCCAACCTGTCACTGGGAGGGTACTTCACCGACGGCATCCCGCCTCAGCCGTGCGACAGCGAGGTCGTCGAGTTCAAGACCGCCTTCGATACCCTCCTCGCGGCCGGCGTCCCGGTCACCGTATCGGCGGGGAACGGAGGGTGCACGAGCGGCGTCTCCTGGCCGGCGTGCGTCAGCTCGGCGCTCGCGGTCGGGTCGGTGTACGACGCGTACATCGAGTCGATCGCGATTCCGACCTTCGAGGGCGACGAGTCCATCCCGGCCGAGTGTGCCCCCGACGGGTGCAGCGATGTCGGCCGGACCGCCGCGGACGTCATCACCTGCTATTCGGACTCGGGCAGCCAGCTCGACGTCTGGGCCCCTGCGCACTGCGCCTCCACCCCGCGGCTCGGAGGAGGGAACGACTTCTGCTTCGGCGGGACGTCGGCCTCGGCTCCCTACGCCGCCGGCGTCGCCGCGCTGCTCAGCCAGGCGGTCCCGGGCAGGACGGGCGCCGCGCTGCGCGACGCGCTGGCCGGCACCGGCGATCCGGTCACCGACTCCCGCAACGGCATCACCCGCAACCGCCTGCGCGCGGACTCGGCCCTGACCGTGCTCCAGGGGGGCGGGTGCCCGACGCCGGGGACGCCGACCGGGCTGTCGATCAACAAGGCGACGCTGTGCAGCGGCGAGTTGTACAACCTCTCGTGGGGCGCCGTGTCCGGAGCGTCGACCTACACGATCCAGGTCGCCACCGACGCGGCGTTCACCAACACGCTGGACCTGAGCAACGACACGTTCAGCGCCACCTCCGTCAACCTGACGATCACGGGCACCAGCGCCGTCACTCTGTACAATCGGGTTCGGGCCAACGCTTCCTGCGGCTCGTCTTCGGGGTGGTCCGGCGCCGCGACGGTTCTGTTCACCGGCACCTGCGGCACGACAACCTACACGAGGAGCTACTACGTCTCGGGGATAGCCCACCTTCCGGGCATCGCTCCCGCCTACTGGTACAGCGACCTCGCGGTGCTCAACCACGGCGCCGCGGCGGCGCAGGTGCGCCTCACCTTCTTCGGAGGCACCGCAGCCGCTCCGGTGACGGCGACGATCCCGGCGGGGCAGCAGGTGACGTGGCCCGACGTACTGTCCTCCGCCTTCGGCATCACGGGAACGGACAGCGGCGCGGTCCTGGTCGAGGCGACGGGAGCGGTCGCGACGCAGGCGCGGACCTACTCGCGTCTCACCGACCCGAACGACGGACTCGTGAAGACCTACGGCCAGTCCATGCCCGGAATCGAGGTCGGCAGCGCGCTGCTCTACGGCGTGACCGGCTACCTGCCCAACCTGCGCAGCGACGGCAGTTTCCGCACCAACGTCGAGTTCGTCAACGTCGGGACGGCAAGCGCGACTGTGGAGTTCACCTTCTTCACCGGCGCCGGTGCCCAACTCGGTTCTCCGTTGACGTTGTCGGCCGGCGCGGGCCGCCGCGCTTCCAAGTCGCAGGCCCTCCCCGCGGGCGCCGCCAACGCCTACGCCAGGGTCCGCGTGCTGACCGCCGGCGGGAAGGTGATCGCCTTCGGCTCGGTGGTCGACGGCCATTCGACCGACCCGACGACGATCGAGGTCGCCAGACCCTGAGGCCGGGGGCGCGAGCGCTCCGATCTCGGATCGAGAGGTCAGGCCCCGCGCGAGTCGGAGACCCTGAACAGCCTCGAGAAGGCGTCGTCCGTCTGCCGCTCGAGGTCGGCCGGCGGCACGCCCCGTACGCGGGCCACTTCCTCGGCGACCAGCCTCACGTACGCCGGCTCGTTGCGCCGTCCGCGGTGCGGCACCGGGGCGAGGTACGGGCTGTCGGTCTCGACGAGCAGCCACCCCTCGCGGACCGCCGCCGCCGCCTCGCGGATGTTGTCCGCCCTTGGGAACGTGACCATGCCCGATATCCCGACCATCAGCCCCCTGGCGTTCATCTCGACTGCGCCGGCACTCCCCTCGGTGAACGAGTGCGCGACTCCGCGGACACCGGGAAACCCGTCGAGCAACGCGAGGAAGTCGGCCCACGCCTCCCTGTGATGGAACACGGCGGGAAGCCCCGTCTCGATGGCCAGGCCGAGCTGCCAGGAGAGCGCCCTCCGCTGCTCGTCGCGCGGGGAGTGGTCGTAGTGGTAGTCGAGGCCGATCTCGCCGACCGCCACCACTCCCGGCGCCCGCACCGCCGCTTCGATCCTGCGCTTGAGCGCAGGGCCGAGGTGCCTGGCCTCGTGGGGGTGGACACCGATCGCGACGACGATCCGCTCCGGCCACACGGCGGCGAGTTCCAGGACCGCGTCGAGGTCGTCCGGACCGGTCGCCGGCGCCAGGATCCGCGACACTCCGGCGGCGGTCGCGCGGCCGAGGACACCGGCCCGCTCGCCCTCCTCGAACATCGACACATGCGCGTGAGAGTCGATCACGGATGCTCCCCGGCGAAGTGTACCCGCGCAGCGGGAAACGTGGACCGTTGAAGAGAAGGACGGCGGCGTGGGCAGTGGACGGCGTGTTGCACGAAAAGGAGGGGGTCCGGGGTCCGGGGTCCGGGGTCCGGGGTCCGGCAAGAGGCAACACCCCCTTCCCTTCCCTCTACCCTCTCCCCAGTTCGCCCACCCGCCCGGGCCCTGCTCACTTCCCGCTCACCCGCCGTATTGCCCGCAGGCGGGGCGACGCGTAAGCTGACCCGCCATGAGCGAACCCGCACCGATCCCCGTCGCCGTTGTCGGATGTGGCCACCTCGGCCGCCACCACGTCCGCCTCGCCAGTACCCTTCCCGGCTGGAACTGTGTGGGCGCGTACGACACCGACCCGGAGAGGCTGGAAGCCGTGACCCGCGAGTTCGGGGCACCTCCGCTGCGCTCGCTCGACGAGGCGATCGACCTCGCGCGCGCGGCCGTTGTCGCGTCGCCCACGGTCACGCACCGGGAGATCACCGGCCGCTTCCTGGAGGCCGGGCGCCATGTCCTGGTCGAGAAACCGATCGCCGCCGCGGTCGCGGAGGCCGAGGAGATGGTCGCCCTCGCCCGTCGCCACTCGGCGGTCCTGGGCGTGGGCCACGTCGAGTTCTTCAACCCCGCCGTCCAGGGTGTACTCGCCCGGAACCCCGCCCCCCGCTACCTCGACTGCCAGCGGCTGTCGCCGTTCACGAGGCGCTCCCTCGACATCGACGTGATTCTCGATCTGATGGTCCACGACCTGCAGATCGCGCAGGCGCTGAACCCGGGCCGCCGGATCACCGAGGTGCGGGCCGTCGGAGTCCCGGTTCTCTCCGGCCGGGTGGATCTCGCCAACGTCCGGCTCGAATTCGAGGGCGGGTGCGTGGCGACTCTGACCGCCAGCCGGGTCTCCGCCGACCGCGTCCGCAAGCTGCGCCTGTTCGTCACCGACGGCTACTACTCCGTCGACTACACCGAGCAGAGTGTCTCGTCCTACCGCCTCCGGCGCGACACGCCCGAGCCGACGATCGAGCCCGTCCGGGTCGAAGTGGTCACGTCCGAGCCCCTTGCCGTCGAGCACCGGGCCTTTCAGGCACGATGTCGGGGCGAGGGCGCGGCGTTCGTCGACGGGGAGTCGGGCAGCGCCGCGCTGGCCGCGGCCGTGGCGGTGACCGAGGCGATCGGAGGCGCTTGACAGGCGGCGTCGCAGGCGCGAAATTGGTGGTGCCAGCAATGGCCGCGGACGTTCGACGGACCTTGCAGCCGCGTGATGATCTGCTAAGGCCCGGGCGGTCACCCGCCAAGCCGAAACCCCGCCCTGCGGGGTTTCGCCGTCGCCGAGCTGGGACTCTCACCGGTTGACGGCTCGCCCATTTCCTCCGTACGATCCCGGCAACGACGGAGGCGCCATGGATGCGCGGGTGGACCAGCATCTGAGCCGACTGCGGCTCGTGTGCGCGGCGATTCTCGGGAGCATCCCGATCTACGTGGCGATCGGAAGCCTCGTCGCCCGTCCGGAGCGTCCGCCGCTGGCTCAGGGCGAGCACTTCCTGTGGATCTTCGCCACCATCGCGGTACTCAATCTGGTCTCGATCATGCCGGTGTACCGGGCGATGCTCGTCTCGCCGCGGCGCGTCTACGCCGCCGGTCGCCTCGCCGAACCGCTGCTGGCGGCGCACTTCACCGCCCACCTCGTCGCGTTCGCACGCCTCGAGGCGGTCGCCGTCCTCGGCGTGGCGCTCTTCTTCCTCGATGGCAACCAGCAGAGCCTGTGGATCTTCTGCGCCGTGGCCGGCGCGGGGATGCTCATACTCTGGCCGCGGAAGGCCAAGGTCGAGGCGCTCCTCGAACCTACTTCCGCGGCGATAGCCCCCTGAATCCGACGCCGGAGCACAGCGGTCTCAGCACGGATGCCGGCGCTGGCCGATCTTCCGGCGCAGCGCCTCGAGCACACCCCGGACTCTCGGGTGGCGGTCCTCCACCCAACACACGATCCGGGCGAAGAGCGGCACGTCCGGGGCGAGCAGCAGCGCGCCGAGGGCGATCAGGAGCCACCCCTGGAGGATCGGCAGGAACAGGCCGGCGACACCGAGGCAGAGCAGGCCCCAGCCGGCGACGTGTCGAAGCACTCCCCGCATCGCAACATTGTGCCATTGCGAAGGCCCCGTATGTCGCCGGGCCGGCCGCGCGTCAGTGATCCGGTGACGGGCGTCAGGCGATCACCAGGCCGCCGCCGATCTGCTTGGCGCGCATCAACGCCTGATCCGCCGTCGCCAGGAGTTCCTGCGCCGTGTCGGCCCGGTCGCCCAGGCATCCGACTCCGACCGACAGGCGGACGTTGGACGGTACAGCCATCGTCAGATCGCGGCCGACGCGGCGCGCCGCATCCCCGGCGGTGTTCGGCAGGACGACCACGAACTCGTCGCCGCCGTAACGGGCCACGATGTCGCCCCCCCGCACCGCCGAAACAAGGGAGTGCGCCACGGTGACCAGCATCTGGTCGCCGGCGAGGTGGCCGTACGTGTCGTTGAACAGCTTGAAGCCGTCGAGGTCGAGCAGCAGCACCGACAGCGGCTGCCTGCGCCGCCGGGCGCGAGGCAACTCCCGGGAGAGGAAGTCGAGCAGGAAGCGCCGATTGTAAACCCCGGTGAGCGGGTCGCGCAGGGCCTCCGCGCGGTCGGTCGCGCCCAGGGCCGCGTCGTACTGGGTGATCCACGTGACCACCGAGAGCAGAAACATCCGCATCGCCTGTGCTTCCCAGCGAAACGACCCGTACACCGGATCCGGAGGCAGCAGCTGAACCTGCCGCCAGGCCACGGCGAGAAACACCACCAGTGCGTAGCTGAGCGGGACGGCGAGGGCGAGCACGCGCGCCACCCGGGCATCGGAGCGCAGCCCGGCGAAGGCCACGATCATGAAGTAGGCGAGGAACGCCGTCTGCGAGTTCGTCGCCGCCAGCGGGCGCCCCATCATCAGATAGGTGAGGAGGATCGCGGTTACAGCCGCGAGGTCCACCCCGACGACCCACAGTCCGTAGCGTTCGTCCCACGGGTACCAGGCGAGATAGAACTGGAAACCGAGCGCCGCGATGAGAACGAGCCCCAGCCCCCACAACGAGAACTCCAGTTCGGGGCGCAGCGATCCCAGAAGGCGGGCGACGAGCAGCGTCAGCGTCAGGCCTGCGACGACCGCGAGCCGCCACAGGTTGAGGAAGCGCTCGAGATCCTTGCCTCGGCGCTGGCCACGTTGCGGAGCCGGCAGGATCCGGGGCAGGGAATCCGATCCGTCAGGCTTCACGCTCGCACCCACCCCCCTTCGATGTTCCTTCCGGCTGAGTATAGCCTCTCCACTCGCGACCAAAGTCGCCGCGGTCGCACGCGCCGCGGCGCCACCACGCCGAAGGACCGGCGGCGCCGAACGACCTCCCGGTCAAGGGACGATCGTGCGCTCCGACGCGTGGCGGCGTATCACCGCGAGCAGATCGCGGTGGACATCAGGGCTGGCGGCGACCACGTTCCCGTGGGCCAGCACGTCGGTGCCTCCGTCCAGATCCGTGACCAGCCCTCCCGCTTCCCTGACCAGCAGGGTTCCGGCGGCGATGTCCCACGGCGAGAGACAGAACTCGAAGAAGCCATCGAAGATCCCTGCGGCGGTGTGCGCCAGGTCCAGGGCCGCCGCGCCCGGCCGGCGCAGGGCTCCGGCTTCCATGAACACGTCGCGGAAGACGGCGAGAAAGGTGCCGAGGTAGCGGTGGACGCGGTAGGGGAACCCCGTCGTCACGAAGGCGCCCTGGAGGCCGGGACGGCCGGTCACCCGGATCGCCTCTCCGTTCCGGGTCGCGCCGCATCCGCGCCGCGCCGCGAACAGTTCGTCCCGCATCGGGTCGTAGACGACGCCGACCTCGAGCCGGCCCTCCGCCACCAGTCCTATCGACACGGCGAAGTGCGGGAAGCCGCGCACGAAGTTGAGCGTTCCGTCCAGGGGGTCGATCAGCCAGCGGGTGCCCGCCGAGCCGCTCGCGCCGGCCTCCTCGGCGAGCACACCCACGTCAGGAGCCTCGAGCGCGAGGAAACCGACAATCGCCTGCTCGCTGGCTCGATCCGCCTCGGACACCCAGTCGTTCCGGTCCTTCTCGGCGACCTGGGAGGGGCCGAGCTCGCGGAAGTAGCGCCGAAGCACCTCGCCGCCGATCTGGGCCGCCGTCATGGCGGCCGACAGAAGCTCGGCTGGCTCAGGAGGCATGAGGCCCCGGAATGACTCCGGCCGGTCCAACGGTTGCCGAACTCGGATGGTGGACGACCCGAACCCGGCTGACGAGGAGCAGCGCGTGCGCCGTTTGCGACTGCTCGTCGATGTCACTGCCCAGGTGATCGCGGAAGACGACAAGGTCACTCTGTGCGAGGCACTTCGCCTCGTCGAGGCGGCCCGGACCGCGGCGCACCGGCTGTTCCCGGAGAACACCACCACGTTCGACCTGGTCATCCGGCCGCGCCTGGAGCGGATCATCGACGAGAGGTTCGGGATCGTCCCGACCCGCGTCAACTGAGGTCCCGTTCACGCTCCGAGACGTCCAAATCGAAGCCGCCGCCATGACCCGGCGAGTCTAGCAGAGGGCTCCCGGCCGGCCCTCTACCACAGCGAAGCCAGGAGTTCGTTCGAGAGCAGCCAGCCACGCGGCGACAGGCCCACGCGCCCGTCCCTCACCCGCGCGAGGCCCAGGCGCGTGAAGTCGTCCAGCCTCTCCCCGAACTCGGGCGCGGCGACGGCGCACGCGCGTGCGCGGGCCACCGACACGCCGCGGGCACGTCTGAGACCGAGCATCACGGACTCACGAAGCGCCTCGCTCTCGTCGAGACGCCTGCTCCAACTCCGCACACTCCCTCCGCGGTCCGAGGCCTCGAGGTAGGCCGAGAGCGTGTCGACGTTGGCCCATCTTCGCCGCCCGGCCTGCCCATGAGCCGCCACACCGGCGGCGAACACCGGTCGGCCCGTCCAGTAGCGCAGATTGTGGCGGGCGACGTGCCCCGGCAGCGCGAAGTTCGACACCTCGTAGTGGCGATACCCGGCGCCGACCAGGACGCTCCCGGCGCGCAGGTACTGGCGCGCCGCGCCGTCGTCGTCGGGGAACAACTCCGGGCGCCGGGCGGCCAGGCGCGACAACTCGTGCGGCTTGTCCATCTCCAGCAGGTACACCGACACGTGATGGGGGCGAAGCCTGGTCGTCTCCGCGAGCGTCGCGTCGAGGTCCGCCTCGGACCTGCCCGGCAGCCCGAGCATGAGGTCGACGGACAGTTCGAGCCCGCCGCCCAGGATCGCCCGCGCCGCTGCCCGTGCGTCCTCCGCACCGTGTCGTCGGTTGAGTCGGGAGAGGACCGGGTCGGCGAACGACTGCACGCCAAGCGACACCCGCGTGATCCCCGAACCGCGCCACGCCTCGATCGTCCCCGGCTTGACATCGTCCGGGTTCGCTTCGAGTGTGACCTCGGCTCCGGGAAGCAGCGTGAAGCCCTCGCGGACGCCCCGGAGGAGGGCCTCGACGTCCGCGACGGGGAGCAGCGACGGCGTCCCGCCGCCGAGGTACACGGTGGCGAGCGGCAGGCGCGCGGCCGTGGCGTACCGCCCGATCTCGGCCACCGTGGCGCGAACGGTCCTGTCGAGCAGCGAGACTTCGGTCGTGGTGACGAAGGCGCAGTAGGAGCACCGGCTGGCACAGAAGGGGACGTGGACGTAAAGGCCGGCGTCGCGTCCCGTCGTCGCCCGGCCGTTCACGCTTCGATCCACCTCGCCAGGAACGCGTCGAACGGCTCGCCCTGGCCGCTCCACAACGCGCGCGCGAACGCCTCCACCCACGCGTCGAAACCGGGGACGATGCGCAGGTTGTCCTCGGAGAGAAGCTCGGCCGGCGCCCTTCCCGTCGCCAGGAGCGCCCGCGCGGCGCGTCTGAGCTGCCAACCGGCCGAGCCCACCCCGTCGAGCAGGTCGAGCCTCCTCGCCCAGAGCAGGAGCGCGTTGCAGGCCGCCGCCAGTTCGGCTCCGGCCATCGACGTCGCCGGGCCGGGAAGCCCCTCGCGCAGGCCGGAGCGCAGAGCGGCCCGGGTCGCTTCCCGCTCCAGGTCGAGCGCCAGTGCCGCGAGGTCGGTGTGGAAGAGCAGATCTTCCAGCTCGCCGTCCCCCTTCTCCCCGGCGTTCCTGTCGTAGACCCGGTGGCGATCCTCGGCGGGAAGACAGAGCGGCATGGCGAGGAGGAACTCGGCCCCGGTCGCGGCCGCCGATTCGGCCACCGACCAGATCGCCTCATGGACGCGCGGAACCGGAGCCAGACCGAGCAGAACCCCCGCCGATGCGCCGCACGCCCGCCACTCGCCGAGCTCGGGCAGTCTCTTTCCACCCCACATGTCGGGGAGCCAAGGCGCCAGCGCTGTCACCCTGGCCAGTTGTGAACCTGCGGGAAGGTCCGTGGGCCGGCACTCCGAGTCGAGGACCACGACCGCGCCCGAGCCCCCTTCCAGGATCGCCGCGAGGTACTCGCCGTTCGCTCGCGCCGCACTCGCGTGAACGAGCAGGCGAACCGGGCGACGGGGCAGGGTCCGCTCGCCCCGCTCCGGCTCCCGGACCGGGAACGGCAGGACCAGACGCATCTCCACCGGGTCGAGGATCCTCTCGCTTCCGACGGGCAGCGCACCGAGGCGGTGGGTTACCGGTAGCAGGTCCGGGAACGCCGGCTCAATCCGTCGCATCGCCGAACGCACCGAGCAGCGTCGAGAGACCCGGGCGGGAGCCGCCCGCCGCTCGGCGCACGTACTTCGCGATCACGTCGGTTTCGAGGTTCACCTCGTCCCCCGGCCGTCGCCCGCCCAGGGTGGTGGCCTCGATCGTCGCCGGGATCAGCGCCACCTCGAACCAGTCCACGCCGAGCGCGGACACCGTCAGGGACACCCCGTCGATCGCGATCGAACCCTTCTCCGCGACCTCGGCGGCGAGCGCCGCGGGCAACGCGAGGCGCATCACCGTGAACGCGCCCGCCGGGCGCACGGCGGACACCCTCGACACGCCGTCGACGTGGCCCAGCACGAGGTGGCCGCCGAGGCGGTCGGAGAGCCGGAGCGCGCGCTCGAGGTTGACCGGGCTGCCGGTACGGAGCTTCCCCAGCGTGGTCCGGCGCAGCGTCTCCGGCGATGCGTCGGCGGCGAACCAACCCGGACCCGCCGCCGCGACGGTCAGACACGCGCCGTTCACCGCGACGCTCTCTCCACCGACGAACGACCCGACCTCGCCCGGCCACTCGACCTCGAGCCTCATGCCTCCGCCAGAGGCGCGCGCCGCCCGGAGCCGCCCGACCGCGGCGATCATGCCGCTAAACACGAAGCACCTCGGCGATGACGATCAGATCGCCGTCAAGCTTCCGCACCTCGACAAACTCGAGCCGGACCGACTCCTGCGGCGAGCCGAACCCCGCGCCGCCGACGGAGTGGACCGCCTCCCTGCCGCCGATCACCAGAGGCGCGACGAACGCGTGCACGCGGTCGGCCAGCGACTCGCGGAGGAACGACCAGTGCACCTCGCCGCCGCCTTCGACCAGGACCGAAGAGGTGCCGTGCCCGGACAGCCAGCGCAGGACCTGGCGCAAGTCGCACCTGCCCGTGCCGTCGTCCCCGACCTCGACGACCGTCGCGCCCACGTCCTCGAGTGCCCGGCGCCGGTCGGCGGGAGCTCCCTCGCGCGCGATCACGACCACGTCCTCGGGGAGGTGCTGCAGCAGCGTCGCGTCGGGGGGGGTGCGCAGTTCGGTGTCGAGAACGATCCTGCGCACGTGGGGATCAGGGTTCAGCCCGAGGTGGCGGAGAAGGCGAGGATCGTCGGCGAGGACGGTGCTGACGCCGACGAGGACCGCGTCCAGCTCCTCGCGCATCGCGTACCCCTCGCGCCTCGATGCCTCCGAGGTGATCCAACGCGAACGCCCGCCGCGCGCCGCGAGCTTGCCGTCGAGGCTCATCGCCATCTTCAGGGCGACGAAAGGAGTCCCGGTCGCGATCCAGCGCAGGTAGCGGACGTTGAGCGCGCGGCACGCGTCGGCCTCGATTCCCTCGGCGACCTCCACCCCCGCGGCGCGGAGGATTTCGAGCCCACCCCCGGAGACGCGCGGGTTGGGGTCGCGCATGCCGACGACGGCCCGCCGGATTCCGGCCGCCAGAAGCGCGTCCGTGCACGGCGGTGTCCTGCCCTGGTGGGCGCAGGGCTCCAGTGTCACCACGAGCGTGCCGCCCCGCGCGGCCGCTCCCGCCTGCTCCAGCGCGACGACTTCCGCGTGAGGCCCCCCACAGCGCAGGTGGGCGCCCTCGCCGACGAGCCGACCGCCCGCGTCGAGCACCAGGGCGCCGACCATGGGGTTCGGCGACGAGCCGTAACGACCGCGCTCGGCGAGGGCGAGAGCTCGCCGCATCAGTTCGGTCCAGTTCACGACACGCCCCCGAGCAACGCCGCCGCGAACGCCGCCGGCTCGAACGGCACGAGGTCGTCGAGGCCCTCGCCGATCCCGACCCAGCGCACAGGGAGTCCCAGTTCGGCGGCGATCGCGAGCACGACCCCGCCCTTGGCGGTGCCGTCGAGCTTGGTCAGGACCACTCCGGTCGCGCCGCCGTGGCTGCGAAACTCGCGCGCCTGAACGACGCCGTTGGCGCCGGTCGAGGCGTCGATGACGAGCAGGACCTCGTGGGGCGCGTCGGGGACGGCGCGGGCGCAGACCTTGCGCACCTTGTCGAGTTCCGCCATCAGATTGTGCTTGGTGTGCAGCCTTCCTGCGGTGTCGACCAGCACCGTCGACACGCCCCGCACGCGAGCCGACTGGAGTGCGTCGAAGACGACCGCGCCGGGGTCCGCACCCGGCCGCTGCGCGACGACGGGCACGTCGAGCCGGGCGCCCCACGTCTGGAGCTGCTCGATCGCCGCCGCGCGGAAGGTATCGGCGGCCACCAGCAAGACCTTCTCACCCGCCCTCAGTTCGGCGGCCGCGAGCTTGGCGACCGTGGTGGTCTTGCCCGTCCCGTTGACTCCCACCACGAGCACGACGTGGGGTGCGCCGCGTTCTACTGGGACCCGCCCCGACGACAGCGCCTCGACCACTCGCGAACGCAGCCACTCCACCGCTCCACCGGCGGGCAACTGGCCCTTGCGCGTGGCGAGACCGAGGTCACGGGCGACCGCCTCGGCGGTGTCCAGGCCGACGTCGGCGGCGAGCAGCGCTTCCTCGACGACGGACGGTTCGATTCCGGCGGGCGAGCGCGCCAGCCGCTCCCCGATCATCGCCCGGGTCGCGCTCAGGCTCCGCCGCAGTCTGTCCAGAACATCCACGCTCCACCCCCGCCGGCCGGACCGTGCCTCCGGCCGCCACTGCTCGACTGCTACGGCGCGCGCATCTTAGCGCGTCAGGGGATCTCGCGGTTGAGAGCCTCGGCCGTGCGGCGCATGGCCCCGGCCGCCACGGAGGCCGGCGTGCCGGACTCCATGATCAGCACGAGGTAGTACCCTTCCTTCAGCACTATGCTCATCACCGCCATCTGCCTTCCTGCGATGACCAGCCTCTCGAGATCGCCGGCCCCGCTGATGCTCGCCAGTCGCGCGGCCTGGCGCAGGAATATGCCGTGATACGCGCCCTCGAGCTTGAGCTCGTACGGTGTCGCCTGGCGCGACACCACCTCGACGCACTCTCCCTCCGGGTCGAGGAAGATCGCCCCGTGGGCACCGGGCACGTCGACGAGCAGGTTGGTCAGCAGGTACTGGAAAGGCACCTCACCTCCCGACCTTGGCCCGGGCCTGCTCGGCCTCGGGCGAGTGCGGCGCGAGGTTGAGAATCCGCCGGTACAGCTCGAGCGACTCGTTCGTGCGGCCTTCCTTCTCGAGCAGTTGCGCGAGGGCGAGCACGATGTCGGCCCGTTCCGGGGCGCGGATCATCCCCTGGCGGAGTGTCGTCTCAGCGAACTCGTGCTTGCCGAGCTGTTCCTGAACCCTGGCAAGCAGGAGATAGGCGTCGATCGGGCCGGACGCGACGGCGGCCCTGCGCAGGTTCTCCTCGGCGGCCAGCAGGTTGCCGCGACTGTGGTAGAGCGAGCCGAGATTGAAGTACACCCCGGTCCGGTTCTCGTACAGGTTGTCGGCGAGGACGGTGAGGAAATCGGTCTCCGCCATGGAGAACTGGTTGAGCTGGACGTACGCCGCGCCGCGGTTGTTGCGCGCGTCCGAATACGTCGGGGCGAGCTGGAGCGCCTGGTTGAACAGTTCGAGGGCAGCCGCCGCGTTTCCGCGCTGGAGTTCCGCGGCGCCCATCAGATTGTGGATCGTCGGGTTGCTCGGCTGGGACTTGAGCGCCGCGCGGTAGCGAACCAGTCCGTCGTCGACCTTGCCTTCCTTGACCAGCGCCTGTCCCTGCTGCATCAGGCGCGTCGCGGTCAGCGGGTCGGCGGGGTCGAATTCAAGAACCGTCGCCTGTTCAGGAGCCCTGGTCGACGCGCACCCCCAGACCAGCGCGCACATCAGCAGGGAAGCCAGCGGACGTGCCGATGGTGAACGGCTCATGCCACCTCCGCCTCGCCGAGCGGGACCAGGTCGCCGGCCCGCACCGCCGAGAAGAACGCGTCGATCACGGCCGGGTCGAGGCGCCTGCCGCCCATCTCCCGCATCCTCGTGAGCACGAAATCCAGGGTCATCGCGCGCTGATACGGGCGGTGCGTCGTCATGGCGTCGAAAACGTCGGCGGCGGCGATGATCCTGGCGATCAACGGGATCTCGTCCCCGGCCAGCCCGTCGGGGTACCCGCCGCCGGCCCAGTTCTCGTGGTGCGACCGGATGCCGGGCAGGATGTCGCGCAGCCGCTTCAACGGGCTGACGATCGCCGCGCCCTTGGCCGGGTGCGCGCGCATCTGCGCGAACTCGCTGTCGGTCAGCGCATCCGGCTTGGTCAGGATGGCGTCCTCGATACCGATCTTGCCGACGTCGTGGAGCAGCGCCGAGATCTCGATCTTCTTGAGCTCGTCGGCCTCGAGTCCGTAGTGCCGGCCGATGGCCACCGAGTACTGGCTGACGCGCTCGGAGTGGCCCCGGGTGTAGGGATTCTTGGCGTCGATCGCGGCCGCCAGGGCGCGGATCGAATCGACCATGAGCTCCTGGTTTTCACGCAGCGCCTGCTTGAGCGAAGCGATGTACTGCTCGACTTCCGAGGCCATCACGTTGAAGTTCTCGGCCAGCTGTCCGAGTTCGTTCCTCGACGCCACCGGAACCCGACGCGCGAAGTCGCCGTCGGCCACCGCGGAAGTGACGTCGGCGAGATTGCGCAGCGGCTTCGTGATCCGGCGGGCGAGCGCGATCCCCGCGAGCATCGCCATGAGCCCGGTGACGGCCGCCATGAGGGCCGTGCGCCGCGCCATGGCGCGCACCGCGGCGAACGCCACGCCGACCTCGCGGGCGGTGACCACCGCCCACGGCGGGTCCTCGACCGGCGCCAGCGATCCGAGCACCTCGGCGCGTTCGGGCCGCAACGGGTCGCGGTACGTCTTGGTGACGGAGAAAGGCGCAGCCAGGTACTGGGCGACGAGCGGGTGGCCTGCCGCCGACGCACCGACCCTCCGGCGGTCCGACGAGAACAGCACCACGCCGTCCCGATCGACCACGTCGACGGTTGCTCCCGGACCCGATTCCTGTGCCAGCCGGGCGGCGACGCCGGCGAGCGAGACGATCCCCTGCAGCGCTCCGGCCACCGATCCGTCCGGTCGCGTGATCGGCAGCGAGACGAGCGCCAGGGGTTCCTCGCCGGGAAGCCTGAGCAGATCATGACGCACCGGGCGGCCGCGAAGGTTGGCGGCGAAGGCTTCGGCCAGAAGCGGGTCGACCTGGGGCTCGGCCTGCGTGTCGAAAGCGCGCCCCTGGAACACCGAGCCCTGACCGGCCGCGTCGAGCAGCCGAACGAGCACGACCCCGTGCCCGGCGCGGACCAGGTCCTCGAGCGTGGAGGTCGCGGCCTCCTTTTCGAGTGGGCGGCCGGTCGCGGGACGGAGGGCCTGGGCCACGGTCTCGATCCGGCCCACGGTGCCGAGGAAGGACTTCTCCAACTCGCCGGCCAACGCGCTCGCCTGCCGAGTCAGGAACTGCTTCTCGAGATCGGCGATCCGCTCCTCGTTGGTGGACACGAACCCCCAGCCGACCAGCCCGACCGGGACCACCGCCAGGGCGACGAGCACCGCGGTCAGCGGGTAGAGGAGCGAACGGGAGAAGAGCCAGCCCTTCGGCATCGCCGCCATTGAATATACCATGCAGGATGATGAGCTTGAGCGCGTTTCGGGACCGATCGGGGCTGTCTCGGACGACTCCGCAGGCGAAGCGCTTTCAGGCCGACAGTCGGCGTCGGAGTGCCTTCAGGTCGATCCACGCCTGGGCCTTCGCCGCGGGGTTGCGCAGCAGGTACGCCGGGTGGAAGGTGGGGAGCAGGTCCCTGCCTCGCCACGTCGTCCAACGCCCGCGATAGCTCGATATCGGCGCCGTCGATCCCGTCAGATGGCGGTACGACACGCGCCCGAGCGTCACGATGACCGGCGGGTCGATCCGTTCGACCTGGGCGAGGAGAAACGGCAGGCACGCCGCCACCTCGTCGTCCTGAGGGTCTCGATTCCCCGGCGGGCGGCACTTGATGACGTTGGCGATGTACACGTCCTCGCGCCGCAGGTCGATCGCCCTGAGCATCGCGTTGAGAAGCTGGCCGGCGCGCCCGACGAACGGCTCGCCCAGGCGATCCTCGTCCGCTCCCGGCGCCTCTCCGACGAACATCACGCGGGCGGACGAACTGCCCGCGCCGAACACCACCTGCGTGCGCCCCTGGCTCAGGCGGCACAAACGACAGTCGGCGAGTGCCGCGGACATCGAGGCGAGGTCCGGTGCCGAGAGCGCCGCGTCCCGCCCCCTCGCCGCGTCGGGAAGGGCCACCTCAGGCGTGACGCGTCCGGCCAGATCCACGTCGCGCCACCCGAGGTCGCGCGCGTAGCGCAGCAGGTCGTCGCGGCTCATCGTTCGAGCCGGCGCAGCATGTCCGGAGCGAGCGCGAGCAACAGCTCGCGCGCGAGGCCCTCCTTGGCCTGCGCGGCGAATTCCCGCCTTTCGCCGGAGCGTGTGATCACGACCGCGCGGTTGCGGGGGCTCTCCATACCCACACCCGCTTCGTCGATCGGATTGGCGACCACGACGTCGGCGTTCTTGCCCTCCAGCTTGCGCACCGCACGTGCCTCGAGATCAGCGCTCATCTCCGCGGCGAAGATCACCAGCAACGGCCGGCCGTCACGGCGCGGCATGCCCGCCGCGAGGTCGGGCACGGGTTCGAGCCGCAGATCCAGGCCGCCCCCTCGCCTGTCGAGCTTGCCGGCGTTGACGGCAGCGGGGCGGAAATCCGCCACCGCTGCGGCGTGAAACACGACATCCGTCCGCGGCGCCAGACGCGCCAGCAGCACCTCCAGGTCGGCGGCGGTTTCGAAGCGGGCGACCTCTGCCCCGGGCGGCGCGCCGACCCCCGGCCCGGCCGCGAGAACGACACGCGCCCCGAGCGCCAGGGCCTGCTCCGCGAGCGCCACCCCCATGCGCCCGGAGGAGCGGTTTGAGATGACCCGGACGGCGTCGATCGGCTCGCGCGTCGGTCCGGCGGTGATCAGGACGCGCACTCCGGCGAGCGGACCGGCGGGCGGCAACGCCGCCAGCGCCGCCGACGCAACCACCTCGGCCGATGGAAACTTGCCTGGTCCCACCTCGCCGTCGGCGAGCTGGCCGGTCACCGGCGGCACCAGAACCGCGCCGCGCTCGACCAGTTTTTCGACCGCCCGCCTGACCGCGGGCTGCAGCCACATGACCGAGTTCATCGCGGGCGCGAGGACCAGGCCGCGGCGGTGCGCCAGCGCGTAAGTGGTGAGCGCGTCGTCCGCCACTCCCGACGCGAGCTTGGCGAGCACGTTGGCGGTTGCCGGCGCGATCAGGAGCAGGTCGGCGACGCGCGAGAGCTCCGTGTGGTCGATCCGTGGACCGTCCGGTCTCGACCACAACGACACCTGAGCGCGTTGCCCGGACAGGACGGCGAAGGTCCGCGGCGAGACGAAGCGGGTCGCGTTGCGGGTCAGGATCGGGTAGACACGGCACCCGGCCTTGACCAGCAGACGGAGAACCTCGACGGCCCGAAACGCGGCGATCCCCCCGGCGACGCCGAGGACGACCCGCCCGCGCATCGGCTACTCTCCACTCTCCAGCAGTTCCTCGGGGACGGCCGTCTCGATCTCGACATCGCCGAGTTCCGCGGCGTCGAAATCCGGCCCCTCGGCCTCCTCCTCGAACTCGTCGAGCTCCTCCTCCTCGAGTTCGGGCTCCTCGGCGACGGCGACCTCCGGACGGGGCACGGCGAGGATCGGCGTGATCACGTCCTCCTTGTCGCGCACGGTCTGCTCTTCCTGACGGAGGAGTTCGTACTCCTCGGCGCTGACCCGACGCCACGGGACGAGCCCGGCCTGGAGCTCGGCCAGGGCGATGGTCGTGGGCTTGGCCAGCCTCGATGCGATCCTCGGCCTGGCGCCGCTGATCAATTGCTCGGCGCGCTTCGCGGCGATCAGGATCTCGCGGAATGTGTTGTCGAGCTCGGACAACTCCGGCATGCCTTACTCCTCCCCTGCACCACGCTCGAAGTCGGCGATGATCGGCTCGACCCGCGGTCGCATCCGCAGCGGGCGCAAACGAGCCACGGTCACGAGCGACAGCAACGCGTGCGTCGCCTCATCGAGGCGATCATTGATGATAACACAGTCGAACTCCGCGTACTCGCGCATCTCCTTGAGCGCATTCCTGATTCGCAGCGCGATCACGTCCTCCCCGTCCTGCCTGCGGGCGATCAACCGGCGCCGCAGCTCGTCCTGCGACGGCGGGAAGACGAAGACCTTCACCGCATCCGGCACCGAAGCGCGGACCTGGCGAGCGCCCTGAACGTCGATGTCGAGGAAGACGTCCACGCCGCGTTCGAGCCGCCCCTCGACCTCGGCGCGCGAGGTGCCGTAGAGATTTCCATGGACTTCCGCGAACTCGAGGAACTCGCGGCGCGCGACCATCGCCTGGAACGTCGGCCGGTCGACGAAGTGATAGTCGACCCCATCTCTTTCCGCGCCCCGCGGCGCTCTCGTGGTGTGCGAGACCGAGAAGTGCACCTGACGTCCCTGGCGCTCCAGTTCCGCCATCACCCTCCGAATCAACGTCGTCTTGCCGCCGCCCGAGGGCGACGCCACGATGAACAGCTCGCCGCGCGAGGTCGTCACGGGTGCCTCCGCGGCCGAGATGATACTCGTTTGTCTCCCCGCCGACACCGAGCCGGGAGTTCGAGCGCCGCGCGCCCGGCGTTCCGGGATAGACTCAACCGATGGCGTCTCCCCTTCGCGCCGCGCGCCACGAACTCGGCTACTGGGCGCTTCGTGTCCTGCTGGTGGCGGCGCGCGCGGTCCCGCTGCCGGCGCTTCGCGCCGCCGGCTCGGCGCTCGGCGCCGCTGTCCTCGCTCTCGGCCGGCGCGACCGCGAGAACGCCCGGCTCCACCTGCGCCTGGCCTACCCGGAAGCCGAGGAGGCGTGGCGGGAGAGCGTCCTCCGCCGCTCCGGAAGGCACTTCGGGCGCCTGCTCGGAGAAGTCGCGTGGCTGTGGTCGGCGTCGCCCGGGGCGATCCTCGGCCGCACCCGGTTCGAGGGGCTCGAACACCTGCGCGGCTCGCTCGCGCCCGAACGCGGGGCGGTACTGATCACGGCCCACTGCGGGAACTGGGAGTGGATGATGCTCGCGCTGGGCGCCGCAGGCGTGCCGATGAGCGTCGCCGCGCGCGAGGTCTACGACCCGCGGCTCGACGACATCGCCCGCCGGCTCCGGGGACGCTTCGGCGGCGAGACCGAGTTGCGCGGCGAACAGGCCGGCAGGCGCCTCGGAGGCGCGTTGCGGCGCGGCAGGGTCGTGGGGCTGCTCATCGACCAGGACATCGAAATACCCGGCGTCTTCACCAGGTTCTTCGGCCGGCCCGCCTGGACCCCGGTCGGCGCCGCCGTCCTGGCGCTCCGGCACAAGGCGCCGGTGGTGTCCGGGTTCGCCGAGCGCCTGCCCGGAGGAGCGATGCGGCTCGCGTTCGCACCTCCGGTCGCAGTCGTTGTCCCGGACGCCGACGAGACCGCCGCGGCTCGCGTGACGGCGGAGATGACCGCCCGCATCGAGGCCCAGATTCGCGCCCATCCCGAACAGTGGGTGTGGATGCACAAGCGCTGGCGCCGCCAGCCCGGCCCCGACGAACGCGTGTGGACCGTTGAGGACCCCTGACCAGGTGGGTCGCCCAGGCCGCACGCGGAAGCGCGGCCGAGTCCGGTAGAATCCTCACGCACCCCGGCATCCCCAACCGTCATGGGGCCACCGGGCGACCCGGGAGGACGCATGAACAAGACTCTGATCGGATGCGGCGCGGCACTGCTCGTGGTTCTGATCGTCGGCGGGCTCGCCGTGGCGGGCAGCTACAACTCGCTTGTCAAGCTCGACGAGGGCGTCAAGAGCGCGTGGGCGCAGGTCGAGAACGTCTACCAGCGACGGGCGGACCTCGTACCCAACCTGGTCGAGACGGTCAAGGGCGCTGCCGCGTTCGAACGCGACACCTTCACCGCCGTCACCGAGGCGCGTTCGCGCGTCGGCCAGCTCAACCTCGGTTCCGTGCCCAGCGCCGAGCAGTTGCAGCAATTCCAGGCGGCGCAGGACGGACTGTCGAGCGCGCTTTCCCGCCTCCTGGTGGTCGTGGAGAAGTACCCGGACCTCAAGGCCACGGCGAACTTCCAGGAACTCCAGTCCCAGCTCGAGGGCACCGAGAACCGGATCACGGTCGAGCGGCGCCGCTTCAACGAGGTGGCGCAGGCGTTCAACACCGCGCGCCGGCGTTTTCCGACGGTACTGATCGCCGGCGTGCTCGGTTTCAACGAGCGACCGTACTTCCAGGCCGCTCCCGGTTCGGACAAGGCGCCGCAGGTCAAGTTCTAGACGCCGTGGACGCGCGTCATCGCCTCGCTGCCCGCCTGACCGGCGGGGTGCGTGTCGGCGCCGTCGCGCTGGCGCTGCACCTGTCGCCGAGCGGCGCTCTCGCGTTGGAGGTCCCGCCCACACCAACGAGCTACGTCTCCGACCGGGCGGGCGTGCTGCCCGTGACCCACGTAGGCGGCCTGGAGAGGCGGCTCGCGGACCTCGAGGCGCGAGCCGGGCACCAGGTGATCGTGGCGTTCTTCCCGTCGCTCGAGGACGAGGCGCTGGAGGACTTCACGATGCGCTGCGCCGAGGCCTGGAAGGTCGGACGCAAGGGCCTTGACGACGGCGTGATCTTCTTCGTCTTCGTCCGCGAGCGGCGCATGCGTCTGGAAGTCGGGTACGGCCTCGAGGGCACCGTGACCGACGCGCTCGCCTCCCGCCTGCTGTCCGCCGCGGTCAAGCCGGCGTTCGCGCGGGCCGACTACGCGGGCGGAGTGAACGCCCTGATCGGCGCGCTCGAGTCGGTGTTCCGCGGCGATCCCCCGCCGGTAACGAGGACCGGCAGGGAACGGCGACCGCAGTCCCTCCTCGCCATGCTGATCGTTTTCGGTGTCCTCGCGGCGCTCTCGGCGTTGCAGCGGGCGTCCCACCCCAGGTCTCGACGCCGAGGGGGCGGTGGCCCGTGGATCTTCCCGGGCGGCGGCACCTCGGGCGGCGGCGGATCGTTCGGGGGAGGGGGTTTCTTCGGTGGCGGCGGATCGTTCGGCGGCGGCGGGGCGTCGGGCTCCTGGTGACGGAGCGTCTCGGATCGTCTCGAGGGGAATGCCGGGTCGATCGTCCCGGCTGGAGGTGATGTGGACATCGACCTGATCGTCACCGGCGGAACCGTGCTCACGATGGCCGAGGGGGCCGAGCCCATCGCGGACGGCGCCGTTGCGGTGCGCGACGGCGAGATCGTCGCCGTTGGAGCGGCCTCCGACCTGCTCGATCTCGCCTCGACCACGGAAGTGCTCGACGCCGGCGGCGGCCTGATCCTGCCCGGCTTCGTCAACACGCACACCCATCTGGCCATGACCCTGCTGCGTGGCTACGCCAACGACCTGCCGCTCGTCGAATGGCTGCAGCGACGCATCTGGCCGATCGAGGCCACGCTGATGACCGCCGAGAACGTCGGCCTGGGAACGCGTCTGGCCGCCGCCGAGAGCCTGCTGGCGGGCGTCACCTGCGCGTGCGACATGTACTTCCACTCGGATTCGGTCATCGAAGCGGCGGTCGAGGCCGGCATGCGTGCGGTCGTGCCGGAGAGCGTGATCGACTTCCCCACTCCGGCCTGTCCGACGCCGCAGGACGCGATGGCCAAGCAGCGCGAACTCCTCGAGCGCCTTCGCGGTCACCGGCTGATCGCGGCGGGAGTCGCCGCGCACTCGCCGTACTCGGTGTCCGCGGCCAACCTGGTACAGGAGGCGGAGCTGGCGGAGGAATTCGGCGCGCCGTTCATCATCCACGTCGCCGAGACGCGCTGGGAGGCGGAGAAGATCGCCGCCGAGAAAGGCGTCTCGCCCGTCGAGTACCTCGCCGACCTCGGCGTGCTTTCCGAACGCACCGTCGCCGCTCACTGCGTGCACGTCGGCGCGGCGGATCTCGACAGACTCGCCGAGTTCGGCGTCGGCGTCGCCTCGAATCCGGTCTCGAATCTCAAGCTCGCCAGCGGCGTCGCGCCGGTGCCCCAGATGCTCTCGCGCGGAATCCAGGTCGCGTGGGGCACGGACGGCGCGGCCTCGAACAACACCCTCGACCTCCTCCGCGACGCTCAGCTCGCCGCCCTCGTGTACAAGGGCATCACGGGCGATCCAACGGTGTTGCCCGCACGGACCGTGGCCGGGATGCTCACGCTCGGCGGCGCCCGGGTTCTCGGCCTCGGGGACCGGATCGGCTCGCTCGAGGCCGGAAAGCGCGCGGACCTCGTGTGCATGTCGCTCGACGCGCCGCACGCGCTCCCGAGCTTCGACCCGTTCGCTCACCTCGCCTACGCGGCACGGGCGAGCGACGTGCGTCACGTCGTGGTCGACGGCCGGGTGGTCGTGCGCGACCGCGAGGTCACGACGCTCGACGTGCGGAAGATCGCGACCCGTGCACGGGCGGTTGCGGCGGGACTCGCGGTCGGCTGAGCGCAGGCGTTCAACAACGAAAAACGACGGCGCTGGGGACGCTCACCGACCGCCTTCATCGAGGATCTTGCGCACATGGTCGGACCGGATGCGGATCTTCACCGGGCCGTCGCGGCGCGGCGCTTCGAGCTTCGCCGGCGGCGGCGCCGCGGGCGCCGGAGTCGCCTCGCGGTGCGCCGGAGGTTCCACGACATCGCCCACGGGCGTGGCATCCAGTGCCGTCGTGACTGCAGGCGCAGGCGCAACGGGTCTCGCCTGCTCGGCGCGGTCGGCCTTCTCGACGGACGGCTGCGTGACTGCGCGGGCCGGCTGCGCCGTCGCGGCGACGACCTTGAGGTGCTCGCCCGATTCCGGGAGCGCGAACTGGGCCCGGAGCCTGGTCAGCACCTCGGGCGCCATTTCCGAGAACTCGACTCCGGCACGGTAGAGCAGCACACGCTGTTCGCGTTCGTCGAGCCCAAATCCCCAGGCCCGGCACCGACGGACCAGAGCGCGCACAGTCACCTCGCCGTCGATGAGATGGAGCCTCAGCTCGCAGATGACATTGGGCTTCAGGCAGTTCGCGACCTCGAGCTGCGCGCCGCGGGAAGATATGTCCAGGATTCGCGCGGGCAGCGACGTCTTGACTTTCGCCTCCACCGGCTGCGCCGGCGTGATCCTCGCCACCCTGCGTCGCTCTCCGACACCCGCCACCGTCGACCTCCGCCGTCTCGGATGCTGCCGACCACCGGGCCGCCCGGCTCCCGGCGCTTCCTGGACAGCCCAACGCGCCTCCTGCTGCTGCGGCGTGCAAGGAGTATACACCCGGACCTTGCGCAATCCCCGGTGCGACCGCGCCTGGAATAGTCATCCGGCGCCGCGGGTTGGTCGAAGCAACCGCTGAGACAGCGGCTCAATTCCTCCCCGCTCGTGAGCGTGGAGAACACCGGAGGAAATCGATGTCAACGCTCACCCTTCCCGCGCTTCCCTACGCCGCCAACGCCCTCGAGCCGTGGATCGACGAGCAGACGATGCGCGTCCACCACGGCAAGCACCACCAGGCCTACCTGGACAATCTCCTGAAGGCCGTCACCGGCACGCCGTTCGAGACGGCCGACGTCGCCGACACGCTGCGCAAACTCGGCGAGGTCCCCGAGAACATCCGGACGATCGTCCGCAACCACGGCGGCGGTTTCGTCAACCACAACCTGTTCTGGGAGGTGATGGGACCGGCAGCCGGCGGCCAGCCGACCGGCGCGCTCGCCGACGCCATCGCAGGCACCTTCGGCGGGTTCGACGCGTTCAAGGAGAAGTTCGCCGCCGCGGCAATGGGCCAGTTCGGTTCCGGGTGGGCGTGGCTGGTCGTCAACGCGGACCAGAAGCTCGCCCTGTACAACCTGCCTAACCAGGACAGCCCGCTGACCAAGGGAGACACGCCGATCCTCGGTCTCGACGTCTGGGAGCACGCCTACTACCTGAAATACCAGAACCGGCGCGCCGAGTACGTGGGCAACTGGTGGAACGTGGTCAACTGGACGAAAGTCGCCGGCCTGTTCGCCGCGGCGACGAAGTAGCCCCGGCGCGCCGATCATCCCATGACACGACGGGCCGGGAGTGCGCTCCCGGCCCAGGTCGTTCTCGCCTGCCTGAAGCCTCCTAGACCGGAAACGCCCTCGCAGCGCGCCCGACCGAGTCGTACTCGAAGCCTGCCGCAACCATCCGTTCCGGCTCGTAGACGTTCCGCAAGTCGACGATGCGAGGACGGCGCATCCCCGAGCGCAGGCGCTCCAGGTCGAGCGAGCGGAACTGGTTCCACTCGGTCAGGATGACCAGGCAGTCCACACCGGCGGCGGCGTCGTAGGCGTCGCGGCAGTAGACCACCGTGGGCGGCAGCAACTCGCGAGCGTTGTCGGCGGCGACCGGGTCGAAGGCGCGCAGCGTCGCGCCCTCGGAGGCGAGCGCCTCGAGGATCGGGATCGCCGCCGACTCGCGCATGTCGTCGGTCTCGGGCTTGAACGACAGCCCGAGGACGCCGATCGTCAACCCGGCCACCGAGCCGCCGCACGCGGAGCGGATCTTCTCGGCCATGCGCAACTTGATCCGTTCGTTTACCTCGACCACGGTCTCGACGATGTCGAACGGGCGCCCGGCCGCGCGGGCGATGTCGGTGAGCGCCTTGGTGTCCTTGGGGAAGCACGAGCCGCCGTAGCCGGGGCCCGGGTGGAGGAACTTCGGGCCGATCCGGCGGTCGAGCCCCATTCCCCTGGCGACGTGGTGGACGTCGGCTCCGAGCCGCTCGCACAGCTCGGCGACCTCGTTGATGAAGGTGATCTTGGTCGCCAGAAAGGCGTTGGACGCGTACTTGATCAGCTCCGAGGACTCGACGTTGGTGATCACGAACGGGGTCTCGATCAAGTACAGCGGCCGGTAGATGTCCTTCATGATCGCGACCGCCTGCGCGTCGCGCGCGCCGATCACCACACGGTCCGGGCGCATGAAGTCCTCGATCGCCGAGCCCTCGCGGAGGAACTCCGGGTTCGATACCACCGAGAACGGGTGGCGGCCGCCGTTGCGCTCGGAGATGACCTTCTCGATCAGCTGCCCGGTTCCGATCGGGACCGTGGACTTGGTGACGACGACCTTGTAGCCGTTCATCTTGTCGGCGATCGCCTCGGCGACCTGGACGACGTAGGAGAGGTCGGCCGACCCGTCCTCCCTCGGCGGCGTTCCGACCGCGATGAAAATCGCCAGGGCGTTTTCGACCGCTTCCTTGAGGTCGCCGGTGAAGTGCAGCCGCCCCTCCTGCGCGTTCTTGGCGACCAGCGCGTCGAGCCCGGGCTCGTAGATCGGGATCTTCCCCGCCTTGAGCATGTCGATCTTCCGGGCGTCGTTGTCGACGCAGGTGACGTCCATGCCGAAATCGGCCAGACAGGCACCCGTGACCAACCCGACGTAGCCGCTGCCGACCACCGCGATGTGCATTCGGGACCTCCTCGCGCGCCGCCGCGCGGGCCGTCAGTGTAGCCGAAAGGCGCGGCCGGGCGCCTCAGGTGGACGTACTGCGGCGCCCGCGCGCGGCGTCGGGCGACAGGAACTTCGGCAGGCACTCGGGGCACAGCCCGTGGCTGAACTCGGCCTGCGAACGCTCGCGAACGTACACCTCGACCTGCGTCCAGCTGCCGTCCTCCTCGCGTATCCGCTTGCAGCTGGCGCAGATCGGCAGCAGGCCCTGGAGCGTCTTCACTTCGGACAGCGCCGCCTGCAGCTGCTCGACCCTCGCCTCCAGCTCGGCGTGGGCGGCGCCCAGTTGCGCGGTGACGCGCTCCGTCGTCAACAGGATGAAGGTGATCGTGATGCCGAGGTGAAGCACGACCGAGAGTCCGAAGAAGAGGTACTGCGCCGGCGACTCGCTGAACAGGTCGAAGCCCGTCCTTCCGTACACCCACACGCCCCGCACGCCCGTGGCCACCGTGAACAGGCCGAACTGCGCCGCCAGCACCGTGACCAGGGAGGACGAGCACGCCGGGCGCCGGGCGACGAGGAGGGCGGCGCACGCCGCGAAGCAGGGAGCGCTCGCGGCCATCAGGATCGCCGTACGGGCCGCCGTGTCGTCGATGGCGAAGAGGAAGTACAGGCACGCAGTGAGCGGTACCGCGACCAGTAGGTACCACACGCGGTGCAAACGGCCGGCCCCGAGGAAGCGCAGTGTCCCGTCGGCGAAGAGCGGAAGGGCCGCCAGCACCGCGACGTTCACGCCGACCACCGAGGCGGCCACGGGGATCGAACCGCGCAGCGCGGCGAGGAGGAAACTCGCCGACACCATGGCCGTTCCCGCCGTCCACTGGGCGAACCCCGCGTGTCCGCGGTGCGCCCGGAGAAAGACCGCCATGGTCAGCGACAGTGCGCCGGACACAGCCGCGCTGAAGAGGAGCAGCACTCGCACGCCATCGCCCCGGCCGGAAGTGTAGCCCAGGGCCGGGCGGACGGCGGAGCCCTCAGCCCGTCGCCGAGGGCGACAGCCGAGACCCGGGCGCCGAGCCTACTTCAGCGTGCGTTCGAAGAAGTCGAACATCCGGCGGTACTCGTCGGCGCGCTGGTCGGGGCGGTACGAGCGGTGGGTGGCCCCGGCGTACAGCTGCAACTCGTAGTCCTTGCCCGCCCGTACGAGCTGGTCGGCCATCATCAACGTGTTGTGCCAGTGGACGTTGTCGTCGGCGGTTCCGTGGACGAGCAGCAGGCGGCCGCCAAGCCGGGCCGCCTGGTGCACCGGCGAGGAATCCTCGTAGCCACCGGGGTTGTCGGCGGGCAGCTTGAGGTAACGCTCGGTGTAGATCGAGTCGTAGAGCCGCCAGTCGGTGACCGAGGCGATGGCGACGCCCGACCTGAACACGCCGGGGGCGTTGGCCATGGCGTAGATGGTCATGAACCCGCCGTACGAGCCGCCCCAGATGCCGATGCGCTGCGGGTCTACGTACTTCTGCTTCTTCAGCCACGCGATGCCGGCGAGCTGGTCCTCGAGCTCGACCTTGCCGAAGCGGCGCAGCAGCGCGCGCTCGAAATCGCGTCCCCTGCCGGCGGTGCCGCGCCCGTCCATCGCGAAGGTGACGAAGCCGCGCGCCGCCAGGACCTGGGCGATCAACCCCGACCGACCGGGCCAGCCGTTCTGCACCGACTGCGAGTGCGGCCCCGCGTAGACGTAGACCACCACCGGATAGCGGGTCCCCGGCTGAACGTCGAGAGGCCTGGTGACGACGCCCATCAGCTCCCTGCCGTGCGGACCGGGGATGCGCACCAACTCCGGTTTGCTGGTGCGGTACTTCTCGATCTCCGGGTGCTCGTTGGCGGCGATGACCCTGGCGATGGTGCCGTCGGCGGCGACCAGACGGACGAGGGGCGGGCGCGTCAACTCGGAGTACGAATCCACGGCCCAGCGACCGTCGGGCGAGACGGTGGCGCGGTGCACGCCGGCGCCGTGCGTGACGCGGGCGAAGCCCTTTCCGTCGAGACCGACCCGGTAGACGCCCCGACCGAGCGCACTGGCCTCGTTGGCCACGAAGGTCGCCACCCCGGCCTTCTCGTCCACAGCCTCCAGGGACAACACTTCCCAGGAGCCGGAGGTGAGCTGGCGAACGTGCTTCCCCCTCGCGTCGTGAAGGAAGAGGTGGCGGAAGCCCGTCTTCTCGGAACTCCACAAGAACGAGCCGTCCCCGAGGAAGCGGAGGTCGTCGTGGAGGTTGATCCACGCCGGGTCCTCGTCCACGAGCAGCGTGGTCGAAGCGTCCCTGTCGAGGTCGTGGCGGACCAGTTCGAGGCGAGTCTGCGGTCGGTCGAGCAACTGGAACCACACCGACCGGGTGCCCGGCACCCAACCGAGGCGCGGCACGTACTCGTAGCGACCCTCGGGCAGGGCGATCCGACGAACGCGGGGTGTCGATCCGGGGTCGCCGAGTTCGGCGACGTGCAGCGTCGGGACCGGGTTCGGATCCCCGGCGCGCGGGTAGCGCTGCTCGTCGAGGGCCGGGTGCGGTTCGAGCAGGTCGACGTGAGGGAAGCGCGGCACTCTCGACTCGTCGAGGGAAAGGTAGACCAGCGCCCGCGAGTCGGGGGACCAGGCGAACGCGCGCGTGTCCCGGCCTGCCAGTTCTTCCTCGTACACCCAGTCGAACACGCCGTTGAAACGGTCCGGCGAGCCGTCGTTCGTGACGCGCGACTCGGCGCCGCTCGCAAGATCGAGGACGAACAGGTCGTTCGCCCGGGCGAACGCCAGCTTCGACCCGTCTGGCGAGAACGCCGGCGAACGCTCTTCTCCCTCGCTGGCGGTCAGACGGCGGGTCGCGCGCGTCGCCACATCGAAGACGAAGAGCTCGTCCCCGCCGGAGAGCAGCAGGAAGTCGCCGCGCGGCGACCACGCATACCCCGCGAGCTTCGGCTTCACCGCGGCGTCTCCCTCGCCGATGGGCGTGAGGTCGACGTCGGTGAGCAGGGCCTCCTTCGCACCCGTCTCGGCGTCCTCCACCCACAGCACGTTCCCGGGCTCCTTTCCCTCCCCGGACTTCAGCAGGTACGAGAACCTGCGGCCGTCGGGCAGCCAGTTGACCTCCCGGGGCAACGCGCCGTCCAAGGGCGGACCGGAAAACACGCGCTCGAGCGTGAGGACCGGAGGGCCCTCGACCGGCTTCGTGGTGGCGGGCGGTGCAGCGAGCAGTGCCAGCGTCAGGACCAGGGACATGCCGACCTCCAGGGGAAAGAGGATAGTCGAATCCGAGGGCACCAACGACGAGGGCGTACACTTGCGCCGTGCCCGCCCCGTCGCGCGACGCCCTCGCCCTCGGCGCGGTCGGCGCCGTCGCCCTTCTGCTGCGGGCGGCCGCCGCCGCGATCCGGGCGCCCTGGCACGACGAGTACTTCACCGCGTGGGCGGCCTCGATCCCCTGGCCCGACCTGCTGGCCGCGCTGCGCGTCGATTCCGGGCCGCCGCTGCCGTATGTGCTGGTCCGGATCGGTTCGGTCGCCGGGCTGGAGCCGCTCGCCGCGGCCCGCGCCGTCTCGGTGC
>JBFMCD010000037.1:0-18002 GCA_040754885.1 Acidobacteriota bacterium
CCCCTCCCACCACCGCGGCCTCGACCCCCCGTGCCCCCACCGCTCGCGGGACCTGAAGCCCCGCTCGCGGGTCCCTCCTCCACCCCGCCACACCTGCATGCGTCGCGGTCGCTTTCCTGCCCACGGTCCACGGACCACGGCTCACGTCGTCCTGGTTCTCCTACTTCCAATGACTCTTGATCCACTCTTCTATCTCGGGGAGTCCGCCCTGCATGATCAGGTAGCCGTTGTGGGGCTCGCGCGGGGTGATCTCGTGGGCCACGGACTCGCGCATCATGCGCAGCACCTCGTCGTGGTCGTCCGTGTGCGCGATCACCCAGGAGAGCTTCATCAGGGCGGTCTCGGGGAGCATGTTGTCGAGCGGCACGACGCCGATGTCGAGCAGGTCGCGCCCGGTGTCGTAGACGTACATCTGCGCGTAGCCCCACAGCGTCTGCACCGTCATCACCACGTGCACGCCGGCCTCGACCGCCCGCTTGAGCGCCGGGTAGAGCGGCTTGTTGACGTGGCCGAGGCCGGTGCCGGCGATGACGATGCCGCGGTAGCCGCGCTCGACCAGCGCGTCGACCAGGTCCGGCTTCATCCCCGGGTAGTAGTAGAGGATCGTGGTGCGATCGTCGTAGACGGCGTCGATGCGCGCCTTCCGGGACCGGTCCCGGCGCCGGACGTCCCTGGTCAGATAGGTGAAGGCGTCGCGGCTGACCGTGGCGAGCGGGATGTCGCCGATGGTGCGGAACGTCGAGCGGTACGAGGAGTGCATCTTGCGGCAGCGCGTGCCGCGGTGGAGCAGGCCGTAGCGGTCCGAGGTCGGGCCGAACATGCAGATCATCACCTCGGCGATGTCGCCGTAGGCCGCGGTGCGCACCGAGTGAATCAGGTTGAGCGCGGCGTCGGAAGACGGCCGGTCCGACGAGCGCTGCGAGCCGACCATGACGATCGGCACCGGCGAGTCCTGGACCATGAACGACAGGATCGCCGCGGTGTGGCCCATCGTGTCGGTGCCGTGGCCGATGACGATGCCGTCGGCGCCGGCCTCGATCTCGCGGCCGATCGCTTCGGCCAGGGAGATGTAGTTGTCGCGCGCCATGTTCTCCGAGAAGACACCGAACAGCTTGCGCGTCGTCAGGTTGCAGATGTCGGCCAGTTCCGGCACCGCGCCGTACAGTTCGCCGGGCGTGAACGCCGGGATGACCGCGCCGGTTCGGTAGTCGAGGCGCGAGGCGATCGTCCCGCCGGTGCCGAGCAGCGTGACTCTCGGCAAACCGGGGTTCTCCGGGAACTCCTTCTCCGGGATCTTGTAGATCGCCTCCTTCCACCCGAGCGACTCGACCGACGCGATCCGGCTCACGTGGACGCCGACGTTGTAGCCGTTGGTCAGCTTGATGACGATGTGCTCGTCGTCGAGCGTCTCCGAGCGCGGCAGCACCACGCCCTCGAAGACGCTCCCCGCGTCGTTGACCAGGCGGACCAGGCTCCACACCCGCACGCCGTGCGCGAGCAGCGCCGCGCGCGCCTGCCCCTTGTACCCCTTGAAGTCGTCGCGCGTCTCGCTCATCGCCCGCCCCCTGGCGCCGCGGCGAGCGCCGCGCCGACCTCGGCGGCCGGCACCCTGCCGCGCAGCGTGGCCATGGCGGTAGCCAGCAGGCGTCCCGTCGCGGCCCCGCCGCCGGCCGCGACTCCGGCGAGCGCGACCACTCGTTCGCGCCACCCGGGAGGCTCGTCGCCCAGTCCGTGCGTCGCGAGCGCGTCCGCCGCGCTCTTCTCCGGCGCGGCGGCGAGCGCGCGCACCGCCTCGTCCCACGCCTGGGCGAGCGCCGGCCGCTCGGCGACGAGGCGGAACAGCTCGACCCACCTCTCCGCCGGCACCGCGTCGACCGGCACGCCGGCCCGGCGCAGCCCCTTCAGGCGCTCGCCGAAGAAGAACGCCGCCTGGCGCAGTTCCGCACCCGCGTCGGCGACGACGCGATCGACGAGCGCCGCCCCGCCGCGGCGGATCAGGAAGTACGTCACCTGGCGCGGCACGCCGGCGCCGTGGTAGCGCTCCTCCCGCACCCAGGGCGGCGGCGCGAGACGCGCGCGCAGGCCCGCGACCCGCTCGCGCGTCACCCGGGTCGGCGGCGAGTCGGTGTCCGGGTACATCCGGTCGGGACCGGGGAGGATCCGCTCGAAGTCGGTGGAGCCGTCGGCGAACGGCTGGCGCGTCTCGTTCGGCACGCCGTCGGTCGCGTCGACCAGGCGCAGCCGCACCTCCTCGACCGCCGTGACCGTGTCCTCCTCGGGTCCCCACACCACGACCACGGCGTCGTCGGGCCCGCAACCGAGGCGTTGCCTGACCTTGCGCAGCTCGGCGACGGAGTCGCGGTGGTCGGGCCACTTCTCGCCGTGGAGGAGGATCGGTCGCTGGTCGAGCCCGGCGATCACCCGCACCCGGCCGGCCAGTTCGTGGGCGAAGACATGCTCCGGCTGGGTCGGCCAGGAGAGCACTCCGGCCATCCCCTTCAGGCGCGCGGCGCGGACGCAGAACGGCCCGTTGCCCAGCTCGAACCCAGGGCGCCGTCCCTCCTCGTCCAGCCAGCGCTGCCACTGCTCGCGGCGGAGGAAGCCGAGTTCGGAGCCGGCGAAGACATCGGTCACCTCGGCGCCGTGCACCGCGACGTCGGCGGCGCTCGAGACGCCGCGCCGGCGCAGTTCGTCGCGCAGACCGAGCAGGTTCACCTGGCGCACCGCCTCGCCGTGGACCAGCCGCGGCGCCCAGGAGGCCTTGGGCACGCCCTTGATCTCGACCCGCCGCCCGCCGCGCACCGAGACGTTGACGTCCTGGCGGCTCGCGCCGATGCCGGTGCGCACGTGGCCGGTCGAGCGGCACACGCGACCGATGAGCAGGATCGCCTCCTCGACCTCCTCCGGAGTGCGCAACTCAGGCCCGGTGACGGTCTCGATCAGCGGCATGCCCAGGCGATCGGTGCGCCACACGATCAGGTGCCCGCGGTCGGAGACCTCGCGGCACGAGTCCTCCTCGACCGACACCTGCGTGATCGACAGCCACCGCTCGCGGAACGGCAGCCTGCCGCTGACGCCGACGATCGCGGTGCGCTGGAAGCCGGTCGGGATCGAGCCGTCGAGGTACTGCTTGCGCGCGATGTGCACCTCGTCGACGATGTCGCAGCCGAGCATCAGGCACTGCTCGATGGCGACATCGACCGCCTGCTGGTTGACCAGGAACGGCGGCGTGTCGTCCATCTCGTAGGTGCAGACGTTGTCCTCGTGGAGCAGGTAGATGATGTTCTTCCTGGTCTTGAACTCCATCAGCGCCGTGCCGTCGTACTCGCCCAGCTCGGAGAGCGTCGGGCGCATGTGGCGCAGCACCTCGCCGTCGTGGGTGGTCGTGTAGCGCCGGGCCGGGCAGCGGCAGAACATCTTGTGCTCGGTGAGCAGTTGCTGGTGCACCTCGAGGCCGCACATGAACCCGACCCCGGCATAGTCGAGCCGCTCCGCCACGCCTCACCCCCGGGCCCGTGTGAAATTCCGCACGAGCCCGCCCATGCTAGCACCGGCCCGCGGGCAGAACCCGCGGCCGGCCGGGATCGTTGAATGAGCAGGAAGGCGCGCCGGCCCGTGGCGGCCGGCGCCGGAGGAACGCATGCGTCGCAACGTCCTGTTCGCCGCCGTGGTCGCCGCGCTCGCCGGGGCCGTGACCGTCGGCGCCGCCGTTCGCGAGCCGTTCGAGAAGGTGGTTCCCCTCCCCGAGGGAGGCCGCGTGTCGCTCGAAAACGTCAACGGCACGGTTCGGATCGCCGGCTGGGAGCGCGCCGAGGTGCGCGTCGAGGCGGTCCGCGAGGCCGACAGCCGTCGCTGCCTCGACAGGCTCTCGATCGACGTCGAGACCGCCGGCTCGACCGTCCGCATCAAGGCCCGCTACCCGGACTCCGAGGGCTGGGTGTTCAACTTCGCCAGCTGCGACTGCCGGGTGGATTTCACCGTCTCGGTGCCGCGCGGCGCCGAACTCGACGGCATCGAGATGGTCAACGGCGATGTCGAGATCTCCGGGGTGAGCGGCGAGGTGCGCGCGGAAAACGTCAACGGCGACGTGATCATCGACGGCGCGAGCGAACGCGTCGAGGCCTCGACCGTCAACGGCGGGATCGAGGTCACGCTCGGCGCGCTCGGGCCGCGGGGCCTGGTCGAGCTGGACTCGGTCAACGGTCGCGTCGTCCTGTCCCTGCCCGCCGGGGCCGGCGCCGACATCCGCGCCGAGTCGGTCAACGGCGGGATCCGCACCGACTTCGGCCTCGAGGAGAAGCGCCACCGCTTCGTCGGCTCGGAACTCGAGGGGACGATCGGCGACGGGAGCGGGCGGGTCCGCATCGAGACGGTCAACGGCTCGATCGCGATCCGCAAGGCCTCCCGCGTCCCGGCCGAGCGGTAGGCGGCGCGCCTCCGGCCGCCCGATACCCGGCGGCCGGGGGCGCCTCGTCGGCTGCCGGTGGCCGCCCCTTGCATATCCGGGGCGCGTTTGGCCTATCATTCGACAAGTGGCGCCCGATAGCGCAACCCTGCTCCTCATCGGACCGGACACGCCGGCGATCCAGCGACTGCTGCCGGTGCTTGCTTCGGCCGGCGTCGCCGTGCACCGCGGCGGCACGCTCGACCCGCCGGAGAAGCTCCTCGACGACGTCCGCTACGAGGTGATCGTCGCCCGCCACCCGCTGGCCGGCATGCCGCTCGACGAGCTGGTCCGGCGCATCCGCTCGCCGCACTCGCCGAACCGCGACTCGGCGCTGCTGCTGGTGGTGGACATCGAGGCCGCGCGCGAGGTCGGCGGGTGGCTCGGCCACGGCGTCAACCGGATCGTCGGCGTGGACGCCTCGAGCGACCGATTGCTCGACGCCATCGCCGACCTGATGTCGGTGCCGCTCACCCGCTCCGCCCGGTCGATCGCGCAGCTCGAAGTGCGTTTCTGGAAGGGCGGGACACGGGTCCTCGCCGTGACGCGCAACATCTCGCGCACCGGATTGCTCGTGCTGGGCGGCACGGGGCTCGCTCCCGGCGTGCTCCTCTCGTTCGAGATCCTCCTCCCCGGTGAGGCCGACGCGGTGCGCGGCGAGCTGGAGATCACCCGGCGCACGGACCGCGACGCAGAGCACCTCGACGGTTTCGGCGCCCGCTTCGTCGCCTTCCAGGAGGACGGCGAGGCGCGCTTCCACGCCTTCCTCGACCGCCACCGTCACTAAACCGCGAGGCTGGCGGACCGCCCGCGTGAACGGGTAGCATCGCCCGGTGCCGGCCGACACCCTGACCCTCGACGGCGTCACCCTGCGCGTCGTGATCGAGCACAAGCGGGTGAAGCACGTCAACGCCCGCCTGGCCGGCGACACGCTGCGCGTCAGCGCGCCGGTCGGGATCCCCGAGGCGACGCTGGATGCCTCCGTCGCCGACCTCGCGCGCAGGCTGCTCAAGCGGGTGCGGGCGCGACAGGTCAACGCCGAGGAGGACGCGGTCGAGCTGGCGCGCAAGGTCGCCCGCCGTTTTCCCCGCAAGCCGAAGGTCGAGCGCGTCCACTTCGTCACCACCCAGCGCGCCCGCTGGGGCAGCTACAGCCGCGCCAGCCGGACGATCCGGCTCAACGCCGTGCTGCGTCACATGCCGCGCTGGGTGCTCGAGGCGGTGGTCGCCCACGAACTGGCGCACGCCTTCCACCGCGGCCACGGCGAGGCGTTCTGGGAGCTGCTCCGCCGGGTCTGCCCGGACACCGACCGCGCCAACGCCTTCCTCGCCGGCGTCACGTGGCTGTCGGGCCGCTGGCCGGAGCTGCCGCCGGTCGAGCGCGCCCAACTCGAGAGCGTGGCCGGGGACTTCACCCGCCCGCCGCGCTCGGCGCCCTCGCGGCGCACCCCGCGCGCCGCCGACGAGGTGCCTCCCCTCGAGGCCTGGCTCGCCCGCTCGCAGGGCGACGACGCCGCGTCGGGCGGTTGAGACCGGGGTCCGGCACGAGCGGAGAGGGGGACTGCCTCTCCCCGCCCAAGGGAGAGGTGGAGACCCGCCAACCCTCCTTGCGTCTTGCTCTCCCCTCTTCCCTCTCCCCTACTCCTTCTGCCACTCCGGCAGGCGGCCAGGCGTGTGCGGCGCGCCCGCCTTCTCCATCGCCGCCTCGAGGGCGGCGAGGTCCACCTCGACGAGCCGGCGCAGGCTGGCAAGCGTCTCGGTGAACTCGTCGGCCGCGATGTCGTAGGCGCGCTGCATGGTCGCGGTCGGCGCCTGCGTGGTGGCCCAGTGCGCGTACACGATCCCCTGCACCCGGCCCGTGATCGACGGGTAGGTCGGGTAGTTCCGCCGCGCCCCCTCGCGGTCGCCGCGCAGCGCGGTCTCGAGGTCGAGCAACCGGGCCTCGATCGCGCGCGCCTGCTCGCACAGCGCCGGCGACGCCGCCGGTGTGTCGCGCAGCGCGATCGTGATCCGCTCGAGCGTGTCCTTGGTCTCCTTGACCACCTCACCGGCGCCGAGCACCGCCCGCTGAAGTCGCGCGGTCTTCTCCTGGAACGCCAGCACCGCCGCGCGGTCCTTCGCGCCCAGGGTGGCGAGACCCAGCGGCACGACCTCAAAGCGCACCGGGCCCGCGAGCGGCGTGACCGCGCCGCCGGCGCGCGCCACGAGCGACACGGAGTACGTCCCCGGCACGGCCATCGGGCCGAGGTCCGGGCTGTCCCACTGGTCCTTCTGCGCCTTCTCCGACTCGGGCTTCGCGGGCAGCGACGGCGGGAAGCGCAGATCCCAGGAGACCCGCTGCATCCCCTTCTCGTTCGCCGCCGGGATACGCCGCACGACCGCGCCGTCGGCGTCACTGACCACGAGCATCACCTGCGGCTTCTCCTCGCGCGCCTCGGCGCGCAGCTCGTCGAGCGTTGGATACGGCGGCGTCTTGCCCGCCTCCTGCGCCTTCTTCTCCGCCTCGTGGCGCAGTTCCTTCCTGGTCTTGAAAGCCTCCTCGAGGTAGTAGGTGAACGTCGCGCCGAACGGCGGGTTTTCGGCGGTGTACAGCGCGTCGCCGAAGTCCGCCTTGCCGCGCCACCCGAACGGCTTCGCCTCGACGAACGCCGGCGCGTCCTCGACCGGGAACAGCGCCGCGTCGGCCTCCAGCGCCGCGCGCTTGAGGCCGCGCAGCGGCGTGTAGTCGTCGAGCACGTAGAAGCCGCGCCCGAACGTCGCCAGCACCAGGTCGTTCTCCCGGCGCTGGACGGCGATGTCGCGCACCGCGATCGTCGGCAGACCGCCCTTCAGCTCGATCCAGTGCCTGCCGCCGTCGACGGTGAAGTAGACGCCGAACTCGCACCCGGCGAAGAGCAGGTCCGAATCCACGTGATCCTCGGCGATCGAGTACACCACCTCGCCGGCGGGCAGGTCGCCCGCGATCGAGGTCCACGTCCTCCCGCGGTCGGTCGAGCGGAGCAGGTAGGGCGTGAAGTCCCCCATCTTGTGGTTGTCGAACGCCGCGTACACCCTCCCCGCGTCGTGCAGGCTGGCGGTGAGGTCCGAGACGTAGGTGCGCTCGGGGACGAAGGGGAACGTCTCGACCTTGCGCCAGTTCGCGCCGCCGTCCTCGGTCACCTGGACCAGGCCGTCGTCGGTGCCGGCGTAAAGCAGCCCTTCGGCCTTCGGCGACTCGTCGAGCGAGACGATGTTGCCGTAGAACGACGTCGAGGCGTTCTTCGCCACCGCGTCCGCCGGCCACACCTTGCCCATGACCGGGAGCCGGTCGCGGTCGATGCGCCGCGACAGGTCCGGGCTGACCACCTTCCAGGTGTCGCCGCGGTCGTCGGAGCGGAACACCTTGTTGGCCGCGAAGTACAGCCGCGTGGACGCGTGGGGGGAGATGAGCAGCGGCGAGTCCCAGTTGAAGCGGTACGGCTCCTCGCCCTTGCCTTCCTGCGGGCGGATGTCGATCTCCTCGCCGCTGCGCCGGTCGTAGCGCACCAGTCCGCCGTGCTGCGACTCCGAGTAGACGATCGCCGGGTCGGTCGGGTCGATTGCGGCGACGAAACCGTCGCCGCTGGTGGTGACGAACCAGTCCATGTTGTGGATGCCGGACACCGACGTGGTGCGCGATGGGCCGCCCAGGGTGTTGTTGTCCTGGGTGCCGCCGTAGACGAAGTAGAACGGCTTCGAGTCGTCCACCGCGACGCGGTAGAACTGGGTCACCGGCAGGTTGGCCTTGAACTCCCACGTCGCGCCCCGGTCCCACGTCTCGTACAGGCCGCCGTCGCAACCGACGCGCAGGTGCTTCGTGTCGGTCGGGTCGATCCACATGGCGTGGTTGTCGACGTGCTTCCACCGCTCGCCGACCCGCTTGAACGTCGCGCCGCCGTCCTCGCTGACGTGCAGCCAGGTGTCCATCGAGTACACGCGGTCCACGTCGGCGGGATCGGCGAACAGCTCGTTGTAGTACTGGCCGGAGGTGGACTTGTAGTCGGAGCGCTTCTCCCACGACGCGCCGCGGTCGGTGGAGCGGAACACGCCGCTCTTGTCCTCGGCGGCCTCGACCACGGCGTAGAGCACGTCGGGGTCGGCCGGCGAGATCGCCAGGCCGATCCGGCCGAGGTCCACCTTGGGCAGGCCCTCGGTGACCTTGCGCCACGACTTCCCGGCGTCGGTGGACGTGTAGATCGCCGACTCGGGCCCGCCGTTGATCAGCGTCCACACGTGGCGGCGCCGCTGATACGCGACGGCGTACAGCACGTCGGCGTCGCGCGGGTCGAGCCACACCTCGGAGATGCCGGTGTTCTCGCTCACGGTGAGCACGGCGTTCCAGGTCGCGCCGCCGTCGGTGGTCTTGTACAGGCCGCGGTCGCCGCCCGGCGCCCACAGCGGACCCTGCGCGGCGACGTAGACGACGTTCGAGTCGCGCGGGTCGACGGCGATCATGCCGATGTGCTCGGACTTCTTCAGCCCCATGTTGCGCCACGTCTTGCCGCCGTCGTCTGAGCGGTACACGCCGTCGCCCCAGGACACGGAGCGCTGCGAGTTGTTCTCGCCGGTCCCGACCCAGATGGTGTGCGGGTTGCGCGGGTCGAGCGTCACGCAGCCGATCGAGTAGGAGCCCTCCTTGTCGAACACCGGCGTCCACGTCGTGCCGGCGTTGTCGGTGCGCCACACGCCACCCGAGGCGACCGCCACGAAGTAACGGGCGGGGTTGCCGGGATCGACCGCGATGTCGCCGATCCGGCCGGACTTGGTGGCCGGGCCGAGCGACCGGAACTTCAGGCCGGAGAACGTCGCGGACGACATCAGCTCGTCCTTCTTCGGCTCTGCCTTGGCCTGCTCCGCGGTGGTGACGGTCCCGAGCGTCAGGGCGAGGACCAGGACGGCGGCGATGCGGGGCGACAACGTGCGCATGGGCGGACCTCCCTCGCCCGCCGGGCGGCGGGCGACGGCAGGGTATACGATTTCGGTCCTTCCGGGTTGATCCGCGTCAACGCGCCGCGGCGCGCGCCAGCTCCTGGTCGATCACCTCGCGGAACGTCTCGATCCTCTGCGCCCCCTCGAGCATCCGGCCGTTGACGAAGAACGTCGGCGTACCGGTGGCACCCAGGCCGTTCGCCTGCGCCATGTCCTCGTCGATCCGCTTTTCGTGGGTCGTGCCGTCCAGGCAGGTGGCGAAGCGTCCCGGGTTGAGCTTCAGCTCGGCCGCCGCAGCCTTCAGGCCGTCGGTCGAGATCTTGCTCTGGTTCGCGTACATCCACTCGCGCAGCTCCCAGTACTTGCCCTGGTCGTTGGCGCACAGCGAAGCCTCGGCGGCGAGGCGCGCCTGGCCGTGCATCGGCAGCGGCAGCTGCTTGAAGACGAAGCGGACCTTGTCGCCGTACTCGCCGCGCAGCTGCTTGACCACCGCCTGGCCGCGCTCGCAGTACGGGCACTGGAAGTCGGAGAACTCGATGACGGTGATCGGCGCGTCCGCGCGCCCGATCGTCGGATCGTTGGGCGCTGTGACCACCTCGGCGCGCGGCGGCTCGAGGATGACCTTGAGGTTGGCCTTGGCGAGCAGCTCGTTGCGGTAGGCGTCCGCCCGCTCCTGTTCGGCGCGCTCGCGCAGGAACGCCTCGATCTGCGTGCGGGCCTGCGCCTCGTCCGGCGGCAGTTGGCTGCGGAAGCGGTTGAGCAACGAGTCGACCTCGCTCTTGGCCGGCGCCGCGACCCTGTCGGTGACGTTCTTCTTGTACAGCGCGGCGACGGAGATGCCCTGGCGCGCCGCCTCGCGTTCCTGCGCTCTGGCATAGGCGAGCTCGCGCAGCCCCTCGTTGAGGATGTCGTACTCCTGTTGCCGGACCTTGAGCAGCCTCGACTTGAGCCGGCCCTCGAGCTCGGCGCGGGTGATCGGCGCGCCGTCCAGCGTCGCCACCACCGGCGACTGCTGGGCCGTGGCGAGCGCAGGGGCGAGCAACACGGTCAGGGACAACGCGGCGAGTCGGGACATTCGGATCTCCTCGGCGGCGTGATGCCGCCGCACATCGTAACAGCGCCGGCGCGATTCTGTTTCCGACGCTGTCGAGAGCAGTGCGGGCGGACCATCCGGCCCGCCCGCACCACCCGGCCCTCACGGCGCTCGTCAGGGCATGCGCAGACCCCGCTCCGGGCGCGAGAACGAGTGGCACCACGAGCAGTCGTACCTCTTGTCCTTGACGTGCTTGTTGTGCAGCTCGGTGAACGACTTGCGCTCCTTCTGGCCGTGGCACTGGACGCACACGGTGGACTGGGGCGCCTTGAGCGCGTAGCCGAGTTCGCCCTTCAGGTCCATCTGCGTGGTGGTGCCGTGGCAGTTGGCGCACTGCAGCGCCTGTTCCTCCCGCCGCACTTCGTGGGTGATGAGCTGATAGGTGTCGGTCTCCACCCACGCCACCGGCTCGGACGGGGAGAAGCCCATGTTGACCAGGCCTGAAACGGTGGCCGCCTGGGCGTCGCCGGTGGCGAAGTACACCTTGGTGTCGAGCGCGACGAGCTGGTTGACGCGCGTCGCGAGCGGGTAGTTCGCCGCCTTGACCTTGAACGGGAACAGCTTGCTCGCCGACTCGTCGATCGCTCCGACCGGCCTGGACGTCGTGTAGCGACCGGTGACGGGATCGGGCGAGACCTCGTCGAAGAGGCTCACTCCGGTCGAGTGGCCGTTCCAGAAGAAGTACTTCGGCTTGAGGTCGTTGGCCAGCGTCACCGTCGGGTGGATCTGCCCCGACGGTGTCGGGTGCGGTTCGAGCCAGTTCCGGTAGGTTTCGGTCGCCTCGGTTGCCGTCGTGTCCGCGGCGTTGCGCGCGAACGTCGAGACGTGGCAGGTCTGGCACGCCACCCTCGCGACGTGGCGGCCGATCGTTTCGTTGTCGTGCCCCCTGAGCGACGACTTGTCGGTGTGGCAGCTCGAGGTCGAACAGCCGATCGGCGCCGTGGACTCGGTGACCCGAAGGTCGGATCCCCTGCCGGCCACGAGGTGGTCCTCGAAGTCGTGACACGACTGGCAGGCGAGGTTCGCGCCGGTGGTCGCCATGTGCACGTCGAAGGCGCGGTCGGAGGTCGCGGCATGCGCCATCGCCAGATCGCCCCGCTTGTAGTTGTCGCCGCCGCCGCCGTTGGCGTGGCACTGCAGGCAGTTGGCGCGCACCGGCTGGTGCACGGTCCGCACCGCCTGGTCCATGGTGATGGTCATCGCTTCGGTGTCCGGGACCCACTGGTCGCCGACCTTCTTGCGCTTGTACTCCTTCTGGTGGCAGAGCAGGCAGTCGATGTTGGCGAGTTGCGCCTGGCTCGGCTGCGGCTCGGGCACCGCCCCGACGCCGACGTGACACTTCGAGCACCCCCCCCAGTTTCCCGTGATGTTGCCGCAGTAACTGTTAATCGCCGTCATCTTCCCTTGCGGCCCGTCGGAGCCGACGATGAACGGCGCGTCGCCCGACCACTGGTAGTGGTCGGAGAAGAACACCTGGCGGGCCTCGCTGTCGTGACACCGCAGGCATGTTCCGGGGCCTTGCCAGCGCAGCTTCGCGTGCGGCCCCGTCCCTTTCGACTGGACCACGCCGCGCACGGTGTGATCGGACTGTGCGGGCGAGGCCAGCGCGAGGCTCGCGGCGAATCCCAGCGCGGCGACCGCCTTCCGTCTCATGGTGCCGTTCATGTCCCCCCCTTTCAGCCATGACCATATCCATCCACCTTCACGTCTGGCGTGATGAATGTCACTGTGTGAAGGGTATTCACTGAAAATGTGTGCGAATCGTCACACCCTGACGGCGGTCACGAGCGCGGGGCGCGGTCGACGATCCACACGCCCAAGAGGATCACGGCTCCGCCTGCGACCATCGCCGCCGTGACCGCCTCGCCGAGGATCGCGGCTGCGACGGCCATCGCCACCAGAGGTTCGAGGTAGAGCAGCGCCCCGACCTGCGCGGCCGGCAGCCGTTCGAGCGCGTCGAACCAGGCGATGTAGGCGAGCCCCGAGCACGCGACTCCGAGGAAGGCGATCGCCGCCCAGCCGCCGGATCCGAGACGTGCAACGTCGGGAAACCCGGCGCCCGCGAGAAACGGCACCGTGCTCAGGATCCACCCGCTGGCCATGACGTAGAGCATGAGCCGCGCCGCGGGGTGACGCGAGAGCTGGCGCCGGGAGAGCACCGAGAACACCGCCCAGTTCGGAGACGAGAGGAGCATGAGCAGGTCGCCCCGGTCTCCGAAGCTCCCCGCGAGCGCCGCCGCCGGCTGCCCTTTCGTCACGACCAGCAGCACCCCGAAGCCGGCGAGGGCGATGCCGCCCCAGCGCAGCCATCCGAGGCGCTCGCCGAGCGCCGCCCGGGCGAGCAGGGCCATGAACACCGGCGTGGCGGCGATGATCCAGCCGCTCGTCGAGGCGCGCGAGGTGAGCAGCGCCGTGGACTGCAGCCACTGGTGGAACGTGATGCCGATGAAACCGAGCACGGCGAAGCGGCCGAATTCGGCCGGACCGACCCTGGCGAACTGCCGGCGCGCGCCTACCGCCGCCGCGAGGACGGCGACGCCGATCGCGAAGCGCAGCCACACGACGGTCTCGGGCCGGACCTCGCGCAGGGCGACCTTGGTGGCGATGAACGACGCGCCCCACACCACGACCGCGAACAGCCCCTCGGCGATCGCGGCGGCGCGCGTACGTTCCACCGGCGCAGTGTGCCCGACCCGGGGCGGCGCCGCCAGGGCCGCATCGAGGCGGCGGTATGCTTTGCGGGGAGACGACCGCCGGTGGCGACCCAACTCGAACGCCTCGCACGTTACCTGTCCAGACCGGTACCGGTCCTGGCCGGGTGGAGCGTGGGCGACCTCCGCCCCGACGTGGTCGCCGGGCTCACGGTCGCCGTGGTGGCGGTGCCGCAGGCGATGGCGTACGCCGCGATCGCCCACCTGCCCGCGTCGTACGGGTTGTACTCCGCGGTCGTCGCCTCGATCGTCGGCGCACTGTGGGGATCGTCGCGCCACCTCTCGACCGGGCCGACCAACGCCGCCTCGATCCTCGTACTCTCGATCCTCGCGCCCCTCGTGCCGCTCGGCTCCCCCGAGTTCCTCGTCGCCGCGAGCCTGATGGCCGTGCTGGTCGGCGCGTTCCGCATCTTCTTCGGCTTCGCCGGTTTCGGCCTGCTGGTCAACTTCGCTTCCCGGGCGGTGCTCCTCGGTTTCACAGCCGGCGCCGCGGTGCTCATCGCCGTCGGCCAACTGCCTTCGCTGCTCGGGGTTCCGAAGGGCGGGGCGACGAGGTTCCATCACCTCCTCGCGGCTGCGATCCGGGAAATCCCCAACCTCCACGTGCCGACGCTGGCGGTCGGCCTCGGGGCGATCGCCGTCACGCTGCTCACCAACCGCTTCCTGCGCAAGCTTCCGGGAGCGCTGATCGCCATGGTGCTGGCCGGCGCCGCCGTCGGGGCCGGCATCGTGGCCGACGTCGCGGTCGTCGGCGCCGTGCCGCGGTCCCTTCCGGCACCGACGCCGATCGACCTGCCGGCGCTGCTCGCGAGCGACCTGTTCGAGCAGCTGCTCGTCGGCGCGTTGGCGGTCGCCGTGCTCGGCCTGTTCGAGGCGGTGTCGATCGCCCGCGCGATCGCCAGGTCCACCGGAGAGCGGCTCGACATCAACCAGGAGTTCGTCGGCCAGGGGCTGGCGAACGTGGCCACCGGGCTGCTCTCCGGCTACACCTGCTCGGGTTCCTTCACACGCTCGGCGGTCAATCACCAGGCCGGAGCGCGGACGGCAATGTCGAGCGTCTTCGCCGGACTCTTCGTCCTCGCCGCCATCCTCGCCTTCGGCCCGTTCGCGGCGTTCCTGCCCAGCGCCGCGCTGGCCGGACTGCTCATGCTGGTGTCGTGGAACATGATCGACCGGGAGGGGATTCGCCGCGTGCTGCGCACGTCGAGGACCGAGGGCGCGATCCTCGTGGCGACGCTGGTCGCGACGCTCCTCTTGCCGCTCGAGTTCGCCGTCCTCTCCGGCGTGCTCCTGTCGCTCGCCCTCTACCTCTACGAGGAAAGCCTGCCGCGCGTCACAGCGGTGGTGCCGGACGAGCAGTTCCGCCACTTCGTCGAGCGGGCGGGGGCCTCCGCCTGCCCGCAACTCGGTGTGCTCACGATCCGCGGCTCGCTCTTCTTCGGCGCGGCCAGCCACGTCGAGGACGAACTCCTCGCCAACCTCGGCGCGAATCCCGGCCAGCACCTGTTGCTCCTGCGCATGCACGGCGTCAACCGGCTCGACATCTCCGGCGTCGAAATGCTCGAGGGGTTGCTGCGTCTGTATCGGGATCAGGGCGGTGACGTGTTCATGGTCCAGGTCCGCGCGCCGGTTCGAGAGGTGATGCGCCAGTCGGGTTTCGAGGCGACGCTCGGCGCCGACCACTTCCTCGCCCAGGAAGAGGCAATCGACTGGCTGTTCGCGCACCGCATCGACCCGGCGGTGTGCTGCTACGAGTGCGACGTGCGCGTGTTCGCCGAGTGCCAGGCCCTGGTCAAGCACCCGTACGACGCGACGCTCCCGCCCTACTCCCCGGGCGACCGGCACCCGATGTGCCACCTCACCGTCGAGGGGTTCGAGGAGGCGCTGCGCGCCCACGAGCGCGAGGCGGTCGTGCTCGACGTCCGCGAGGCGGAAGAGTACGAGCGCGGCCACCTCCCCGGCGCCCGCAACCTGCCGCTGCGCTCGATCATCGAGGCGGCGCCCTCCCTGGATCGGGAGCGGCCGCTGTTCCTCGTCTGCCGGTCCGGCCGCCGGTCGACGCGCGCGATGAACTGGCTGCTCGACCTCGGCTTCCCGCGCGTGTGCAACCTCAAGGGCGGCATCCTCTCCTGGCAGGCTCGCGGCCGGCCGCTCGACGTCGACTGATTCCGTCTCGGCATCCGTCGGGAAGGAGCCGCGGGGTGGCGCGGCCGCCGGTGCGCCGATTGCAGAGCGCGCGAGCGAAGCGCAACGAAGCGAGAGGTCCGCCGACGGCGCGCCGGCGCAAATCAGCGCGCCCGACCTCCCGACCGGCCCAACGGCCGCAGCACGAACAGTTCGAAGGTGACGGCGCGCGCGCCCGGCGTGGTCAGCGGCACGCCCAGCCCGGCCTGGACCAGCGTGCGCCACGGTCCGGGAAACGATGCGGACACACCGACGCCGTTCACCGGCCGCGCGTGATACCCGGAGAACGGGTCGCGCACCCAGGCGAGATCCACGCCTCCCTCGACACGCACTTTCGGCGCGAGGGGGAGCGAGAGGGACGCCCGCGCGATGGCGAGCCGGTCGGCGAGGAACCGGTTGGCGGCCACGCCACGGATCCGGGCCGCCGCCCAGCGGCCCGGCGCGAACGCCGAGAAGCGGTCGAGCCCGTCGCCCACGAGCAGCTCCGCGTCGAGGTGAAGCTTGGACATGGGCAGCGGCGCCGTCTCGTGCACGACCAGGAGGCGCCCTCGCCGAAGACGCTTCTTCGGTTCTTCCGTACCGCCGAGCCCCCACGCCTCCCAGCCGGGCCGCCACCCCTGCTCGGCGGAAGCCGTCACCGTCGTCGCTCCGAACGCCGCCGTGGCCTCCGCGCGCGCGTTCCACTCCCAGCCGTCGTCCGGAAGAACGAAGCCCGCGTCGGTGGTGTCGGCTCGCGAGAAGTCGAGCCGGTCGACACCGGCGTCGAGCGCCACGCGCACCGGCCCGAGGCTTCGCGCCACGCCGACGCCGACGCGCTGCCGGCGCAGTTCCACGGCCTGCTCCTCGACCTCCTCGCCGGCGACGTTGAACTCGCTCTCGAACGCCAGCGCCTGGAGGAAGGCGCGCGCCGTGACCTCCGTCGCCCCAAAGCGGCGTGACCACGCCACGTCGTTGACCACGCCGGCGATCAGCGCGCGCAGTTGCTCGTCGCGCCCGCGAAAGCGGAAGTCCTGGATCTGCAGTCCGCCGTACGGAATCGGCGTCTCGATTCCCGGGTCCACGATCACTCCGCCGATGATGAATCGCTGGCGCGGCGGCGGCCCTCCGCCGGCGACGCGACCGCCGCGGCCGTCCGGGACGAGCGGCACGACGCCGGAAGGCGTGTCGCGGAGCATGCGCTGCGGGCGGGCCCAGGCGGCCGCGCGCTCCGCCGCGAACTCCGCCGGCTCGACGACGAACTCGCGCAGCGTCAGTTCGCGGTGGACGGTGGCGCTCCCGCCGAACGCGGTCATCAGGTCGTCGGCGACCACCGACGAGGGCAGCCACAGCTGCCCACCCTCGGCCTCGACCGGATCGAACGACGCCGCGGAACGGGTGGAACGGACGTCGCCGGCGAGTCCCTCCGCGCTCTCCTCGAGCGCCACCAGGTCGAACGACGCCGCGTCGAGCAGGGCGCGGCCCCGGCGACGCGCGCCGGGTGCGCCCACCGCGCTCTCGAACCCGACGGCCCAGCACACACGCCCGCCGCGCTCCTCGAGCCCGTGCAGGCTGTAACGCCACCCGGGATCGAGGCGCACCGCGAGCGGCGGCACCGGCGGCCGTTCCGGTTCGAGCAGGGGCAGGTCCGGCAGGTCGTCGACCCTCCACGCCACGCCGTCCACCCAGGCCGAGGCGATCTCCCAGTCGGTGCCGGCGCCGCGCTCGTGGAACGCCGGCCCTTCGAACGTCACCTCGAAGCTGCGCGACAGTTCGCCAACCCACACCCGCACGGTGAGGCGCTGCGTCGCCCGCCAGCGGGAGAAGCTGCGCTCCTGCGCTGCCGCGGCGCGGTGGTGGCGCGCCAGCACCTCCGCCACGGTGGGCAGACGGTCGGCCGAAACCTCCACGACACCGATCCGCGCCACCGCCTCGGGCGGACGCTCGGCGATCAGCACGCCGCCGCCCGGGCTCGGCGGCACGGACACCGTCGCGTCCAGACCCTGGGCATCGAGCGGCAGCAGCCCGCCGCCGGCGAGTCGTGCAGCGGCGTACCACGATCCGGGCAGGACGACTCGCCCTCCCGCGAACCCCGCCGGGATGCCGACCACGGTCGTCAGGTCACGCGACCGCATCGCGGTCGGGAGTTCCGCGCCCCCGCTGCGCGCCGCCTGCGGTTCGGGCAGCAGTCCCTCGAGTTCGGCCGCGAGGCCCGTGAGCCGCGCCGGTACCAGAGCGGCCGCGGCCCCGGCCGCGAGCGCCCGAACGACTTCGGCGGGTTCGCTCGCCTCGGCGACCCACGGCAGACCGATCGACGCCGCGGCGAGCGGATCGGCTCTCGGCCCGGCCGCCACCGCGTCGAAGTACTCGCGCAGCTCCGGGGGCGGCGGAGCGAGCGCCACGAGGGGAACACCGCGCCCGCCGAGCGCCACCACCCGGGCGAGCCACGCGTCGTCCGGAGCATCCGGCAGCTCCACGAGGAACCCGGCCGCGCCCTCGGCCGGAGCGGCGCCCTCCACAGGCACAAGACGCCACGTCGATGCGCCCACCCTCGGATCGGGAATGAGCGGGGACAGCGCGGTGAGGGTCGCGAGGACGGCGGCTGCGATCATCGCGGCAGGGTAGTCGAGGGCGGCGGCGAGGACAAC